>JBIIUM010000306.1:0-3088 GCA_044339985.1 Burkholderiales bacterium | reverse complement strand
AAGATCCCACTCCCACAAGACCAGCCTCGATCCGTCCATGGCAAGCCCAAGCCGCTCCTTGGTCCGTGCCAGATCGAGTGCGCGCTCGTTGAGTTCGGCGGTACGGGCTTCCACGATGGCTTCCAGTAAATTGCGGGCGCGCTCCACTTCACCGCGATAGTCGCGGATGCGCTTCAACATGGTGTCAAAAGCCCTGCCCATGGTTGCGATTTCGTCATGCCCCTGCACAGGCAGCGAAGCCACGTCCAGGTGATCCCTGGCGACCGCGCGCGCGGCCTCGGTGAGCAACTCCAGCGGCCGCACGATGCGGCGGGAAAGAAACAACACGGCAAAGATGCCGAACAGAATTGCCGTCCCGGTCACCAGGAGCAGCAATTGCAACGTGTCGTAGAGGTTGCCTGTCAGGTCGCGGTCTGTGACGCCGACCCTGAGGTAGCCCAGCAGCGTGTTGTTCTTCGGGTCAAAAACCGGCGCGAGAAAATCAAAGTAACCCACCCCCCCGCGCCGGCTCAGTCCGCCCAGGGGCAACAGCACTGTGCCAGCCTGGACGGCGGCCAGGTTCGGGATGTTCGGTGGGGGTGTGTGGGGCTGCATGGGGTGAAATCCGAGCCGCCCGCCCGAGGCATCGAGAAGCTCCACGTAGGCTGTACTGGGAGAGGCGCCTGCCGACATTACAAAGGCCTCATAGGCGTCGCCCTGTCCTGAGGCGAGCACCGGCGCCGCGGCGCGGGCAAGCAGCATCACGGCGCGCCGGCCCTCATCGCGCAGGCGGTCATATCCATCCACCACTTGCCGTACCGCCAGGATCGTTCCAATGGAAAGAGCCGTCAGAAAGATCAGTGTGATGGCCAGCAGATTGATCCGGGCGCCGAGGCGGTGGCGGTAGGCAGGCGGGGGGCTGGACGCAGAACGTATCTGTCCCACTGCCGCGGCCGGCCCTTTCGCCATGGCCGCTTCGTGCCCGTCCTGCGGAAAGCCATGGTTCGAGTCGCGCGTCATGGCAACCTTAACGGCAGGCCGCCCCGGCAATTTAGGGCGGCCCCGGATGCGCCCGGTGGCGCGAGCCGCGGTTGCTTATGCGGCGCGCACGCCCGCGCTGCGGGCCAGCAGGCGCTTCAATTCCTCGCCGGTATGGCTCCCCGGGGTCAGCGTCACCGCTTCAGGGGTACCCGCGGCCACCACCTGCCCGCCGCCATCGCCGCCCTCCGGGCCCAGGTCCACCAGCCAGTCGGCGGTCTTGATGACGTCGAGGTTGTGCTCTATCACCACCACCGTGTTGCCGTGGTCGCGCAGCCGGTGCAGCACGCCCAGCAGCAGTTCCACGTCGTGGAAGTGCAAGCCCGTGGTGGGCTCGTCCAGGATGTAGAGCGTGCGGCCGGTGTCGCGCCGCGACAGCTCCAGCGACAGCTTGACGCGCTGCGCCTCGCCGCCCGACAGCGTGGTGGCGCTCTGCCCGAGGGTCACATACCCCAGCCCCACTTCCAGGAGCGTGTCGAGCTTGCGCGCGATGGCCGGCACCGGAGCGAACAGCTCGCGCGCCTGCTCCACCGTGAGCGCCAGCACATCGTGCACGCTGTGGCCCTTGTAGAGCACCTCGAGGGTCTCGCGGTTGTAGCGCCGTCCATGGCACACGTCGCAGGGCACGTACACGTCGGGGAGGAAGTGCATCTCCACCCGCAGCGCCCCGTCGCCCTGGCAGGCCTCGCAGCGGCCGCCCTTGACGTTGAAGGAAAACCGTCCCGGGCCGTAGCCGCGCTCGCGCGCCAGCGGCACCCCGGCAAACAGCTCGCGGATGGGCGTGAACAGGCCGGTGTAGGTGGCCGGGTTGGAGCGCGGCGTGCGGCCGATGGGGCTTTGGTCCACCACCACCAGCTTGTCGAACAGCTCGGCACCCTCCAGGGCCTCGAAGGGCGCGGCTTCATCGGCGGCGCCGTGCAGGGCGCGTGCCATGGCCCGCCCCAGCGTGTCGTTCACCAGGGTGGACTTGCCCGACCCGGACACCCCGGTGACGCAGGTGAACAGCCCCACCGGCAGGTGCAGGTCCACGCCGCGCAGGTTGTTGCCGCGGGCGCCGCACAGACGCAGCCAGCGCTCTTGCTGGGGCGGGTGGCGCAGCGCGGGCACGGCCACGGCGCGCCGCCCGCAGAGGTACTGCCCGGTGAGGGAGAGCGGGCTGGCCGCCACCTCGGCGGGTGTGCCCTGGGCCACCACCTGGCCGCCGTGCTCGCCAGCGCCTGGACCCATGTCCACCACGTGGTCCGCCAGTTCGATGGCGTCGCGGTCGTGTTCCACCACGATCACCGAATTACCCAGGTCGCGCAGGCGCTCCAGGGTGGCCAGCAGACGATTGTTGTCGCGCTGGTGCAAGCCGATGGAGGGTTCGTCGAGCACGTACAGCACGCCGGTCAGGCCGGAGCCGATCTGGCTCGCCAGCCGGATGCGTTGCGACTCGCCGCCGGACAGGGTATCCGCGCCGCGGTCCAGGCACAGGTAATCCAGCCCCACATCCACCAAAAACTCCAGGCGCGCCGAGATTTCCCGCACGATGCGCTCGGACACCGCGAAGCGCGCCCCCTGCACCGGCAGCGCCTGGAAAAAGGCCGCCGCCCCGCGCAGCGGCATGGCGCCCAGCTCGTGGATGGAGCGCCCACCCACGTACACGTGGCGCGCCTCGCGGCGCAGGCGCGTGCCCTGGCATTCGGGGCAGGGTGCGGTGGTGCGGTAGGCGCCCAGTTCCTCGCGCACCACCGCCGAGTCGGTCTCGCGCCAGCGCCGCTCCAGGTTGGGGATGATGCCCTCGAAGGGATGTTCGCGCATCAGGCGCCGGCCCCGTTCCCCGGGGTAGGCAAAGCGCACCTTCTCGCGGCCCGAGCCGTACAGCAGCAGGTCGCGCGCGGCGGCCGACAGACGCTCGAAGGGTGTCTCCAGGTCGAAGCGGAAATGCTCCGCGAGGCTAGCCAACATCTGGTAGTAGAACTGGTTGCGCCGGTCCCAGCCCTTCACCGCGCCGGCCGCCAGGGACAGGCCTGGAAAAGCCACCACCCGCTTGGGGTCGAAAAAGCTCACGCTGCCCAGCCCCTCGCAGCGC
>JBIIUM010000305.1:0-3099 GCA_044339985.1 Burkholderiales bacterium | reverse complement strand
GCGCAGCGTCTGGTGCGGGTGAACTGCAGCCACTGCACGGCCGAGGATGCGCCCGACGAGGCGCTGCTGGCGGATTCCGCGCTCACGCGCGAGCAGGTGGCGGGCTGGAACTTCCGGGCTGGCAGGGGCTGCGGTCACTGCCGCGGCTCGGGCTACCGGGGGCGCAAGGCCATTGCGGAGATGCTTGTGCTCACTGATGAGCTGCGCGAGCTGATCACCGCGCGTGAGCCCATCCGGCGCATCAAGGATGCGGCGCGGCGCGGCGGCACGCGCTTCCTGCGCGAATCCGCCCTGGAGCTGGTGAAGCGCGGCGAGACGACGCTCATGGAGATCAACCGTGTCACGCTGGTTTCCTGAGGCCGGTCTGGCCGCCATCGCACGCGGCCAGTTGCGCGTGCGGCTCGCGCCCGACGCGGTGGAGCTGGTGCGCCTGTCGGGCGGGCTGCGGCCGGGAATCGTGGGCGCCGTGCGCCACGCGGTGGCGCAGGGAAGCGGCGTTCCCGGCACGCAGCCGTGGCGCGCGGCCTTGGCTGCCGTATCCGAGGCGCTGCGCAGCGAACCCCGTCTGGGGGGCGCACCGGCGTGGGCGAGCGTGTCCGACCATTGGACGCGATGGCTGCTGGTTCCCTTCAGCGAATCCCTCACGCTCGATGCCGAGCTGGAGAGCTACGCGCGCTTGGAGTTCGAGGCCGTGCACGGCGAGCGCGTCCGCGATTGGATCGTGCGCCTTTCGGCCCCGCGCGCGGGTGGTGCCGTGCCGGCCTGCGCCCTGGACGCGTCGCTGCCCGGGGCCATCGAAACCGTGCTCAAGGGCGCGGGCGCTTGGCTCGCATCCTTGAACGCAGGGTTCGCAGTGGCTTTCGACCGGCATCGCAAGCGGATCGGGCCCGGCGTGGGCGCGCTGGCTTGGGTGGAGCCCGGACGCTGCACGCTGGGCGTGTTCCAGGATGGCGCCTGGCAGGCCATCGCCTCGCCGCGCTTCCATGGCGACCCGGCGGTCGCGCTCGCCGGCGAACTGGCGGCGGCGCTCGCCCGCGGCGCCGTGGCGTCACCGGGCATGCTGCACGTGGCCTTCGCTGCCGGGCGGCGCGCCATGCCTGCCGAGCTGGCTGGCTGGCGTGTGCACATTCTCAGCGAGCCCGACGCGCCTTTCACGGCCCTGCCCGCCGACGGCAGCGGCACAGCGGTTTCCCGGCAGGTCCAGTCGTGAGCATGGCGGCCCTGCGCATGGAGTTCGCGCGCCCCTCTGGCGGGCGCGGCGCGGCCGCCCTGGTGCTGCTGGCCGTGGGAGTGTTGGCCGTGGCAGTGACGCTCCATGGCGCCGAGCGGGCACGCGAGGAGGCCGCCCGCTGGGAACAGAAGCTGGAGGACACGCAGCGGCTTGCCCGTCGGTCGTTGCCGAGCTTCGTACCCGAGGAGGCGCCCAGCGAGGACGTGGCTCGGGCGTTGCGCGCGGCCAATGACGTGATCGAGCAGCTCGCGGCGCCCTGGGACGCGCTGTTTCGCGATGTGGAGGCGGCAGTCTCGCCGAACGTGGCGCTGCTCGCCGCCCAGCCCGACCCCAAGAACCGCCGGGTGGTCCTGACCGGCGAGGCGCGCGACCTCGGCGCCTTGCTCACCTTCATCGCCCGACTGGAGGCCTCGCCGGGGCTGAAGGATGCCCACCTCACCCGCCACGAGGTACGCGTGAACCAGCCTCGCCGGCCGATCGCCTTCGAGGTGCAGGCGTCATGGCTGCCTTGATGCGCGCGGTCGTGGAGCGGTTCGCGGCGCCCGCACCGGGGGGCACCGCGACGCGGTTTCCAGGAGGGCGCGCGGCCGGGGCGCGGGCGAGGTTGGCGTGGTTGCGCTGGCGTGTACGGCGCGAATTCTCCCGGCTTGGCTGGCCGGGCCTTGCAGGCCTCGCGCTGCTGGCAGCGGCGGCGGTGCTGTGGCTTGGCGCGTGGAGTCCGGACGAAGGGCGCGCGCGGCAGCGTCGAGCCGAAGTGGCCGAGCTTCGCGCCCGCCTGCACTCCGCGGGCGAGACCGGCTCCGCGGCTGCGGCGGCGCTCCCCTCCACCCGCGCGGCCCAGCTGGCCACCTTCCACGAGTTCTTCCCGGCAGTGGCCACGCTGCCCGACTGGCTGGCCGTGCTGCACTCCGCGGCGGCCAGGAACAGGCTCGCCCTTGAACGCGGCAACTACACCCTGGTGCCGCCGCGCGGCGAGCAGCCGCTGTGGCGGTACGAGATAAGCCTGCCCATGAAGGGGACGTGGCCGCAGCTGCGCAGCTTCGTGTCGGAGGCGCTCGAGCAGGTGCCCGCCGCGGGCCTCGAGAACGTGGTGCTGCGGCGAGAGGCCGTGGGCGTGGCCCAGGTGGAGGCGAAACTCGACTTTGTGCTTTGGCTGGGCGCGGGTCATGGCACGGGGCAGCGCGGTGGCCATCCCGGCGAGGCGGACGGCACCGGGGGCTCCCGTCCTGGGCAGGATCGGGGCCCAGGGTTCGCTGGAGAGGCGGGGGCGCGGCCATGAGCCCGGACCCGCGGCTTCGCAAGGCGCTGGTGTTCGGTTGCCTGGGCCTGACCCTGGCCATGTTGCGCGGGGTGGACAGCGTGCCGGGGCCCACCTGGGCGGGCGCCGCGCCCGCCTCCGCCGACGCGTCGGCGCCGGGCGCGGCGGAGCGGCGCTCGGAGCGCGACCCGCCGCGGGCGGAGCGCGCACCGATCACGCCTGCGTTGCGCGACCCGCGCGGGCTGCGTCGGCGGGTCGAGCGCGCCGCGAACGACGCGTTCGCGCCGCGCAACTGGGAGCCGCCAGCGCCGAAGCCTACGGCCGCGCAACAGGCGGCCGTTGCGGCGGTCATCGCCCCGCCCCCCCAGGCGCCGCCGCTGCCGTTTCGCTATCTGGGGATGCTGGGCGAACAGGACGAGCAGCTCACGGTGTTCCTGGAGCGACAGGACAAGGGTTATGCGGTGAAGCCGGGGGATGTCATCGACGGCGAGTACCGCGTGGAGGAGACCGGCGAGGGGCGGGTGGTGTTCACGTATCTGCCGCTGTCGCAGCGGCAGGTGCTGGTGGCGGGAAACGGAGCAGGATCATGAGGCATTCGAACATTCACGCT
>JBIIUM010000304.1:0-3101 GCA_044339985.1 Burkholderiales bacterium | reverse complement strand
GCGAGCGCACCGTCGAAGGCCTCTGGTCCGCCATCGGGCGGATCATCGACACCTTCACACCCACAGAGTGCGCCAACTACTTCGCCGCAGCGGGGTATGATCCAGACTGATCGGCTACCGCTCTAGCCGCCGCAGAACCGCATCGCGATCAGTACGCGGGATGGTGGTGGTTGTCGTAGTGTCGGTCATCGCGGTCTCCCGAGTTGGGGAGTTGCATGACCGCTCTGGCGGGGCTGGAAGTGTAGCGAACTTTCTCCGTCAACCCCGGGTGTCTGGGTCGCTGCGTGAGCGAGGCGGGTGGCACGCATCCTCAGCATGCCGAGGGCGAGGATGTCGCAGACCTCGCGCAGATGAGGTGGAAGAAATGGCGACCTGGCGATTGGGAGTGTCGCCGGTTGGGTGCGCGAGATGGCCATCACAGTTGACGTGACCCCCATCTTTCATCCGGCGATGGGTAGAGTCCGCGGGTGATTTGAACCTTGGGTTTGATGGTTGCCAAGAGGCCGGGGCGCGGAGCCCTGGCGTAGCGCAGCGCCCCGGCCGGCCTCTCCCAGGAGGGCGAGGGCGTAGTCCCGGGGCGTCATCCAGCCGAGCTTCGAGTGCGGTCTTTGTTCATTGTAGTCCCGCCGCCAATGCTCCAGCACCTCGCGGGCGTGCGGCAGTGAGCGGAACAACGTCTCGTTGAGCAGTTCGTCACGCATGCGGCCATTGAAGCTCTCGACATAAGCATTCTGCTGCGGCTTGCCCGGTGCGATGTAGTGCCACCCCACCCGGTGCTGGTCCGCCCAGGTGAGGATGGCGTTCGAGGTCAGCTCCGTGCCGTTGTCGCTCACCACCACCGCAGGACGCCCATGATGCTGCACCAGGTTGTCCAGCACCCGCGCGACGCGCAGCCCCGAGAGCGAGGTGTCGGCCAGCAGGGCGAGGCATTCGCGCGTGAAGTCGTCGACTACCGCCAGGATGCGGAAGCGTCGCCCATCGGTGAGCTGGTCGGATACGAAGTCCAGCGACCACCGTTGGTTGGGCCCCCGCGGCACCTCGATGGGACGCCGCAGCCCCAGCGCCCGCTTGCGGCCACCACGCCGGCGCACCATCAGCTTCTCCTCTCGATACAGCCGCTGGATGCGCTTGCGGTTCACCACATACCCCTCGCGGCGCAGCAGCACATGCAGCCGCCGATAGCCGAACCGACGCCGCTCCTGCGCCAAGGCCTTCAACCGTTCGCGCAGCACCCTGTCGTCAGGGCGTGTGGGCCGATACCGGATGCTTGCACGGTCAAAGCCCATGACCCGGCAGGCCCGTCGTTCGCTCATCCCGTGCGCCGACCGCAGATACGCCGCCGCCTGGCGGCTCGCGGCCGGCGTCACCACTTTTTTCCCAGAAGATCCTTCAGCGCCGCGTTGTCGAGCATCGCGTCGGCCAGCATCCGCTTCAGCCGACCGTTCTCGTCCTCCAACGCCTTCAGCCGCTTCGCCTCGGAAACCTCCAGCCCGCCATACTTGGCCTTCCACTTGTAGAAGGTCGCTGAGCTGACGCCGTGCCGGCGGCACACATCCGCCGTGGCCGCGCCGGCCTCCTGCTCCCGCAGGATCCCGATGACCTGCTCTTCCGTGAACCTCGAACGCTTCATCTGTCCGTCCCTTTCATCGGGCGGACTCTACTCAACCGTGGAGGAGTTTCAGGGGGTCACGTCAGGCGCAATGTTCGATAGTCAGCGTTTTGAGAGAGAGGCCCGCACCACAGATGCTGCCCAACGCCAGACGCTGAGTTTGGCCGGGCTCGCGGTGACGCTCGCCGTTTTGGTCGCCAGCGTCTACCTTGTGCAGCGGCTGTCTCACACCACCCGCGTGGAGGATTGCCTGATGGCGAACCGACTGAACTGCGATCGGGTCGCCTCGGCCAACCAGTAAGGATCAGCGACTTGCCATAGCTGGTTGACGTGCCTTCGATCTGTGGCAGCGTATAGCCTCAGCCTTTTGGCGTGGGGGAAGAAATGCGCATTGCGCAGATGGATTGGCGGATGGTGGAGGACTGGCTACGGCATGATGACCGTGGCGTACTCCCGATCGGCAGCGTGGAGCAGCACGCTGGTCTTTCGCTTTGCACGGATGCCATTCTGGCCGAGCAAGTGGCGGTTGAAGCGGCAGAACCTCTGGGTGTTCCTGTTTTCCCGGCGATGCCTTTTGGGTTGGCTCCCTATTTCCAGGCCTTCCCAGGCAGCATGACGCTAAGGGTGAATACACTCTGCGCAGTGGTGGGTGATCTTCTCGACAGCATGAAGCGCAGCGGCTTTCGCCGGATCCTCGTTGTGAACGGCCATGGCGGCAACGCCCCAGCAGGCGCGCTTGCGCAGGAATGGATGATGGACAACCCCGACTGTAGGGTCCGCTTCCATAACTGGTGGAACGCGCAGCGCACCATGGCCCAGTGCCAGGCCACCGATCGCGTGGCGAGCCACGGCAGTTGGATGGAGAATTTCCCCTGGACCCGCCTGCCGGGCACGCTGGCCGAGGGGACCAAGGAGATGGTGGACACCGACAAACTTCGCACGCTTGCGCCGTTTGAGGCCCGCACCCTTTTGGAGGACGGGAACTTTGGCGGGCGTACCCAGCGACCCGATGAGGAAATGCTGGCTATCTGGAAAGTCGCGGTTGAGGAAACCCGCGCGCAGATGGAGCATTGGTGAGGTGGCACGCATCCTGGTCTGGGGCGCTGGTGCGATTGGCGGCACTGCTGGCGCGTTTCTGAAGCGCGCGGGGCATGACATCACCTTTGTCGACTTGTCTGAGGACCATGTGAAGGCGATACGCGGCCACGGTTTGCGGATCACGGGGCCCGTGGATCAGTTCACTGTCGTGGCGCCTGCCTACACCCCTTCAAGCGTCGAGGGTGTGTGGGATCGAATCTTGCTAGCCGTGAAGGCACAGCATACTGACCTCGCAACCCGTACCCTTCTGCCGCACCTCTCCCAGGACGGTTATGTGCTTTCGATGCAGAACGGCCTTTGCGAGACCGTCATCGCCCCTATTGTCGGTCGAGACCGCACCGTGGGCGCCTTTGTCAACTACTCCACCGATTGGATCGCACCGGGTGAGGTGATG
>JBIIUM010000303.1:0-3105 GCA_044339985.1 Burkholderiales bacterium | reverse complement strand
CGTTGACAGCTAAGCACATGGGTCCTTTCAGACAGGTGGAAAAGACGGGCGTGAACACTTAGAGTGCACGGTCGACGGCCCTCGGCCGTCAGCGCATCCATGGGGAAGACATGAATCAATCTCGACTGACGCGCTGGGCCGCTGCGCTCACCTCTCTCACGCTGACGGGACTGGTTGGCGCGCAGCCGGCGGATCGAATCTGGACAGGCGGCCCGGTCATCACGATCAACGACAAGATGCCCCGCGCCGAGGCGGTTGCAGAGCGCGGCGGACGCATCGTCGCGGTGGGCAAGCGGGCCGATGTCCTGACGCTGCGTGGCCCTTCCACCACCATGATCGATCTGAAGGGGCGTGCGCTGTTGCCCGGCTTCGTTGATCCGCACGGCCATGTGCTCGGCGGCGGCATGCAGGCGCTGTCGGCAAACCTCCTGGCGCCGCCCGACGGCAATGTGAAGGACATTCCCGGTCTGTTGCAGTCCGTGCGCGAGTGGGTTGCGGCGAACGACGCCGCCGTGAACAAGATCAACCTGATCGTGGGTTTCGGCTACGACAACTCCACCCTCGCCGAGCGCCGCCACCCCACACGCGAGGAGCTCGACTCGGTATCGCGCCACATCCCGATGCTGCTGGTGCATCAATCGGGGCATCTGGCAACGGTGAATTCGAAGGCGCTCGAAGTTCTCGGCATCACGGCGGAAACGCCAGACCCGGCGGGCGGCGTGATCCGGCGCAAGGCAGGCGGCAAGGAGCCCGACGGGGTGCTGGAGGAGACGGCCTTCCAGGCCGCGGCACTGAAGCTGATGGGTCAGATTGGGCCGGACGGGGTCAGGGCCTTCTTCAAGGCCGGCGCTGACCTGTGGGCGCGCTTCGGCTACACCACCGCGCAGGACGGCGCATCAACGCCGAGCAGCGTCGCGGTCATGCGCCAGGTGGCCGCCGCCGGCGAACTCAAGATCGACGTGGTGTCTTACCCCGTGCTGGTTCTGGACCGGGACTTTGTCAAGGAGAACGCCAGCCGCGACTACAAGAATCGCTTCCGGGTGGGCGGGGGCAAGATCGTCATCGACGGCTCGCCGCAGGCCTTCACCGCCTGGCGTGACCGGCCTTACTACAAGCCCGTGGGCAACTATCCGCCGGGCTACAGCGGCTACCCGTCCACCATGCCCGAGGACGTGGTCAGCCTGATGACGTGGGGTTTCGAAAACAACGTGCAGGTGCTGACCCACGCCAACGGTGAAGCGGCGATGGACGCGCTGATTGCCGGCTTGACCGTGGCGCGGTTGAAACACGGCGGCGACCAGGACCGGCGCCACGTCCTGATCCATGGCCAGTTCGCGCGCGAGGACCAGATCGATGCCTTCAAGCGGCTACAGGTGATCCCGTCGCTGTTTCCCATGCACACGTTCTACTGGGGCGAGTGGCACGTCAACCAGACCATGGGCCCCGAGGCAGGGCAGAACATCTCTCCCACCGGCTGGGTTCGCAAGCGAGGGATGATCTTCACCACGCATCACGATGCGCCGGTGGCGTTTCCCGACTCCATGCGCGTGCTTGATGCCACGGTAACCCGCCGCGCGCGCGGCACCGGCCGCGTGATCGGGCCCTGGCAGCGGGTGGATGTGATGACGGCGCTGAAGGCCATGACGGTCTGGCCCGCCTACCAGCACTTCGAAGAAGATGCCAAGGGCTCCATCGAGGTCGGCAAGCTGGCGGACTTCGTCATCCTGTCCAAGGACCCGACGAAGGTGCCAGCCACGACGCTGGGACAATTGAAGGTGACGGAAACCATCAAGGAAGGCGAGACCGTGTTCCGCCTGGCCCACAAGCCCGTTGCGGGCGCCCAGGGGGCGCTGGCAGAGCCGCGCAGCAACGACATGTTCGGCCGCTTCCTGAGGCAGCTTGCCGCCTACGGCGAAACGGCCAATCCGCTGCCCGATCAGCCGCAGGCCGGGGCCATGGCCGACCTTCAGCCGCACTCGGCCATGCACGACAAGGCCTGTGTCAGCCATGCACTGGAGCGAATCATCTCCGCCATGGTGGATGGCGCACCGTCGCACTGACCCGCGGGCGGCAACAGTGGTCAGGCCGCGACGCAGGTGGTCGGGCATGACCTGAAGCGGTGCGTTGCTCGACCATCACCAGGGAAGCGCCGTACAAGGCCCTGCGGCCGGACAGTGCGCCGCGCGTCGACACCGTCAACCATGTCTGTGCCTGGCCGGCAGGCTGTTGAAACTCGACGCTCTGGCGGTGCACGTTCGACATGGTTTGCTGTCTCCGCAATTGTCATGGCCCAGACCTCAGGGTGAGCGCGCTGGGTGGTACAGACGCGATGCAGGAGCGCGTGGTCGTTGTGGTGCGGCTGGACGGCTTTGTTTCGGCGGATTACCCGATTCGCAGTGTGCAGGGCGTGGTCGAAGCGGCGCTGGATCAGACCAGCGATCAGTTCAACGCGATTTACGCACTGGGAGGGCGAGCCTCAGTCGCTCCGGAGAAGCTCATGCGCGCCTTGCTGCCGCAGGTGTTCTCCCATCCGCCCCCGTAAACGGAAGCAACCCCGCCCGATAGCTTCCCGCCATATGCCGCGCAAGGGCGATCGCCTTGCGCGCATCCTCCAGCGGCAGCGCTTCGGTGGCCGCCGCCTCGAAGGCCGCCAGCCAGTGTTCAAACGCCTCGGGCTCGAAGCGCAGCTTCATGTGCGGCGCGAAGGCGTTTCCCCGATAACGCCCGGTGCCGTAGAGGGAGTGCAACCAGAAATCCGTCACCTGCCGGATGTGGGGCTCCCAGTCGTGGATGGCGCCCCGAAAAATCGGGCCCAGCACGGGGTCGGCCAGGCCGTTGCGGTAGAAGGCCCGCACCATCCACTCCACCGCTGCCTCGGGGTCGAAAGCCCCGGCAGCGGCGGGCAGGTCCGGGGGCGTTTCCGCGTTCACGACGCCGTGGGTCAGGCGCCCGGGAAGTTCTTTAACTCCCCCACCATGCCCCCCGGCACCTCCACCTCGAAGCCCAGTATCGCCGCCGACAGGGCCTTGCCGTAGTTGTCCAGGCACAGGCTGCGCGACACGCCGCCGCCCAGGGCGCCGTGGCACACGAAGTTGATGGCGTGGA
>JBIIUM010000302.1:0-3109 GCA_044339985.1 Burkholderiales bacterium | reverse complement strand
CGTCGGGCAGGAAGCTCATCTCGATCTTGCGGATGCCCTGGCCCTCGCATTCTTCGCAGCGGCCGCCGGCGGTGTTGAAGCTGAAGCGCCCGGCCTCGAAGCCGCGCATGCGCGCCTCGGTGCTGCCCGCAAACAGGCGGCGAATGTGGTCCCAGAAGCCCACGTAGGTGGCGGGGCAGGAGCGCGGCGTCTTGCCGATGGGGGTCTGGTCCACCTCCAGCACGCGGCCGATACCCTCCGCGCCGCGCACCTCGCGGCAGCCGAGGAAGCTTCCCGGCCCGCGTTTGCGGCGGCCCTCCGAGACGATGTGCACGAGATTCGCCAGCAGCACGTCGCGGGCGAGGGTGGACTTGCCGGAACCGGACACGCCCGTCACCACGGTGAGCCGCCCCAGCGGGATGCGCACGTCCACGTCCTTGAGGTTGTGCAGGCTCGCGCCCAGCACTTCCACCGAGGGCGTGTCCTTCGCCACGGGCCGCCGCGGCTGCAGCGGATGCCGCAGCGGCTCGCGCAGGAAGCGCCCGGTGAGCGACTCGGGCGCGGCCATGAGGGCCTCGGCGTTGCCTTCGGCCACCACGCGGCCGCCACGGGTGCCCGCGCCGGGCCCCAGGTCGATCACGTGGTCGGCGCGGCGGATGGTGTCCTCGTCGTGCTCCACCACCAGCAGGGTGTTGCCCTTGGCTTCGAGCTTGTCCAGGGTGTCGAGCAGGATGCGGTTGTCCCGTGGGTGCAGGCCGATGGTGGGCTCGTCCAGGATGTAGCACACGCCCTGCAGGTTGGAACCCAGCTGGGCGGCCAGGCGGATGCGCTGCGCCTCGCCGCCCGAGAGGGTGGGCGCGGAGCGGTCCAGCGCCAGATAGCCCAGGCCCACGTCCTCGAGGAAGCCCAGCCGGCTGCCCAGCTCGGCCACGATGTCCCGGGCGATCTCCAGTTCGCGCCCCTCCAGTCGCAGATCCTGCACCAGAGTGCGCAACTCGCCCACCGGCAGCGCGGTGACGTCGGCGATGGAGCGGTGGCGGAAGCGCACGTTGCGCGCCACCGGGTTAAGGCGCTTGCCCTCGCAGGCGGGGCAGGGCTGGGCGTCGCCCTCGAACCACTCGTTCCACCAGATTTCCTCGCCGGTCTGCTCGGCGTCGAAGCCGGCGATCTTCAGTCCGGTGCCGTAGCAGGTGTCGCACCAGCCGTGCCTGGAGTTGAAGGAGAACAGCCGCGGATCCAGTTCCGGGTAGCTGGTGCCGCAGGCGGGACAGGCGCGCTTGGTGGAGAACACGCGCATCGCCACCATGGCGCGGCCCTCCATCAGGCCGTCCAGCGGCGCCATCACGTGCACCACGCCCTTGCCGTGTTCCAGCGCCGTGTCCAGCGCCTCGCGCAGGCGCACCTCGTTCTCCGGCGCGATCACCAGGTCGGCCACCGGCAACTCCAGGGTGTGCTCCTTGAAGCGGTCCAGCCGCGGCCACTTGGCGGTGGGCAGGAACTCGCCGTCCACCCGCAGGAAGGCAAAACCCTTGGCCGAGGCCCACTTCGCCAGATCGGTGTAGAAACCCTTGCGCGCCACCACCAGCGGCGCGAGCACGCCCACGTGCACGCCGCGGTAGTCGCGCATCAGCCGCGCCACGATGCTGTCCACGCTCTGCGGCTCGATGGGCGTGCCATCGTGGGGGCAATGCTGGGTGCCCAGCTTCATGAACAGCAGGCGCAGGAAGTGGTAGACCTCGGTGAGCGTGGCCACGGTGCTCTTGCGGCCGCCGCGGCTGGTGCGCTGCTCGATGGCCACCGTGGGCGGGATGCCGGAGATGGCGTCCACGTCGGGGCGCGAGGAGGGCTGCACGAACTGGCGCGCGTAGGCGTTGAGCGATTCCAGGTAGCGCCGCTGCCCTTCGCCGAAGACGATGTCGAAGGCCAGCGTGGACTTGCCCGAGCCCGACACGCCGGTGATCACGGTGAAGCCCTCGCGCGGGATGTCCAGGCTCACATCGCGCAGGTTGTGCTCGCGGGCGTGGCTGATGCGGATGGCGCGCGGTACCTCCACGCGGCGATACGCGGGGCGCTGCTCCGTGGCCGCGAGCGGCTTGCCCAGCGCGGCCTGGTAGTCGCGCAGCGCGCGGCCCGTGTGCGACGACGGATGGGCCATCACCTGGGCTGGCGTGCCCTCGCACACCACCTGGCCGCCAGCGTCGCCGCCCTCGGGCCCCAGGTCCACGATCCAGTCGGCGGCGCCGATCACATCGAGGTTGTGCTCGATCACCAGCAGCGAGTGGCCGGCGTCGAGCAGGCGGCGAAAGGCCCGCAGCAGCTTGGCGATGTCCTCGAAGTGCAGACCGGTGGTGGGCTCGTCGAACAGGAACAGGGTGCGCTGCGACTTGCCCAGCGCCGCCTCGGCCAGGTGGCCGGCGAGCTTGAGGCGCTGGGCCTCGCCGCCGGAGAGCGTGGGCACGGGCTGGCCCAGGCGCAGGTATTCGAGGCCCACGTCGGCCAGGGGCTTGAGGCGCGCCACGGTCTCACGATCGGCGGCGAACACCTTCACCGCCTCGGCCACGGTGAGCTCCAGCACGTCGGCGATGGAGCGCCCGTCCACCGTCACCTCCAGCACCTCGGGGCGGTAGCGCTTGCCGTCGCAGTCGGGGCAGCGCAGGTACACGTCGGAGAGGAACTGCATCTCCACGTGCTCGAAGCCGTTGCCCCCGCAAGCCGGGCAGCGGCCGTCGCCCGAGTTGAAGCTGAAGGTGCCCGCGGTGTAGCCGCGCTGGGCCGATTCCGGCGCGGCGGCGAACAGCCGGCGGATGGCATCGAAGGCGCCCACGTAGCTGGCGGGGTTGGAGCGGGTGGTCTTGCCGATGGGCGTCTGGTCCACGAACACCACCTCGGCCAGGAGCTGGGCGCCCAGCAGCGCGCGGTGCGCGCCGGGCATCTCCGTGGGCTTGCCCTTGGCCTTGAGCAGCGCCGGGTGCAGCACATCCTGGATGAGGGTGGACTTGCCCGAACCCGACACGCCGGTGACGCACACCAGCCGGCGCAGCGGGATGGACACGTCCACGTTCTTGAGGTTGTGCTCGGTGACGCCCTTGAGCTCGATGCGCGGTCCGCGCGGATCGGGCGCGCTGGCGCG
>JBIIUM010000091.1:0-11749 GCA_044339985.1 Burkholderiales bacterium | reverse complement strand
GGCCGATACGATCGTGGCGCTTCACCAGCATGTACTTCTCGCGCACGGTCTCGTGGGTCACGTCCTTGGTGGGCGAGATGCGGTCGCGGATCACCTTGAAGACGTAGGGATAGGACGGCAGGGTGAAAACGATCATCACCAGGCCCTTGATGCCCGGTGCCAGCACGAATTCGTCGGTGGAGTGCGCGAGGTGGTGGAGGAAGTCGCGGAAGAACAGCGTCTTGCCGTGCTTCTGCAACCCCAGCGCGGTGTACAGCTCGGCCTTGGGTTTGCCGGGCAGCAGCGCGGCGAGGAAATCCACCCAGGCGGCCGGTGCGTCCATGTCGGCCATGAGGTAGGCGCGCGAGAAGGCGAACAGCGGCGCGATCTCGCGCGAGTCCAGCAGGCAGGCATCCAGCGTGAGGCCGCCGCCGCCGTCGTGCACGATGGGCACGGCGAAGGGCTTCTCATGGTGGCCGTTCACCACCCGCCCGATCAGGTAGCAGCGCTTGTTGCGGAAGAACAGCGAGGACAGCACCTGGATCTGGTGGTTGGGCTCGAGCTGCAACGGCCGCGGCAGCGCTTCGCGCAGGGCGCGCAGCAGCCAGCGGCCGTCGCGCCGCCAGCGGCGGAAGGGCAGCGACAGGCCGGTGTCGCGGCGAATCTGGGCCAGCACGGCACGCAATCCGTCGCGCAGCGGGTAATAGCTGCGGTAGGCCGGCGGATCGCCCTCCAGGTACTCGGTGGACACGGCCGGCCGCACGAAGATGCAGTCGTTGTTGAAATAGGTGCGGTTGAGCAGCCGGCAACTCACCGAGTTGAAGAAGGTCTCGGCCAGCTCGGGCTGGCGATGGTTGGTGAGCAGGCTCACGTATTGCAGCTTGATGTCCTGCCACAGGGTCTCGGGCAGGTGGCCGGTGTCGAATTCGGCCCGCAGCCGCTCGGCGGCCTCGCGCACGCGCTCGTCGTACAGGGCGATGCGCTCGGCGTGGGCACGCTGCACGGCAGGCCAGTCGGCGCGCTCGAAGCGGTCGAGGGCCTCGCGGCTCATCTGGCGGAAGATGCGGTAGTGCTTGTCGAAGCCCTCCAGCAGCGCGCGCGCCATGGCGCCCGCCAGCTCCTGGGCATAGGGATAGCGAACCCGCGAGGCGGCGGAGGCGCGGGCCGCAGTGGCGCTCGGAAGGGTCATGGGGAACCGCCGGTGGGGCCGCCGATCAGGTCCGCCGCCCCCTGGCTGCCCGCGAGGGCGCGCCGGAGCGGCGCCCGTGCTCAGGCGGTCTCGGCGAACAACTCCCGGCCGATCAACCAGCGCCGGATCTCGGAAGTGCCTGCGCCGATCTCGTAGAGCTTGGCGTCGCGCCACAGCCGCCCGGTGGGGTATTCGTTGATGTAACCGTTGCCGCCCAGGCACTGGATGGCCTCGCCCGCCATCCAGGTGGCCTTTTCGGCGGCGTACAGGATGGCGCCGGCGGCGTCCTTGCGGGTGGTCTCGCCGCGGTCGAGGGCCTGGCCCACCGCATAGACGTAGGCGCGGCAGGCCGACAGGGTGGTGTACATGTCGGCGAGCTTGCCTTGCATGAGCTGGAACTCGCCGATGGGCTGGCCGAACTGCTTGCGGTCGTGCACGTAGGGCAACACCACGTCCAGGCAGGCCTGCATCAGGCCGAGGCAGCCGGCCGCCAGCACGGCGCGCTCGTAGTCGAGGCCGCTCATGAGCACCCGCACACCTCCGCCCTCGGCGCCGAGCACGTTTTCTTGCGGCACTTCGCAATCGCGAAACACCAGCTCGCAGGTGTTGGAGCCGCGCATGCCGAGCTTGTCGAGCTTCTGGGCGGTGGAGAAGCCGGCGAAACCCTTCTCGATCAGGAAGGCGGTGATGCCCTTGGGGCCGGCGGCGGGGTCGGTCTTGGCGTATACCACCAGCGTATGGGCGTCGGGGCCGTTGGTGATCCACATCTTGTTGCCGTTGAGCACATAGCGATCACCGCGCTTCTCGGCCCGCAGGCGCATGCTCACCACGTCGGAGCCCGCACCCGGCTCGCTCATGGCGAGCGCTCCCACGTGTTCGCCGCTGATGAGCTTGGGCAGGTAGCGGCGCTTCTGGTCGGGGCTGCCGTTGCGGCGTATCTGATTGACGCACAGGTTGGAGTGGGCTCCGTAGGACAGCCCCACCGAGGCCGAAGCGCGGGAGATTTCCTCCATGGCCACCATGTGGGCCAGGTAGCCCATGCCGGCGCCGCCCAGCTCTTCCTCCACGGTGATGCCCAGCAAGCCGAGATCGCCGAACTTGCGCCACAGGTCCATGGGGAACTCGTTGGAGGCGTCGATGGCGCCGGCGCGCGGAGCGATTTCCGCGGCGGCGAAGGCCGCCACGGATTCGCGCAGCATGTGGATGGTTTCGCCGTGGTCGAAACGCAGCATGGGAAGGCTGCGCAGGGCGGCGGGAGCGGCGCGATCCATGGAACTCTCCTGGGGGGGGCACCGCGCCTGGGCGGCGGGGCCGGGAAGCTAGACGACGACTTGCAGTTTAGGTGCCGTTTACGTTAACGTCAATTAAGTCCGCGCCCGCCCTTGCGGGGCGCGGAGGGCTTGGCGCCCGGCGCCGTGCGCCTGGCAGCGCCTTCCAGCATGCGGCGGCATTGCAGTTCGAAGGAGCGGATTTCCTCGAGCGTGGCCTCGATGTCCTCGCGCTGCTGCTCCAGGGCCTCGCGGCGCTTGTGCAGCACGGCGAGGAACTGCTCGAGCTGGGCGCTCTCGTCGTGGGCCGCGTCGTACACATCGAGCAGCTCGCGGATTTCCGACAAAGCCAGTCCGAGGCGCTTGCCGCGCAGGGTGAGCTTGAGGCGCACCAGATCGCGCTTGTCGTACACCCGGTTGCGGCCGGCCCGCGCCGGGCTGAGCAGTCCGTGGTCTTCGTAGAAGCGGATGGTGCGCGTGGTAACGCCGAACTCGCGGGCGAGGTCGGTGATGGTGTAGGTGTCCGCGCCGCTCGCCTCGCGAGCCACCGGTTCGTTGATGGTTCCCATGTAAGATCGAGTATAGATCATGCACCTGCATTGGCCCCGCCCCGTGGCGCCGCCCGTCATGCACCCACCCGCCCCCGCTTCCGCCGTTGTTGCCACCCGCCCCGATGCATCTGCGGCGGCGCTGCGGTTCCCCTTTCCCGAGCCACCTCGCATCGGCGCCACGCTCACCGTGGCCGAGGGTCTGGAGTGGCTGCGCATGCCGCTGCCCTTCGCGCTGGATCACATCAACCTGTGGGTGCTGCGCGACGGCGATGGCGTCACGCTGGTGGACACGGGCTTCAATGACGACACCACCCGTGGCGCCTGGGAAAGGGTGCTGGCCGGGCAGCCGCCCGCGGCGCGGCTGATCGCTACCCACTACCACCCCGATCACCTGGGCCTGGCGGGCTGGCTGACGCAGCGCCTGAACATCGGGCTGTGGACCACCCAGGGGGAATTCCTCACCGCCCACGCGGTGTGGGATGCGGCCGCCGGCTACGACGCCGAGGCACTGGTGGCACTGTTTCGCGCCCACGGCCTGCTGGGCGACCGGCTCGAAGCGGTGAGCGACCGCGGCAATCACTATCGCCGCACGGTCTCACCGTTACCGCGCGCCTACCGGCGGCTGTGCGACGGCGAAACCTTCGCCGTGGACGGGCGGCAATGGCAGGTGATGGTGGGCACCGGGCACGCCCCGGAGCACGCGGCGCTGTACTGCGCCTCGCTGGGGGTGCTGATCTCCGGCGACATGCTGCTGCCGCGCATCAGCACCAACACCAGCGTGTGGTCGATCGAGCCGGAGGGCGACCCGGTGGGCCAGTTCCTCGCCTCCATTCGCCGCTTCACGGCGCTGCCCGACGACACCCTGGTGCTGCCGGCCCACGGCCTGCCCTTTCGCGGCATCGCCGCGCGGGTGGCGGCGCTGGAGGCCCACCATGCCGAGCGCCTGGCGGAGCTGCTCGAAGCAAGCCGCGCGGCGCCCTTGACCGCCTTCGAGGTGCTGCCGGTGCTGTTCCGCCGCCCCCTGGACAACCATCAGTTGTTTTTCGCCATGGGCGAGGCCATTGGCCATCTCAACCACCTGCTGCGCCACGGCGCGCTCAGCCGCCAGCGCGACGCCAGCGGCGTGTACCGTTTCCGCGCCGCCTGACCCCCACCACACACGAGGTTCGCCATGGCCGAATCGTCCCCCTCCATTGATCCGCCCGCCGCCGACGGCGCAGAACTGCAACGCGCCCTCGCCGAAATCGGCGAGAAGTCGGCCAAGGTGGCCATGGAATTCCTGGCCACCCAGCCCCACACCCACATGCTGCGCGACATCGAGGAGCTGGGCATCGGCAAGGCCTTCTCCGAGCTTGGCTCGCGGCTGTTGTCCAACCCGTCGCTGCTGGCCGAGCACAGCGCGCGCGCCTGGGAAGAGCAGTTGCGGCTGTGGAACACCTCGCTGGCGCGCTTCCTGGGCGACGCGGCAGATCCGGTGCGCGCGCCCGCCCGCGGCGACAATCGCTTTCGCGCCGACGCCTGGGAGAACAACTTCGTTTTCGACTACATCAAGCAGTCCTACCTGATCGCGGCGGAGCACATCCAGCGCTCGGTGGACGCGGTGCAGGACCTGGCGCCGGAAGACGCCCGGAAGGTGCGCTTCTTCACCCGCCAGTACGTGGACGCGCTCGCGCCCACCAACTTCCTTCTCACCAACCCCGAGGTGCTCAAGACCACGCTCGACACCCGCGGCCGCAACCTGCTCGACGGGCTGAAGAACCTGCTCGAGGACCTGGACCGCGGCGATGGCAAGCTCGCCATCCGCATGACCGACGAATCGGCCTTCGAGCTGGGGCGCAACGTGGCCACCACCCAGGGCAAGGTGGTGTTCGAGAACGATCTCATGCAACTGCTGCAGTTCGAGCCGGCCACGGCCAAGGTGGACCGCGCGCCGCTGCTGATCGTGCCGCCCTGGATCAACAAGTACTACATCCTCGATCTGCGGGAGAAGAACAGCTTCATCAAGTGGGCCGTGGATCAGGGCCTGACGGTGTTCGTCATCTCGTGGGTCAATCCCGACGAGCGCCACCGCCACAAGACCTTCGCCGACTACCTGGTGGAAGGCCCGCTGGCGGCCATGGACGCCGTGCAGCGCGCCACCGGCGAACGGCAGCTCAATCTGATCGGCTACTGCCTGGGCGGCACGCTGAGCGCTTGCCTGCTGTCGTGGCTGCGCGCCCGCGGCGAGGCTGAGCGGGTGAAGAGCGTCACCTTCTTCACCACCATGATCGACTTCCGCGAGCCTGGCGAATTGGGCGTGTTCGTGGACGAGGCCATCGTGGACAACCTCGAGAAACGCATGCAGGCGCGCGGCTATCTGGAGGGCTCGGAGATGTCCGGCACCTTCAACCTGTTGCGCGACAACGATCTGGTGTGGTCCTTCGTGGTCAACAACTACCTGCTGGGGAAGGAGCCCTTTCCCTTCGATCTGCTGTACTGGAATTCCGATTCCACCCGCATGCCGGCGAGGATGCACACGTACTACCTGCGCAACATGTACATCCGCAACCTGCTCGCCAAGCCGGGCGCGCTGGAACTGGCCGGAGAGCACATTGACCTGAGCGCGGTGGACACGCCGGCCTACTTCATTTCCACCATGGAAGACCACATCGCGCCGTGGAAGTCCACCTATGCCGGTGCGTTGCTGCTGGGCGGGCCCGTGCGCTTCGTGCTGGGCGGCTCGGGCCACATCGCCGGCATCGTCAACCCGCCCGCCGCCGCCAAGTACAACTACTGGACCCATGACGCGCTGCCGGAATCAGCCGACCAGTGGCTCGCCGACGCCGAGCGCCACGACGGTTCGTGGTGGAACGACTGGGCGGCCTGGGTACACCGCTTCTCGGGCGGACAGGTGAACGCGCGCCGCCCGGGCGAGGGCGCTCTGCCGGCGATCGAGGACGCCCCCGGGCGCTACGCCAAGCTGCGGCTCGGCGCGGGCGAAGCGGGGGCCAAATGCGCGCCCGTCGCCACGCCGGCCGCCGCGCCGGCCCCAGCAACGCCACCGTCCCCGCCCGCCAGCCCGGCGGCAGCGAGGCCTGCGCGCAAGGCCACCGCCGGGGCAGCCGCGGCGCCACGGAAGCCCGCGGCGGCACCTGCTTCCCGGATGGCTGTGCCGAAGGGTGTCGCACCGAAAGTTGCCGCACCAAAGGCGGCGGCGCCAAAGGTTGCAGCAGCGAAGGTGGCTGCATCGAAGACCCCCGCGCCCAAGGTGCCAGCCGCCAAGGCCCGGGCCAGCAGCAAGCCGGCGCCCGCAGAAACGCGGCCCGTGAAGGCTGCCAAACCCAAGGCGAGCAAGGCGCCGCGCCCCGGGAGGGCTGCCAGGCCGGAGGCACCCGAAGCGCCACCGCTCACCAAGGCCGCCAAGGCGCCCAAGGTGAAGGCAAAGGTCAAGGCCGCCAGATCACCGGCGCTGTCCAAGAAGGAGCGCAAGCGCGCCAAGACCCCGGAGACGGCATCCCCGGCGGCCGCCATCAGCGCCCTGTTCCAGGCGCAGCAAGTGCAACCCAAGGCCGCCACGGGCCGCAAACCCGCCGCGGCTAAACCGCGCGGCCGCCGCTGAGGGCGGCCGCCGCGCGGGGCGCGGCCCTCAACCCACGAAGGCGCGCACCAGGGCGTTGAACTTCGCCGGGTTCTCCATGAACATGAAGTGGCTGCCGCCCTCCGCCTCGGCGAAGATATGGGCGCGCGCGCCCGGAATCTGCTCGGCGACCCACTTCTGCGAGCGGGGGTTGAAGAAGCTCGCGGTGCCGCCGAACACCACCGTGGGCACGTCGATGGTGCGGATCACGTCGCGCCAATCCTGGCAGCAGTGGTCCACCAGCAGGCGCGCGGCGTCGGCGCGCGGGAACTTCAGGTTCTCGGCCAGCACCCAGCCGAGCTTGTCGCGCGGGTAGGCCTTGGTGAAGAAAGCGCCGTTGACGAAGCCCTCGGTGGCCTTGACGCCATCGGGGCCGCCGATGGCCGCGGCAGTCTGGTAAAGCGAGTCGGGTGTGAACAGCGCGCCCGCCAGGGCCTTCTGCTCGTCACTCCACCCCGGCCACACGGTGACCGCGGGCGCCTGGTCGATGAGCACCAGCTTGCCGATGTGGTCGCGCCCGTAGTGCTCCCAATAGCTCCAGATCACCGAGCAGCCCATCGAGTGGCCGCCCAGCGCCACGTCCTCGAGCCTCATGCCGTGCAGGAACTCGTGCAGGTCCTGGGCCAGCCGCGCCATCCGGTAGCCGGTGGCGGGCTTGTCGGAGTCGCCATGGCCGCGCATGTCCAGCGCGATGACGCGGTAATCAGCCGACAGGGCGTCGATCTGGTCGGCATACATGGCGGCGGTCTGGGACCAGCCCGGTACCAGCACCATCGGACGCCCGTAGCCGGCCTCGATGTAATGCAGCCGGGTGCCGTCGGCCAGGGTGAAGTACCGGGACTCGCCGCGGTTGCCAACAGCCAGCGCCACGCCGGCCTCGGCCAGCAGCAGGCCGGCGCCCAGCGCCGCGGCGCCTTTGACGAAATCGCGGCGCGCGCCGCTGTCGGGTGGGATGGTCTGGGAATCGTGCTTCGCCATGATGTTTTTCTCCTCCGTGACTTGGTGGAACTGCTCGGCTGCCGCCGCGCCGCGGGTCGCCCCGCTGGCGCGGTTTAGGGACTGAGCGCCGCGCGCAGCGCTCGAAGATAACGCAGGCCCTCGATGGCGCGGCTGCCGTACCAGGACGTCATGCCGCCATCGATGAGATGGCGCTCGGGGTGGCACTGGGGTGGCAATTCACCGGACAGCTCGTACAGGTGGCGCTCCACGAAGCTGTAGGGCTCGGAGGACAGCAGCACCCGCGACACGCCGAGCATGAGTTGCGGCGACAGGTCCACCGGGGGGTAGCGCGAGTGGCTGGCGGCGGGCACCGTGTCCCAGCCCACCAGGGCCAGCATGCGCGAGATGTAGGTGTCGCGCGACACGGTCATCCACGGGGACTTCCAGATGAGGTAGAGCACCTGCTCGCGCGCGAGCCCGGCGGCGAACGCGCGGGTGGCCTCGAGCTCGGCCTCGAAGGCCAGCGCCAGCTCGGCCGCTTCCGCCTGGCGCCCGAAGATGCCGCCGAGCATGCGGTACAGGCCCAGGTTGTCCTCGGGATCGATGGGGTGTGTGACCACCACGCTGGGGACAAAACCCGCCAGTTCGTCCACCACCGGGCGGGGGTTCTCGTCCACATTGACCACCACGTGGGTGGGGGCAAGCCGCCGCACCCGCGCCACGTCCACCGTCTTGGTGCCCCCCACCTTGGGTACGCGCTTCACCAGAGCGCGCGGGTGGATGCAGAAGCCCGTGCGGCCCACCACCTGCCCGCTCAGGCCGAGATCGAACAACAACTCGGTGACGCTGGGCACCAGCGAGACGATGCGCGCGCCCTCCGCTGCCGCCGCGTGGACCTGCCCCATGGCGTCCACCCAATGACCGGGCGCCGCCCCTTGCTGCGTGCCGTGCATCGCCTTGTTTCCTCCCGGCTGCATCATAACGGCTTGCTAGGAGACCGCCCATTGACGTTTACGTCAACGTCATAGGGTGCCATAATACCGGCCCTTTCGGCGGTGCATCAGTCACTTGGGCCGCCGCCGTGCCACCGGTCGACCCTTACCGAGGAATGCCATGACCGACCTCAGCGTCCAGAAGCAGGACCAGCCGTACCAGGCCACCCACAAGGTGCGCTTCGTCACGGCAGCAAGCCTTTTCGACGGCCACGATGCCTCCATCAACATCATGCGGCGCATCCTGCAGTCGCTGGGCGCGGAGGTGATCCACCTCGGCCACAACCGCTCGGTGGACGAGATCGTCACCGCGGCCCTGCAGGAGGACGTGCAGGGCATCGCGGTGAGCTCCTACCAAGGCGGCCACGTGGAGTTCTTCAAGTACATGGTGGACCTGTTGCGCGCTCGCGGCGGCGAGAACGTGCGCGTGTTCGGCGGCGGCGGCGGCGTGATCGTGGCCCCGGAAATCGCCGAGTTGCAGGCCTACGGGGTGACGCGCATCTACTCGCCCGAGGACGGCCAGCGCATGGGCCTGCAGGGCATGATCGCCGAGATGGTGAGGCTGTGCGACGAAGACCTGACCACCGCCGCGCCCAAGGCCCTGGCGGCCCTGGAAGACGCGGACCTGGGGCGCCGCTGGCGCGCGCTGGCGCGGGTCATCACCGCGCTGGAGGCGGGCAAGGCTGATCCCGCCCTGCGCGAGGCGATCCACGCGCGCGCCAAAACGGCCACGGCGCCGGTGCTCGGTGTCACGGGGACCGGCGGCGCGGGCAAGAGCTCGCTCACCGACGAGCTGATCCGCCGCCTGCGCCTGGACCAGGACGACGCCCTGTCCATCGCGGTGGTTTCCATTGACCCCTCGCGCCGCAAGTCCGGCGGCGCGCTGTTGGGCGACCGCATCCGCATGAACGCCATCGGCCCCTGGGCCAAGGGTCCGCGGGTGTACATGCGCTCGCTCGCCACCCGCGAGGCCGGCAGCGAGATCAGCCAGGCGCTGCCCGACGCGGTGGCCGCCTGCAAGGCCGCGGGCTTCGACGTGGTGATCGTGGAAACCTCCGGCATCGGCCAGGGAGATGCGGCCATCGTCGCGCACGTGGACTTGAGCCTGTACGTGATGACGCCCGAGTACGGCGCGGCCAGCCAGCTGGAGAAGATCGACATGCTCGACTTCGCCGACTTCGTGGCCATCAACAAGTTCGACCGCAAGGGCGCGCTGGACGCGCTGCGCGACGTGGCCAAGCAGGTGCAGCGCAACCGCAACGACTTCTCCAGGCGGCCCGAGGAGATGCCGGTGTTCGGCACCATGGCGGCGCGCTTCAACGACGACGGCGTCACCGCGCTCTACCAGGCCATCGCCGGCCAGTTGGGCCACATGGGCCTGAAGCTCGCCCAGGGCCGCCTGCCGCTGGCCGCCACGCGCCACTCCACCAACCAGACGCCCGTCGTGCCGCCGGCCCGCACCCGCTACCTGGCCGAGATCTCCGACACGGTGCGCGGCTACAAGAAGCACGCCCGCGCCCAGGCGCGCATCGCCCGCGAGCGCCAGCAACTGGCCGAGGCGCGGCGCATGCTGGCCGCCGAATGCCGCGAGGACAACGCCAACCTTGCCGCCCTCGTCGAGGCCCGCGAGGCCAGGCTCGACACCCACGCGAAGAAGCTGCTGTCCCAGTGGGACGACCTGCAGAAGGCCTATTCCGGCGACGAGTACGTGGTCCGCATCCGCGACAAGGAAGTGCGGACTGCCCTGACCCACACCTCGCTGTCGGGCAGCCGCATCCGCAAGGTGGCGCTGCCGGCCTACGAGGACGACGGCGAGCGGCTCAAGTGGCTGATGCTCGAAAACGTGCCCGGCTCCTATCCCTACACTGGCGGGGTGTTCGCCTTCAAGCGCGAGAATGAAGACCCCACCCGCATGTTCGCGGGCGAGGGCGACGCCTTCCGCACCAACCGGCGCTTCAAGCTGCTGTCCGAGGCCATGCCGGCCAAGCGGCTGTCCACGGCCTTCGATTCCGTCACCCTGTACGGCAACGACCCGGACCTGCGCCCCGACATCTACGGCAAGGTGGGCAACTCTGGCGTGAGCATCGCCACGCTCGAGGACATGAAGGTGCTGTACTCGGGCTTCGACCTGTGCGCGCCCAACACCTCGGTGTCCATGACCATCAACGGCCCGGCGCCCACGCTGCTGGCCATGTTCCTCAACACCGCCATCGACCAGCAGGCGGACAAGTTCCGCGCCGACAACGGCCGCGACCCCACCGACGACGAGTTCGACAAGATCCGCGCCTGGACGCTTTCCTCGGTGCGCGGCACGGTGCAGGCCGACATCCTCAAGGAAGACCAGGGCCAGAACACCTGCATCTTCTCCACCGAGTTCAGCCTCAAGGTGATGGGCGACATCCAGGAGTATTTCGTCACCCACGACGTGCGCAACTTCTACTCGGTGTCCATCTCCGGCTATCACATCGCCGAGGCCGGGGCCAACCCCATCAGCCAGCTGGCCTTCACGCTGTCCAACGGCTTCACCTTCGTGGAAGCGTACCTGGCGCGCGGCATGCACATCGACCAGTTCGCGCCCAACCTGTCGTTCTTCTTCTCCAACGGAATGGACCCGGAGTACACGGTGCTGGGGCGGGTGGCGCGGCGCATCTGGGCAGTGGCCATGAAGGAGAAGTACGGCGCCAACGAGCGCTCGCAGAAGCTCAAGTACCACTGCCAGACCTCGGGCCGCAGCCTGCACGCCCAGGAGATCGACTTCAACGACATCCGCACCACGCTGCAGGCGCTCATCGCCACCTACGACAACGCCAACAGCCTGCATACCAACGCCTACGACGAGGCCATCACCACGCCCACCGAGGAATCGGTGCGCCGCGCCATGGCCATCCAGCTCATCATCAACCGCGAGTGGGGGCTGGCGAAGAACGAGAACCCCAACCAGGGCAGCTTCATCATCGACGAGCTCACCGAGCTGGTGGAAGAGGCGGTGCTGGCGGAGTTCGAGCGCATCTCCGAGCGCGGCGGCGTGCTGGGCGCCATGGAAACGGGCTACCAGCGCGGCAAGATCCAGGAGGAATCGCTGCACTACGAGTGGCTCAAGCACTCCGGCGAGTACCCCATCATCGGCGTGAACACCTTCCGCAACCCGCACGGCGATCCGGTGCCCCAGGCGCTGGAACTCGCCCGCTCCACCGAAGACGAGAAGCAGAGCCAGC
>JBIIUM010000014.1:0-34339 GCA_044339985.1 Burkholderiales bacterium | reverse complement strand
GTGAATCAGCTCCACCGCCGCGGCCGGTGCGTCCACCTGCCCGGCCTCGGCGCCAGCCGCCTCGCCCGCGGCGTAGGCCAGCAACGGACGCATGCGCTTGCCCCCTCCCAGCACCGCGTAGCGCATGGCTTCGTGCAGAAGGGCTGGCTGCACCGACGTGGGCGTCAGCAGGCCGTCCAGCACCACCTCGATGCGCGCCTGGCACTGCTGCATCCAGGCGGCAAGTTCAGTCGGCACCATCGATTCAGGAACCGCCGTCCGGGTCGAGGTCGCGCAGCACCCCGTCCTCCAGCACCTTGACCTGCTGCTCGGCGTCCGAAAGAACGCCCTGGCAGTGACGCAACAGGTCCGCGCCGCGACGGTAGGCGGTGATGGAGGCTTCCAGAGGAAGCTGACCCGTCTCGAGGGAGGCGACCAGATTTTCGAGTTCCGCCAGGGCGGCTTCGAAGCTTAGCGGGGAAGACGGCTCGGCGGCCTCGGCCATGGGTGCTGTCGGAATTGAGGAAGGTGTCAGGGTGCCGGGTGCGGCGGTGCCGGTTGCGGCCCGAGCCCCGAAGGCTACCGGACAGGAGCGCGCAGGGTCAACGCGGGCCAGACCCGCCGGTGGGCCAGGGGATTGCCGAGCCTGGCCTGCCCACGGTCAATACCCCTTGCCGGGGGGTAGAGGCAAGGGTACATTGCGGCCCCCCGATGGCGGGGCGAGAAGGTGCTCGAAGGCAGATCCGGACCAGGGCCTTTGCCCATGCCCGCCGGTGTCTGCCATTGGGCCGTCGAGCGCCCGCTCTTTCTGTGTCGACCACTCGTGAAACCGGAGGACCCACAGGGATCATGTCCGATCTGGCCGTTGTCGCCTCGCTCACCCAGACCCCCACCCAGCTTCCCATCAGCTGGTACTTCGATCCGGCCATCCATGCACTGGAGCAAGAACTGCTCTTCGATGCCGGGGCCAGCTACGTGGGCCACGAACTGATGGTCCCGGAGGCGGGCGACTACCACACCCTGGAGTGGATGGGCCACGGCAAGGCGCTGGTGCGCAACGCCGGCGGGGTGGACCTGATCAGCAACGTCTGCCGCCACCGCCAGGCGGTGATGCTGAAGGGGCGCGGCAATGCCGAGCACATCGTCTGCCCGCTGCACCGCTGGACCTACGACACCCAGGGCCGGCTGCTGGGCGCGCCGCATTTCCCCGGCAAGCCCTGCCTGGATCTGGCGCGCACGCCGCTGCAGTCATGGCATGGCCTGCGCTTTGCCGGCCCGCGCGATGTCACGGCCGACCTGGGCGTCATGCAGACCGGGGTGGCCTACGATTTCTCCGGCTATCGCTTCCACAGTGCCCGCATGGACGAGTACCCGGTGAACTGGAAAGCCTTCATCGAGGTGTACCTGGAGGACTACCACGTGGGGCCCTTCCACCCCGGCCTGGGGCAGTTCGTGGACTGCGACCGCCTGAAGTGGGAATTCGGCGACTGGTGGAGCGTGCAGACCGTGGGCGTGTTCCGCGACCTCGCCCGGCCGGGCAGCAAGACCTACGAGCGCTGGCATGAGGCGGTGCGCACCTCCTACGGCGGCGCCACACCGCCCCACGGCGCCATCTGGCTCACCTACTACCCCAACCTGATGGTGGAGTGGTACCCGCACGTGCTGGTGATCTCCCACATCCTGCCGCGGGGCCCGCAAGCCTGCACCAACGTGGTGGAGTTCTACTACCCCGAAGAGATTGCCCTGTTCGAGCCCGAATTCGTGGAGGCCCAGCAGCGCGCTTACATGGAGACGGCGGCGGAGGACGAGGAAATCTGCGTGCGCATGCAGGAGGGCCGCAGGGCCCTGTGGCTGCGCGGCGACAATGAGTACGGCCCCTACCAGTCGCCCATGGAAGACGGCATGGTGCACTTCCACGAATACCTGCGGCGCACCCTGGGGCCGCACCTGCCCTCGGGCCTGGCCTGACCCGGGCCATCGGCGCGCCGGACACTGCCCGCCGCGGGCGGCGCTGTTCCTGGCGCGGCCGGTGAGCGGACAACGGCCAGCCGCCGCGCCGCTGGGCGCCCTGTGGATGCTGCTGGCCGGCGCGCTGTTCGCTGCCATGGGCGTGTTCGCCAAATTCGGCGCGCAGTGGTTCGGGGCGGCGGAGCTGGTGTTCTGGCGCTCCGTCATCGGCCTCGCGGCCCTCGGGCTGCTGGCGCGCCTGAAGCGCTGGCCGCTGGCCACGCCCCACTGGCGCCTGCACCTGCTGCGCGGCCTGTCGGGCGTGGTCTCGCTGGGACTGTATTTCTGGTGCATCGCGCGCCTGCCGCTGGCCACCGCGGTGACGCTCAACTACACCTCGCCGCTGTTCCTGGCGCTGTTCAGCGCGCTGCTGCTGCACGAGCGACTGCGGGCCGACCGGGTGCAGGCGCTGTGCCTGGCCTTCGGCGGGGTGGTGCTGCTGCTGGAGCCCACGCTGCGCGAAGATCAGTGGCGCGATGCGCTGCTGGGGCTCGCCTCGGGCGTGCTGGCGGCCGCGGCCTACCTTAACGTCAAGCGTCTCGGCGCCACGGGCGAACCGGGCTGGCGGGTGGTGTTCTGGTTCACGGTGGTTTCCACCGCCGCCTCGGGCGCCTGGATGGCCCTGGCGGGGTTCACCATCCCCACGGCCGCCAATCTCTGGACCCTTCTGGGTGTGGGCGCCACCGCCACGGTGGGCCAGTTGGCCATGACCCGCGCCTACCTCACCGGCAACACCCTGGTGGTGGGCGCCTTCGCCTACTCCACGGTGGTGTTTTCCACCCTGTTCGGCCTTGCGCTGTGGGGCGAGCGGCTGGCGCCCGTGGCCCTGGCGGGCGTGGCATTGATCATCGCCGGCGGCGTGCTGGTGCTGCGGGACCCGCCGCCGCGCTAAACTCGCCCTGCCATGATCACCATCGAAACCACCGGGCGGCTCATCACCGTGGGCGTGTTCGGCGAATTCGCCCTCGCCGATTTCCAGCGCTTCGAGCGCGAAGTTCTCGAAACCCTGCGCGTGGCGGGCCGCGTGGACCTGCTGCTCGACCTGCGCGACATGCAGGGCTACACGCTCGACGTGGCCTGGGAAGACTTGCGCTTCGTGCGTGCCCACGCCCACGACTTCCGCCGCGTGGCGGTGGTGTCGAGTCAGCGCTGGCACGGCTGGCTCGCCTGGGTCAACCGCCTGCTGGTGGACGCCCAGGTTCAGTTGTTCGAGCGGGAGGATGGGGCGCGCCATTGGCTGGCCGCCGAGACCGAGCCGGCGCCGCGTTTCACCAACTGGTCCACCCTGGTGTCCATCGCCGATCTGGCGGCCCATCTGCACGATCCCGGCGTGGTGGTGTTCGACTGCCGCCACGACCTCATGAAACCCGGCTACGGCGCCGATGCCTACCGCGCGGCGCATCTGCCAAGGGCGCGCTTCGCCTCGGTGGACCGCGACCTGGCGGGGCCGGTCACGGGCCGCAACGGCCGTCACCCGCTGCCCGACCCCCGGGTGTTCGTGGATTGGCTGGGCCGCATGGGCGTGTCCAACGAGACCCAGGTGGTGGCCTACGACCAGGCCGGCGGCCTGTACGCCGCGCGGCTGTGGTGGATGCTCAAGCACTGGTTCGGCCACCACCGGGCGGCGGTGCTGGACGGCGGCTGGGAGCTTTGGGTGCGCACCGGCCATCCGGTTACCGATGCGGCGCCCGCCCCCATCGCCACCACGTTCCGCGGCACCCCTGGCGATGCCAGCGTCACGGTGGAGGAGGTGCTGGCACACCTGGGCGACGGCAGCATGCAGATCGTGGACGCCCGCGCCGCCGACCGGTTCCGCGGCGAGAACGAAACCATCGACCCCGTGGGCGGCCATATTCCGGGCGCGGCCAACCGCTTCTTTCGCGACAACCTCGACCCGCTGGGCTTCTTCCGGCCCCGCCAGGAACTGCACGCGGCCTTCGAGGCCGTGGCGGCGGGGCGTCCGGCCCACGTGCTGGTGCACCAGTGCGGCTCGGGCATCTCCGCCTGCCACAACCTGCTCGCCATGGACATCGCCGGGCTGTCTGGGTCGCGCCTCTACGCGGGCTCGTGGAGCGAGTGGTGCGCCGACCCGGCGCGACCCGTCGAGCGCTGAACTCCGCCCTGCTGGCCGATCTGGTCCTGCTGCTGCACGCCGCCTTCGTGGCATTCGTGGTGCTGGGCTTCGCCCTGGTGTGGATGGGGCACTGGCGGGGCTGTCGCTGGGTCGGCAACCGCACCTTCCGCTCGCTGCACCTGGCGGCCATCACCTTCGTGGCGCTGGAGTCCCTGCTGGGGATGGTGTGCCCCCTCACGCAATGGGAGGCGGCGCTGCGCGGCACCGCGCCGCAGCGCTCCTTCGTGGCGAGGGCGGTGCACGCGCTGCTGTTCCACGACTTTCCCGAGTGGGTGTTTACGCTGCTGTACGTGGCTTTCGCCGCACTCACGGCCGCCACCATCCGCCTCGTGCCCCTGGCTTCGCCGCGGCCGTCGGACGGGTGACGGGCCGCCCGAGGGTCACGGCGGGTCCTTGGCCGGCCGCGTATCGCCGGGGCGCGGGAATAGAATCATGCTTGTCCGTCCCCTGCGCCGCCGGCGCCGCGTCCTCCCCATGAACTTCTGCAGCCACTGTGGCCAGCCCGTCAGCCTGAAGACGCCGCACCAGGACAACCGTCCGCGTCATGTGTGCGATGCCTGCGGCACGGTCCATTATCAGAACCCGAAGCTGGTGGTGGGCTGCATCGCCGAGTGGCAGGACCGCATCCTGCTGTGCCGCCGCGCCATCGAACCGCGGTATGGCCTCTGGACCGTACCCGCGGGCTTCATGGAGAACGGCGAAACCACGGCCCAGGGCGCTGCCCGCGAGACGCTCGAGGAAGCCAATGCGCGAGTGGACGACCTCACGCTCTACGCGCTGTTCAACATCCCGCACATCGATCAGGTCTACATCCTGTTCCGGGCACGGCTGCTGGACCTGGACTTCCACCCGGGATCGGAAACCCTCGAGACGATTCTTGCGGGCGAGGCAGACATCCCCTGGGACCGCCTCGCCTTCCCCACGGTGCGCAACAGCCTGCGGCGTTACTACGCCGACCGGCGAGCCGGTCGCTTCGGGGTACACGTGGGAACCATCGAGGCACTGCCGCAACCCTGACAAACCGCCGCGCGAGCGGTCCCGTTTCCCTGCCGACAGCCGGCTTTTGGATTACCTTTAGGCGCCATGGCCATGCAGCCTTCCTCCGCCCTCGCCACTGCCCGCCATCCCGAGCAGCGCGTGACGCTGCGCGAACTGCTCGATGACCTCGTGGCCGACGGGCTTGTGCCCGCCGTCATCGCCGAAGAGCTTGCCACCCGTCACAGCGGCCGCCGCTCCGAGGTGCACCCGCTGGTGCTGATCGCGGACCAGAAATGGCCCGATCCGCGCAACGCGAAGAAACTGCTCAGTCTCGAATCGCTCACCGAATGGCTGGCCGGCAAGGTGGGGCTGCCCTACCTGCATATCGATCCCTTCAAGATCGATTTCGCCGCCGTCACCAAGGTGATGTCCAACGCCTATGCCAAGCGCTTCGCGATCCTTCCGGTCCAGGTGACCGCCAAGGAGTGCGTGGTGGCCACCTGCGAGCCCTGGGTGCGCGAGTGGGAAAAGGAACTCGCGCGCATCCTCAAGCTGGATATCCGCCGGGTGATGGCGAGCCCCCTGGACATCGCCACCTACCTGGTGGAGTTCTACAACCTGGCGCGCTCGGTCGCGGGCGCGCAGAAGCAGAAGAACGCCGACGTCAGCGAGATCGCCAACTTCGAGCAGCTGGTGCAGCTTGGCCAGCGCGGCAACCTCGACGCCAACGACCGCCACATCGTCCACATCGTTGACTGGATCTTCCAGTACGCCTTCGAACAACGCGCCAGCGATATCCACATGGAGCCGCGTCGCGAGGCCAGCAACGTGCGCTTCCGCATCGATGGCGTGCTGCATCAGGTCTACCAGATCCCCACGCCGGTGATGGCCGCCATGACCAGCCGCATCAAGATCCTGGGCCGCATGGACGTGGTGGAAAAGCGCCGCCCCCAGGACGGCCGCATCAAGACCGTCACACCCGACGGCGCCGAGGTGGAACTGCGCCTGTCCACCATGCCCACCGCCTTCGGCGAGAAGCTGGTGATGCGCATCTTCAACCCGGATGTGATCGTCAAGGACTTCTCGGCTCTGGGATTCTCCGAGGACGACTCGGCCAAATGGCGACGCATGATCGCCCAACCCCACGGCATCATCCTGGTGACCGGGCCCACCGGCTCGGGGAAGACCACGACCCTCTACTCCACCCTCAAGCAGCTCGCCACGGGCGACGTGAACGTCTGCACGGTCGAAGACCCCATCGAGATGGTGGAACCATCCTTCAACCAGATGCAGGTGCACCAGGCCATCGGCCTGGACTTCGCTGCCGGGGTACGCACCCTCATGCGCCAGGATCCCGACATCATCATGGTGGGCGAGATCCGCGACATGGAGACGGCCGAGATGGCCATCCAGGCCGCCCTCACCGGCCACCTGGTGCTGTCCACGCTGCACACCAACGATGCGCCCTCGGCCATCACGCGCCTGCTCGACATCGGCGTGCCCGCTTACCTGCTGCACTCCACCATCCTGGGCGTGATGGCCCAGCGGCTGTTGCGCACCCTGTGCCCCCACTGCCGCGAGGCGGGTGCGGTGGACGATGAAACCTGGAAGATGCTCATCAGCCCCTGGAACGCGGAGAAGCCGGCCCAGGTGTACTACCCGCAGGGCTGTCTCGAATGCCGCATGACCGGCTACTCCGGTCGCGTGGGCATATACGAGATCATGCTCATGACCGCCGCGATCAAGAGACTCGTCACCCCCGACGCCGATCCCATGGCCATCCGCGAGCAGGCCTTCCGCACCGGGATGAAGCCGCTGCGCGTCGCGGGCGCCCTCAAGGTGGCCCAGGGCATCACGAGCATCGACGAGGTTCTCAAGGCTGCGCCTCCCGCCATGGGTGAGCGACGTTCGCTGAAGGGACTCCAGGCGCCTTGAGTCACGGCACGGCGCCGGCGGGCCGCCAGTCGCCAGATCGCATCACCCTGGCGGCGGCGGGGCTGGTGGCGGCGCTGCTCTGCGCCAGCAGCGGCGAACTTGCCCTGCGCCTCGATGCCGCCAGCCCGGGCCAGCCCATCATCTGGCCGCCAGCCGGCCTTTCACTGGCGGCCCTCGTGATGTTCGGCTGGCGGGTGCTGCCGGGTTGCCTGGCGGGGCTGGCGTTCGCCCACTGGTGGGTGGGCGCCACGACGGGTGCGCTGTTCGCCGCCTCAGCCACCGACGCCGTCGGGCTGGCCGCCGCCTATGCCTTGCTGCGGCGCTTCGCCCCCGACTGCCGCCTCAACCGCCTGCGCGACGTGCTGGTGCTGAGCGTGGGCGCCAGCGGCACCTGGGCCCTGGCGCGCTCGGCAAGCTTCTTCCTTGGACTTCAAGGGCAATCCATGCCGGCGCCCGGCGCCCTGAGTTGCAGCTTGGGCGTCGTGGCCTTCACGCCGCTGGTGCTTGCCTGGCGGGGCGCCCCGCGGCGCGGCGCGACCGCGTGCGAGGCCTTGCTGGCCACCGTACCCGCGGCCCTCGCCGTGGCCGTGGCGTGGCTGGTGTTCTCGGGATGGCTGGGCGCGGCGATCGGCAGCCCCTCCGTGGCCTTCGTGGTGATCTCCTGCATGATGTGGGCGGCTATCTCGGCGGGTCCTCGCCTGCTCACGGCGACGTTGCTCGCTTGCCTGGGCTTGTCGCTATGGGGCTGGATACGCCGCTCGGGGCCATTCGGCGGGGTAGAACCGCTGACGGGGCAACTGCTCACGCAACTGTTCGCCATTGCCTGCCTCGTCACGGCCTTGCTGATGCACGCCTTGGTGCAGCAGGCGCGCAACGGCGAGCGCCGTGCCCGCGCGGGGGAGCGGGCCGTGCAAGCGGCGCGGCGGCACCTGGATGCGGTGATCGACGCCATCCCCTCCCCCGTGCTGGTCAAGGACGACCAGTTGCGCTACGTGGCCATGAATGCCGAGTTCCAGGCCTTTGTCGGCCGCTCGTCCGCGGAGCTGCTGGGTTGCCGCGACACCGAGGTGTTCCCGCCGGAGTTGGCCCACGACCTGGCGGAAAACGATCGCCGCGCTTTGGCGGGCGAGCAGGTGGAGAACGAACGGCAGTTTTCCCACCGCCCCGGCCACGAATGCTGGGTGGCCGTGCGCGTACGCTCCCTTCTCAGCCCCGACGGCCGTCGGCTGGTGATCTCCACTTTCAACGACATCACGGGCCTGAAGCTCGCCGAACGCCGGCTGCGCCACAGCGAGCAGCGCTTCCGCGACTTCACCGAGTCGGCCGGCGAGTTCGCATGGGAATGCGACGCCCGGGGCCGCTACACCTTCCTGTCCCCGCGGGTAAGCCACTTGCTGCTGCGCGGGGCGGAGTCCATCGTGGGCCAGCATGTGAGCAAACTGGTGCCGCCGGGCGAATACGACCGCATCGTGGAGTGGTTGAGCGCCAACACGGCACCCGACGGATCCTTCCGTGATTTCGAGCACCGCATCGTGCGCGCCGATGGCGAGGCGCTATGGGTGAGCGTGAGCGCCGTGCCCATGCGCGACGAGCAAGGCCGTTTCGCCGGCTGGCGCGGCACCACGCGCGACATCACGGAGCGCAAAAGCACCGAGGAGCGCATCAGCCTGCTCGCCACCCGCGACGGCCTCACCGGCCTGCCCAACCGCGTGCTCTTCAACGATCGTCTCGAACAGGCTTTCGTCAACGCGCGGCGCAAGGGCGAATCGGTGGCGCTCATGTTCCTGGATCTCGATCGCTTCAAGCATGTCAACGACTCCCTTGGCCACCACGTGGGCGACCTGCTGCTCAAGGAGGCCGCGCAACGGATGCAGGCCTGCATCCGCAAGGGCGATACCCTTTCGCGACTGGGCGGCGACGAATTCGTGGTCACGCTCGAAGGCCTGCACCACGCCGAGGCTGCCGCGCAGGTGGCCCAGAAGATCATCGCCGCGCTGGCACGCCCCATGGAACTGGGTGGACATACCCTGACGAGTTCCTGCTCCATCGGCATCGCCATCTTCCCGGGCGATGCCGACGATCCGGCCACCCTGGTGCGCAACGCCGACACCGCCATGTACCACGCAAAGGAAAAAGGCCGGCGCAACTTCCAGTTCTTCTCCCCGGAAATGACCCAGCGCGCCATGGAGCGCCACGAGCTTGAGAAGTCGCTGCGCCTGGCGCTGGAGCGAGGCGAATTCGCGCTGCTGTGGCAGCCTCGTGCGGACATCGCCACCGGGCGTCTCGCGGCGGTGGAGGCCCTGCTGCGCTGGCACCACCCCGAGAAGGGGCTGCTGCCGCCCGCGCGGTTTCTCGCCGTGGCCGAGGAGACCGGTCTGATCGTCGGCCTGGGACAATGGGTGCTCACCGAGGCCTGCGGTCAGATCCGCCGCTGGGCCGACAGCGGCTACCCGGTGCCACCGGTGGCGGTTAACGTGGCGCCACGGCAGTTCGCCAACGCAAGGCAATTGTTCCGTGCCGTCAGCAGCGCGCTCGACAGCGCGGACCTGGACCCGGAGCAGCTCGAACTCGAACTGACCGAACAGGCGCTGTTGCAAGAACCGGGCGAGAGCGTGGCCGCACTGCGCCAGCTCTCCCGGGCCGGCCTGAGCCTCGCGGTGGACGACTTCGGCACGGGCTACTCATCGCTGTCGCTGCTCAAGCAGTTGCCCCTGCGCACCCTCAAGATCGACCGCTCCTTCGTGCGCAACATGGCCACCGACAAGGATAGCGAGGCGATCGTGGCCACCATGATCGGCATGGCTCACGGCCTGGGGCTGCGTGTGGTCGCCCAGGGCGTGGAGCAGATTGCCCAGCTGGCGGCGCTCAAGCGCCTGGGGTGCGACGACTATCAGGGCTATCTGCTCTCCAAGCCGCTCACCACGCAGGAATTCGCGCTGCGCTACCTGGCGCCGGGCCAGCTGAATTTCGGCAGTTGAGCAGCCGCGCTAGCGCACCAGCTCGCGCATGGCCCGGTCGAGCCCTTCGAGCGTGAGCGGGAACATCCTCCCGCCCATGATCCCGCGCAGCAAGCCCACGGAATCGTAGTAGCCCCAGCGGTCCTCGGGCTGGGGGTTGATCCACGCCGCCTTCTGGTAGACATCCAGCAGCCGCTGCATCCACGCCGCGCCCGGCTCCTCGTTGTGGTGCTCCACCGAGCCGCCCGGATAGGAGATCTCGTAGGGGCTCATGGTGGCGTCGCCCACGAACACCAGCTTGTAGTCGGCAGGATACTTGTGAATCAGGTCCAGCACCGGATAGCGCTCGCTGTTGCGGCGCCGGTTGTCTTTCCAGACGGTCTCGTAGACGCAGTTGTGAAAGTAGAAGTGCTCCAGGTGCTTGAACTCGGTCCTGGCGGCGGAGAACAACTCTTCGCACACCCTCACGTGGTCGTCCATGGAGCCGCCGATATCCAGCAGCAGCAGCACCTTCACCGCGTTGTGCCGCTCCGGGACCATGCGGATATCCAGCCAGCCGGCGTTGCGGGCGGTGGAGCGCACCGTATCGTCCAGGTCCAGCTCCTCCGCCGCGCCCTCACGGGCGAACTTGCGCAGCCGCCGCAACGCCACCTTGATGTTGCGCGTGCCCAGCTCCACCTGGTCGTCGAGGTTGCGGTACTGGCGCTCGTCCCACACCTTCACGGCGCGGCGGTTGCGCGAACCCTCCTGGCCGATGCGCACGCCCTCGGGGTTGAAGCCGTGGGCCCCGAAAGGTGAAGTGCCGGCAGTGCCTATCCACTTGCTGCCGCCCTGGTGGCGGCCCTTCTGCTCCTCGAGGCGCTGGCGCAGCGTCTCCATGAGCTTCTCCCACCCGCCCAGGGCCTGGATGGCGGCCTTCTCCTCCTCGGTGAGGTTGAGCTCGGCCTGGCGCCGGAGCCACTCGGCGGGAATCTGCGCCACCAGCGCATCGGGAATCGACGCCACGGCCCTGAAGTAGGCCGCAAACACGCGATCGAAGCGGTCGTAGTGGGCCTCGTCCTTCACCAGCACGGTGCGCGCCAGGTAGTAGAAGTCCTCCACCCGGTACTCCGCCACGTTGGCCTCCAGCCCGTGCAACAGCGCGAGCCACTCCTTCACGGAGACGGGAACGCCGCCGTCGCGCAGCTGGAAAAAAAAGTCGGCGAGCACGGCCGCGGCTAGCGGCTGCGGCGCGACAGGAACACCAGCCGCTCGAACAGGTGCACGTCCTGCTCGTTCTTGAGCAGCGCGCCGTGCAGCGGCGGGATGATCTTGCCGCTGTCCTGGCTTGCCAGGGCCTCGGGCGGGATGTCCTCGGCCACCAGCAGCTTGAGCCAGTCGAGCAGCTCCGAGGTGGAGGGCTTCTTCTTGAGGCCCGGCGCCTCGCGGATCTCGAAGAAGGCGTTCAGCGCCGCGGACAGCAGGGTTTTCTTGAGGCCCGGATAGTGCACCTCCACGATCCGCTCCATGGTCTCGCGGTCCGGGAAGCGGATGTAGTGGAAGAAGCAGCGGCGCAGGAAGGCGTCGGGCAGCTCCTTCTCGTTGTTGCTGGTGATGATGATGGCCGGGCGGTGGCGCGCCTGCACCAGCGTCTGGGTCTCGTAGACGAAGAACTCCATGCGGTCCAGCTCGCGCAGCAGGTCGTTGGGAAACTCGATGTCCGCCTTGTCCACCTCGTCGATGAGCAGCACCGCTGGCTGATCGCTGTCGAAGGCCTCCCACACCGGCCCGCGCTTGATGTAATTGGCGATGTCGTGCACGCGCGGGTCGCCCAGCTGGGAGTCGCGCAGCCGCGATACGGCGTCGTACTCGTACAGGCCCTGCTGGGCCTTGGAGGTGGACTTCACGTGCCACTGCAGCAGCGGGCGCCCGAGCGCCTTCGCCACCTCCAGCGCCAGCATGGTCTTGCCGGTGCCCGGCTCGCCCTTCACGAGCAGCGGGCGTTCGAGGGTGACGGCGGCATTCACGGCCACGCGCAGGTCGTCGGTGGCCACGTAGGCATCGGTTCCGGTGAATCTCATGGATGGTCTCGGGGGAAGGGGCTGCCGGCAGGCACGCGAAGCCGCGCATGGTGCAGCGCGGATCCCGGGAGCGTCAAACCGGGCTGCCTATAATCGCGCGGTCCGGCCGGGACCCCCGCGGATCCCGCCGCCACAGAGAGATCCTCGCAACCATGCCGCGCTTCAACGCCAACCTCTCCATGTTGTTCACCGAGCTGCCCTTCCTGGAGCGCTTCGGCGCCGCGGCGCGGGCGGGGTTCAGGGGGGTGGAGTTCCTGTTCCCCTACGACCATCCCGCGGAGCAGATCCGCGAGCAGCTCGACCGCCACCGGCTGGAGATGGTGCTGTTCAACACCCCGCCGGGCAACTGGGCCGGGGGCGACCGCGGGCTGGCCTGCGATCCGTCACGGCGCGCGGAGTTCCAGGAGACCTTCGGGCGCGCCATGGAATACGCGGCGGTGCTGGGCGCGAAGCGCCTGCATGTGATGGCGGGCCTGCGGCCGCGCGGCGTGAACGACGCCGCCATGCGCGCCGCGTTCATCGACAACCTGCGCCATGCCGGCGCCCGGGCCGCGACCCAGGGCATCACCATCCTGATCGAGGCCATCAACGACCGCGACATCCCCGGCTTCTACCTCAACACCTCGGCCCAGGCCTTCGACCTGATGCACTACGCCGCGGTGCCCAACCTCGCCTTCCAGTACGACGTCTATCACATGCAGATCATGGAGGGCGATCTGGCGCCCACCATCGAGGCCAACCTGCCGCGCATCGGCCACATGCAGCTGGCCGACACGCCCGGGCGCCACGAGCCCGGCACGGGCGAGATCCATTACCCCTTCCTGTTCGCCCACCTCGACCGCATCGGCTACGCCGGCTGGATCGGCTGCGAGTACCGCCCGGCAGCGGGCACGGAGGCGGGCCTGGGCTGGCTGCGCCCCTGGCTATGACCACGCCGGGCCGTCGCGGTCACCGCCGCCCGGAGCGCGCAAGGCGCGCGGGGACGCCGTGACCGCACCGGCCGGGCCGCCGCGCGGCCTGGTCTACGCCGTGCTGGCGGCAGCAGTGGCGGTGGTGTCCACCGCCTCGATCCTGATCCGCTTCGCGCAGGCGCAGGGCGTGCCATCCCTGGCCATCGCCGCGCTGCGGCTGGGCATCGCGGTGGCACTGCTCACGCCGCTCGCCCTGCCGAGCCTGCGCCGCGAACTGCCCCGCCTGTCGCACCGCGACCTCGCTCTGGCCGCGGCCTCGGGCGCCGTGCTCGCCCTGCACTTCGCCGCGTGGATCACCTCTCTCGAGCACACCAGCGTGGCCAGCAGCGCGGCCCTGGTGACCACCAATCCCGTGTGGGTGGGCATCGTCTCGTGGCTGGTGCTGCGCGAGCGGATCCGGCCGGTGGTCGCGGCGGGCATCGTGCTCGGCCTGGCGGGCAGCGGCCTGATCCTGGCGAGCGCCCCCGCCGAGGGCGCCGCGGCCCCTCGCCCGCTGCTCGGCAACGCGCTGGCGCTGTGCGGTGCGCTGGCGGCCTCGGCCTACCTGCTCATCGGACGGGGGCTTCGGGCCCGGCTGTCGTTGCTGTCCTACGTCTGGATCGCCTACGGCATGGCCGCCCTCGTGCTGTTGTGCGCCGCAACGGTTTCGGGGGCGCTCGCAGCGCCCCTGTCGCCCGCAGCGCTCGCGCTGCTGGTGGCGCTGGCCGCGGGGCCCCAGCTGCTCGGTCACACCGGCGTCAACTGGGCCGTGCGCCACGTGCCTGCCACGGTGGTGGCGCTCGCCATCCTGGGTGAGCCGGTGGGCGCGGCAGCGCTGGCGTGGCTGCTGTTCGACGAAGGTTTCGCCGCGCTGCAACTGGCCGGATTCGGCGTGCTGCTGTGCGGCATTTTTCTCGCGGCACGGGCCAGGGACTAAAGGCGCCGCGCACCGGCGTGCGGTGGCGATGCATCCGTACCACCCAAAACGTGCATTGCCGTGCTAGCGTCTCGGCTCGTTTGCCATTGGCCCTTGGCGGCAACGCACGGCAGTGGCGAACGGGAAGTCCCAGCCAACGCAGCACCGGACTCCAAAGGGAGGATGACAAGCAATGAAGCTCAAGGTAAACAATCAGGAGCGCAACTTCTCGGGCGACCCCCAGATGCCGCTCATGTGGTATCTGCGCGACGAACTGGGCCTCACGGGCACCAAGTTCGGCTGTGGCGTAGGCCTGTGCGGGGCCTGTACCGTCCACGTGGACGGCAAGGCTGCCCGCGCCTGCACCACGCCCATGCAGTCGCTCGACGGCAAGGCGATCACCACGATCGAGGGCCTGCACCCGCAGGGCAACCACCCGGTGCAGAAGGCCTGGCGCGACGCCAACGTGCCGCAGTGCGGCTACTGCCAGCCTGGCCAGATCATGCAGGCCGCCGCGCTGCTCAACGAGAACAAGCGCCCCAACGACGAGCAGATCCTCGGCGCCATGTCCGGGAACATCTGCCGGTGCGGCTGCTACCAGCGCATCTTCTCGGCCGTGAAGGCCGCCGCGAAGGAGGCCTGACATGAACTCCAACATGCGCAACATCCACAAGCGCCTGCGTCTTGAAAACGTGAGCCGCCGCGACATGCTCAAGGGCGTGTTCGCCGCCGGCGGACTGGTGCTCGCCGCCCAGGTGTTCCCGCGCGGCGCGCTTGCCGATGGAGGCTCGGTCAACGCCTACAAGACTGGTGCCGACGGCATGCCCGGCGGCACGGTCTGGGATCCGCACGTGTACGTGTCCATCGCCCCGGACGGCACCGTCACCATCGTCACCCATCGCTCCGAGATGGGCACGGGCTCGCGGACCAGCCTGCCCATGATCGTGGCCGACGAGATGGAAGCCGACTGGTCGAAGGTGAAGATCGTCCAGGCGCCCGGTGACGAGCAGAAGTACGGCAACCAGGACACCGACGGCTCGCGCTCCATCCGCCACTTCATCCAGCCCATGCGCGCCTGCGGCGCCGCCGCCCGCAAGATGCTCGAGACCGCCGCCGCCGCGCGCTGGGGGTGCTCCGACATGGAAGTGCGCGCCGACATGCACAAGGTGGTGCACGTTCCCACCGGGCGCTCGCTGGGCTACGGCGAACTGGCCGCCGACGCGGCCGCGCTCAAGACCCCGCGCGCCAACACCCTGGAGCTGAAGGATCCGTCCAAGTTCCGCTACATCGGCAAGGGCAAGGTGCAGATCACCGACCTGCGCGACATCACCACCGGCAGCGCGCGCTACGCGCAGGACGTGCGCGTGGACGGCATGAAGTACGCCGTGGTGGCACGACCCAGCGTCCTCGGCGGCAAGGCCGTCAAGTGGGACGAGGCGGCCGCCATGAAGGTGCCGGGCGTGGTGAAGGTGGTGGCCATTTCGGGCACGCCCATGCCGGCCAAGTTCATGCCGCTGGGCGGCGTGGCGGTGGTGGCCGACAGCACGTGGGCGGCGCTGAAGGGACGCGATGCCCTCAAGGTGCAGTGGGACGACGGCCCCAACGCGGACTACGACTCGGGCACCTACCGCCAGGCCATGGCCGATTCGGCGCGCAAGCCCGGCAAGGTGGAGCGCAACGAAGGCAACGTGGATGCGGCGCTGGCCGGCGCAGCCAAGGTGATCGAGCGCGAGTACTACATCCCGCACGGCCACCACGCCACCATGGAGCCGCCCGCGGCGGTCGCCCGGGTGGCAGGTGGCAAGGCCGAGGTCTGGGCCTGCGTGCAGAGCCCTGGCGGCACCCGCGGCGACGTGGCGGGCGTGCTCGGCATGAAGGAGGAAGACGTCACGGTGAACGTCACGCTGCTGGGCGGCGGCTTCGGCCGCAAGTCCAAGTGCGACTTCGCCCTCGAGGCCGCCATGCTGTCCAAGGCCATGGGCGGCACGCCCGTGAAGGTGGTCTGGACCCGCGAGGACGACATCCGCCACGGCTTCTACCACTCGGTGTCCTACCAGCACGTCACGGCCGGCCTGGACGCCTCCAACAAGGTGGTGGCCTGGCGGCATCGCAGCGTCTCGCCCTCGCTGATGGCCAACTTCATGCCCGATCCAAAGCGCGAGAGCTCCCTCGAGCTCGGCCTGGGCCTGATCGACACGCCCTTCAACGTGCCCAACCTGCGGCTCGAGACGGGCGAGGCGGTGGCCAAGACGCGCATCGGCTGGTTCCGCTCGGTGAACAACATCCCCCATGCCTTCGCCATGCAGTCCATGGTGGCGGAGCTGGCTGCCGAGCTGGGGCGCGACCAGAAGGACTTCCTGCTCGAGATGATCGGGCCGGCGCGCATCGTCGATCCCCGCGGCACCGTCTCCAGCGAGCTGTGGAACTACGGCGATCCCTGGGAGACCTATCCCATCGACACCGGGCGCCTGCGTGCCGTGGTCGAGCGGGCCGCCAAGGAAGCCGGCTGGGGCAGGAAGCTGCCCCCGGGCGAGGGGCTGGGCATCGCATGCCAGCGCAGCTTCCTCACCTACGTGGCTTCCGTGGTGCACGTGAAGGTGGACAAGGACGGCAACGTCTCGGTGCCCCGGGTGGATACCGCCATCGACTGCGGTTTCTGCGTCAACCCCGAGCGCGTGGCCTCGCAGATGGAAGGTGCCGCGGTGATGGGCCTGTCCATCGCCAAGTACACCAACATCACCTTCAAGAACGGTCGCGTGGAGCAGAACAACTTCCACGACTACCCGGTGCTGCGCATCGGTGAAGGCGGCATGGACGTGCGCACGCACATCATGCCTGCCGGCATCGACAGGCCGTCCTCGGGCGTGGGCGAACCGGGCGTGCCGCCCTTTGCCCCGGCGTTCTTCAATGCGCTCCACGCCGCCACCGGCAAGCGCATCCGCAACCTGCCGCTGGGCAATCAGCTCACCGCCTGATCCGGCAAGAAGCGCTCTTGAAACCCGCCCCTCAGGGGGCGGGTTTTTTTTCGCCGGCGGCGGCCTTCAGCGATGCGCGCCGGCGCGTGCCGGCCCGTACCGCGCCACGCGAATGTCTGCCTGGGCCTTGTGACCGGCGAAACCTTCGATGGCACACAGACGCGAGCAGTACTCACCCACCATGGCCGAGGCCTCGGGCTTCACCTTCTGGTAGGTGCAGGTCTTGAGGAACTTGCCCACCCACAGCCCGCCGGTGTAGCGCGCCGCCTTGCGGGTGGGCAGCGTGTGGTTGGTGCCGATCACCTTGTCGCCGTAGCTCACGTTCGTCTCCGGCCCCAGGAACAGCGCGCCGTAGTTGGTCATGCGCTGCAGGAAGAAGTCGGGGTCGCGGGTCATCACCTGGACGTGCTCGGAGGCGATGCGGTCGGCCTCGGTCACCATCTCCTCGTAGCTGTCGCACACGATCACCTGGCCGTAATCGCGCCAGGCCTGGCCGGCCACGGCCGCGGTGGGCAGCACCTTCAACTGCACCTCGATCTGCGCCAGGGTGTCGCGGGCGAGCTTTTCGGAGTTGGTGAGCAGGATGGCGGGCGAGTTGGGCCCGTGCTCGGCCTGGCCCAGCAGGTCGGTGGCGCAGATCTCGCCATCCACGCTGTCGTCGGCGATCACCAGCGTCTCGGTGGGGCCGGCGAACAGGTCGATGCCCACGCGCCCCGCGAGCTGGCGCTTCGCCTCGGCCACGTAGGCGTTGCCCGGCCCGGCCACCATGTCGGTGGCGGCCATGGTCTGGGTGCCCACCGCCATGGCGGCAATGGCCTGCACGCCGCCCAGGCAGTAGATCTCGTCCGCACCCGCCAGGTGCATGGCCGTGACGATGGCCGGCGCCGGCTTGCCCTGGAAGGGCGGTGCGCAGGCGATCACCCGCGGCACGCCGGCCACCTTGGCGGTGAGGATGGTCATGTGCGCCGAGGCCACCAGCGGGTACTTTCCGCCGGGCACGTAGCAGCCCACTGAGTTCACCGGGATGTTGCGGTGGCCGAGAATCACCCCCGGCAGCGTTTCCACCTCAACATCGCGCAGCGCCTCGCGCTGGATCTGCGCGAAGTTGCGAATCTGCGTCTGAGCGAAGCGGATGTCCTCCACGTCGCGCGGCGGCATGGCGGCGATGCAGGCCTCGATGTCGGCGGCACTGAGGCGGAAATCCGCGGGCGACCACTTGTCGAATTTTTCGGAATACTCTCGCACCGCTGCGTCGCCGCGCTTTTCCACGTCGGCGATGATGCCCTCCACCGTGGCGCGGACCCCGGCCTGCTCGGCCGCATCATCCGCGGCGCTGATACCCGTCTTCAGAAATCTCACCATGTTGTTTTTTCTCCCAATCGCTGACTGCGAAATGACTTCCTGGTCTGACCCGGCAGCCCGAAGACCTCCCATGCCGAGCCTCGGCCCAGCTTCTCGACGATCCAAGTAACCTGCCTGGCGGCAACAGCCTTTGAGGCACCGCCATCCTTCATCACGTCACCCCCGCCCGCGTGAGCGGTACCTGGACCCCTTCATTACCCAAGCCCATTGCCGCCACGGCCTTGCCGGCCTCCGTGGAAACGGCAGAGGGCCTTGGCTAGTCGCGCAGGCGCATGGCCGAAGCCCTTCGGGAGAGCAGTTCCAAGTGGACTGGCCAGATCATGCGTATCCGCCCGCCGTGTGGCTTGCGCATGGAATCGAAGCACCCGTCACCGTGGGAACGGGCCAGTGACGCGAACGCCGCCAGCGCACTCAGGCACGCAAGCGCCATCTCCCGCATGAATCTTCCTCCTCAGAGCTTGGTTCCGCCAAGGCTGCGGCACGCTGGGCGCGCAGTCTGTCGCCTGCGCGCGCGGGCGTCAACGGCGGCACAGCGTAGTGCTCTCAGGGTGTCAGGCGTTCGCGATGGAAGGCGTCGAAGCGCTCGCCAGCGTCCGCCGGGCGCCCACACCGCCAGCGCAAAGCCGGCCGCCGCCATACCGGCGCCCGGCGGCGCGCGTCTCGGTCTGGGGCTGCGCCCACTCAACGCCGAGGAACACGGGGCATCGGGCATCCGCGGGGGCCTGCTGGTGGAGGGAGCCTCTGGCGCGGCGGCCCGCGCTGGCATCCGGCCGGGCGACGTGGTGCTGTCCGTGAACGGCACGCCGGCGGCCACGGTGGACCAACGGCGCGCGCCGCTCGAACGCGTCGGCCCCCACGTGGCCCTGCTCATCCAGCGCGAAGATGCGCGCATCTTCGTTCCAGTGCCGTTGGGCTGAGGGTCGATCGCGCACGGCGTTGACGCGAATCAAGCAGCCAGAGCAGGCCCTGCCGCAGCATCGCGGCTGGGGTCGTTGGAAATACACCCGATGCGAAGGAGACAAAAATGAGAGTTCGCCACATACCGCTCGCCGCCACGCTCGCGCTCGCGGGCACCCTGGTGTTAGCTGCCGCTCCGTCCCACGGCGTCGAGTCCGCCGGGGCCGGCGCCGCGCCTGACGACGGCGAGTGCGAGATGATGAAAATGTCCCGAAAGAAGGAGCGCGAACCAGGCCGCATGCGGGCCCGGATGGCCGAGATGCACGCGGCCATGCACGGTCCGATGCTCGAGCCGGCGCTGCCTGCGAAGCGCGTGGCCGCCCTGGGGCTCGACCCGGCCCAACGCGAGCGCATTGCCGCCATCGAGAAGGAGAACCGTACGCGCCAGTGGGCGCTGCTGGGCGATCTCCGGGAGGAACGCATGGCCCTGGCCGAATCGCTGTCAGCCCCTGAGCCCGATCCGGCCACTGCGACCGCACGGTTACGCGCCGCGCAGGATCTGGAGGCGAGGCTGCTCGAGGCACGGCTCACGGCGCGACGCGACGCGCTCGCGGTGCTCACGCCCGACCAGCGAAGCCGCCTCGCCGCACCGCTGCGCCGCCCCGAGGCTGGGCGCCCTGACCGGGAGCAGGCCGCCAAACCGATGGATAGCGATCAGGACGGCGACGATGACAAGGACGATGAGGATCCCCACGCCGGTCATCACTAGCCAGCCCATGGCACATCTCGAGCGGCGCGGCCCTCCCGCCGCGCCGCGCCACTGATCAGCGATAGGCCTGGAACACGCTCGCCCCGCCCTGCCGGTCCACCAGCAGCACGTCGTAGGGGTCCTTTCGATCTCCATACTGCGGGCCATCCATGCCGGGCGACCCCACCGGCATGCCCGGCACCGCCAGCCCCACGGCATCAGGCCGCTCGGCGAGCAACCGCCGGATCTCCCGCGCCGGCACGTGCCCCTCCACCACGTAGCCATCCACCCTGGCGGTGTGGCACGAGCCGTACCGCTGCGGCATGCCCAGGCGCGAGCGGGCGCCTGCATTACCCGTGTCGTGGACCTTCACCCGGAAGCCGTTTTCTTCCAGGTGGCGCACCCAGTCCCTGCAGCAGCCGCAGGCGGGGCTCTTCCACAGCTCCACCTGCGGGGGCTCCGTGTCCGCCGCCGGCGACGGCAGCGGCGCCAGCGCCAGGGCGCATGCCAGCATCCAGTTCTTCATGGGAAATCCTCCTCGTGTTTACCCGTGCCATGGTCGTGGCGTGTCAATGCTGATGCCCCCCGGGCTTGCGCACCTGCAGTTGCGCCGCGCCGGCCGCGGGCGGCGCGGCGGACTGGCGCGGGGGCTCGGCCATCGCTGGGGTCCATTCGTAGGCCACCGTTCCCGGCGGGTGCCGGTACCAGCCCGGGTCGCGGTAATCCCCCCGCGCCAGGCCCTCGCGCACCTTCACCACCGTGAACATGCCGCCCATCTCCAGCGGTCCGAAGGGCCCTTCGCCGCTCATCATGGGCAGCGTGTTCTCCGGCAGCGGCATCTGCATCTCGCCCATCTCCGCCATGCCCGCCTCGCCCATGGGCATGTAGCCCGGCACCAGGGCGCGGATGCGCGCCACCAGGTCCGACTGGTCCACGCCCATCATCCCGGGCACGCGGTGGCCCATGGGGCCCATGGTGTGGTGCGACTTGTGGCAATGGAAGGCCCAGTCGCCCGGGTCGTCGAAGCGCACCTCGATGACGCGCATGGCGCCCACGGGAACATCCACGCTCACCTCGGGCCAGCGCGCCGCGGGCGGCAGCCAGCCGCCGTCGGTGCCGGTGACGAACATCTCGGCGCCGTGCAGGTGCATGGGGTGGTTGGTCATGGTGAGGTTGCCCACCCGCACCCGCAGGGTCTCACCCACGGCGCACACCAGAGGATCGATGCCCGGGAAGGCGCGGCTGTTCCAGGTCCACAGGTTGAACTCGAGCATGGTGTTGACCCTGGGCACGAAGCTGCCGGGGTCGATGTCGTAGGCCGCCAGCAGGAAGACGTAGTCGCGGTCGGCCCGGTGCAGCGATGGATCCTTGGGATGCACAACGATGGCGCCCATCATGCCCATGGCCATCTGCACCATCTCGTCGGCGTGGGGGTGGTACATGAAGGTGCCCGACTTGCGCATGACGAACTCGTACACGAACGTCTTGCCGGGCTGGATCTGCGGCTGGGTGAGGCCGCCCACGCCGTCCATGCCGTTGGGCAGCAGCAGGCCGTGCCAGTGGATGGTGGTGTGCTCGGGCAGCCGGTTGGTGACGAAGATACGCACCCGGTCGCCCTCCAGGCACTCGATGGTGGGGCCGGGGCTCTGGCCGTTGTAGCCCCACAGCCGCGCCACCATGCCGGGCGCGATCTCGCGCTCCACCGGCTCGGCCACCAGGTGAAACTCCTTCCAGCCGTTGTTCATCCGCCAGGGCAGGGTCCAGCCGTTGAGCGTCACCACCGGTTTGTAGGGCGTGCCGTCGGGCGCCAGCGGCGGCTGGGTGGCGGCGGAGCCCTGCTGCGGCGCCTCGGGCAGCCCGGCCAGGGCGGTGCGGCTCACGCTGGCGGCGCCCAGGGCGGCGGCGGCGCTCATGAAAACTCTGCGATCCATGCTTCATCCCTCCTGAAATGCCGCGCGCGCGGGTGATGCCGCCGCGGCGGGTTGGGCGCTCCCGACCACGGCGGCGGCGGCGGCGGGCAGCCGGCCGCCCAGGGCGCGCCGCAGCCGCGCCTCGGCCAACCAATAGTCGCGCAGCGCCCCGATCGAACCCTGGGTGGCGCTCACCTGTTCGCGCGCGTCGGCCAGCAGCTCGAACACGGAGATGAGCATGCCGTTGTAGCGCAGCCAGTTCTGCTCGGAGATGCGGCGCCGCAAGGGCACGATCTCATCGCGGTACTGGCGCGCCAGCGCCCAGGCTTCGCGCCAGGCGGCGGCCGATTCGCGCACCTCGGAGCGGGCATTCACCGCCGTCTCGCCCACCCGTGCCGCGGCCTGGAGGTACACCGACTGGGCGCGCGCCACCCGCGCCCCGCCCCAATCGAACAGCGGGATTTCCACGCTCACCTCGTAGCCGCGCTTGAGCGCCTCGCCCTGCTCGGCCAGGCGCGCCGGACCGAGTTCCAGGGTGTTCACCATGCCGATTGCGCGGCCAAGCCCCAGGGCGCTGGCGGTGGCCGCCGCATCGGCCTTGGCGGCCTGCACGTCGAGCCGCTGGGTCAGGGCGAAACGCTCGAGCTCGCCGTCCTCGCCCGGCTGCGGCGGCAGTTCGGGCAGGCGCTCGGGCAGACGCACGCGCACCGGGTTGTCCACCCCCAGCAGCCTCATGAGCCGCTCGTGCGCCGCCAGGGCGGCGCCTCGGGCACGGCCCAGTTGCACCCGTGCGTCGGCCAGGTAGGCGTGTTCGCGCAACTGATCGAGCTGCGAGAAGTGGCCGGCCCGGGCCATGCGCTGCGCCAGTACTGCGCTGGCCTCGGCGGCCTCGCGCACCTGGTCCAGGTAGCGCAGTTCCTGCTGTGCTGCCACCGCCGCCACCCAGGCCTCACGGGTATCGGCCGCCACCGCCAGCACCCGGTCGGTCACCTGCAGGCGCACCGCCTCGAAGCGGCGCCGCTCCATGCCCAGCACTGCCGGCAGGGTGAGCAGCGCGCCCACGGGCAGGGTGAGGGCAGTCTCGTACTTGAACGACTCGTCCGAGGTGGTGCGGGTGGTGCGAAAGCGCGGGTTGGGCAGACGTCCGGCCTGCAGCAACTCGGCCTCGGCCACGCCAAGCTGCCCGTACACCGCCTGCAGCGCGGGGTTCTGGAGCACGGCCACCTGCACCGCGTCATCGGCAGTGAGGGTCTGGGCAAGCAGCTGCGCCACCTCGTCGTCCACCCGCCGGCGGCCCGCGTCGTCGCGCGGCCAGGCGGGCGTGGCGCCGACGCGCTGCGCGGCGGTGCTGGCCATGGCATCGAAGCCCGCCTCGCGGCCAAGCCCCGCACACCCGGCGAGCGCCAGCAACAGGGCAGCGGCGGCCAGCGCAGGCAACCGCACGATTCGTTTGCAAAGGTGGTTCACGGGTACCGCTCCTCGAAAGCCCGCACGCGCACGGGCACGGTCGGCAAAGGTTCGAACGCATTCATCGCCGCGGCCCGGGGCGGGAGCGGCGTCACGGAGCGTCAGCTTCGGGGAGGCGGCGGCGCGTGGGCCGGGGAAATGGAGAGATCGGCCCGCGCCGCACTGGCGTTCAGGACCGGGCGCAGCGCGTCGTGAATTCCCGCCAGGAGCGGAGCGAACATCGCGCCGCAGGTGGAGTGGCAATGACCACAGGCCAGATGGCATGCGTCGCAGTCGGTGCCGGCCCCGGTCCGCGCGGACCCTGCCTGCGTCGCCGCAACCGGGCCGTGACCACAGTGGGCTGATGCACTGCCGGCCCGCAACGGCGCGGGAGCCGCATCCGGCAACCCGGATATGGCGGCGGCCGCCTTGCCTTTCGCCCACGCGCACGGCGCCGCGGCCGCCGCCCAGGCCTGGATGGGCAAGGCCATGACCAGCAGCACCGCCAGGGAGAATCGCTTGAACCGGTTCATGGCAGCAATGCTAAGCCCCCTCCCGTGGCGGGGCAACGGCGCGCGCAGGGCCGGCGGCGCGCGCCAGAAAACAAAAAACCGCCCTCAAGTGGACGCGCTGACAGCCGTAAGGGCAGGAATGGCGAATCCTTCCCCACAACCCGTGCCCACGGACACCTCCAGGGAGGGCGTTGGTGCCCAGATCGGACGATTCACGATCCTGCGCCAGCTAGGGCGAGGCTCGGAGGGCGTGGTCTATCTCGCCCGCGACCCTGAACTGGACCGCGACGTGGCCATCAAGACACGCAGCCCGGACCAGGCGCCCAACCGCCAGATCGCCGAACTGCTGGTCAACACCGCCCGCACCGCCAGCACGCTGAGCCATCCCAACATCGTGCCGGTGTTCGAGGCGGGCATGCACCAGGGCACGCCGTACGTGGTGTACGAATACGTGCCGGGCCCCACGCTGGCGCGGCTCCTGGCGTCGAGAGGGCCGCTGCCCATGGCAAGGGCGGTGATCGTGATGAGCCAGGTCCTGGCGGGGGTTGCCTTGATCCATTCGCGCGGCCTGCTGCACGGCGACATCAAGCCCGGCAACATTCTGGTGGGCACCGACGGCAGGGCAAGGCTGGCCGATTTCGGGCTGATGCGTGACGCCAACGCCCAGCACGTGCGGCCCACGTCGGGCACGCTGCGCTACATGTCGCCGGAGTGCCTGGACGGCAGCCCCGTGGATTGCCGGCGCGACATCTACGCCCTGGGTCTGGTGCTCGTGGAAACGCTCACGGGCAAGGCGGTGGTGCCCGACGGGCAGCGCGCCGAGGTGATCGAAATCATCCGCAATCAGGCCCCGGCGCGGCCCTCGGAACTCAACCCGAGGGTACCGGCGATGATCGATGCCATCGCGCTGAAGGCGCTGCAGAAGGCGCCGTCGGAGCGCTACTCCGATGCCGCCGAGATGAAGCGCGACCTCGACCGCATCCGCGTGCCCGTGAACGGCGACGGCAGCGTCGAGTTGCGCGAGTCGGCCAACCACAGCACCGTGGAATTCCTGCTGCGGCGCATGGCCCACCAGAGCGACTTCGGCGCGCTCTCGGTGAGTCTGGCCGGCATCAATCGCATTGGCAGCGCCGGGGAAGACGTCTCGTTCATTCAGTTCGCCGAACTCGTGATGCGCGATTTCGCCCTGACCCAGAAGCTGCTGCGCGTGGTCAATGGGGCATCCGTCGGCGCCGGCAAGATCACCCGGGTTTCGGACGCGATCGCGGTGCTGGGGCTGACGCAGGTGCGCGCGCTGACCGTCGGCATGGCCCTGGCCGGCGGCGCCGGCAAGTCGCCGGCGGTGGCGGCGGCGCTCACCGAGGCCTTCGTGGCTGGCGTGATCGCGCGCAACCTCGGCCGTGCGCTGCGCGTGGCCAGCGCCGAGGAGTTGTTCATCTGCGGCATGTTCACCGCCCTCGGCGACCTGCTGGCGCTCCATTACCTGCCCGAGGAGCACGCCGAAATCCTGCGCAGAATCGTGCACGAGGACACCAACGCGGTCGCCGCCGCCCGCAGCGTGCTGGGCATCGGCTTGGGCGAACTCGGCGATGCGGTCGCGCGGCACTGGCAGTTCCCAATGGAAATCGTCAACGCCCTGTCGCCACCGCCGGAGGGCGTCCTGGCGGCGGCCACCGACATCCCTGGACGGATGCAGCACTGCACCGCCTACGCCCGGGAACTGTGCGGGCTTGCCCGTGCCGCCAGCGCCGACCAGTGCGAGGCCGCCTTCACCGCCCACGTGGCACGGTTCGCGCAGTCAGTACCGGTTCGCCCCCAGGCCATGCGGGAACTGCTGGCCCGCTCGGTGGAGCTGGCCCGCGGCTACGCTGCCGGGGCGGGGCTCCCTGTCGCCGAGACGCCCATGCTGGCGGGCATGCGCCAGCTCGCCGGGGTATCCCCGGTCGCCGAACCGGCCCCGGCCCCGGCCCCGGCCCCGGCCCCGGCCTCAGGGGAATCGGCAGCGGCCGCCCCCGAGGCACCCGCAGCCGCACAGGGCGATCCGGCAGCCTCCGGCGAATCGCGGTCGTCGTGGCTCACCCGGCTTCGACAGGTGGTTACCCGCCGGTCCTGACGCCACGGCTGGCAGCGCGAAGCAGGCGCGCCCCCGTCAAACCGCAGGCAATGGCCGGGCGCGAACGCCTCGACCCGCTACTGCGCCACCCAGCCGCCGTCGCTCAGCACGTCGGTGCCGGTCATGAAGGCCGCGCCGTCGGAGCACAGGTACAGCGCCAGCGAGGCGATCTCCTCGGGCGTGCCCCAGCGTTTCATGGGTGTGGCGGCCATCAGCTCGGCATTGCGCTCGGGGTTGGCGCGCAGCGCTGCGGTGAGCTCGGTGGCGATGAAGCCCGGACTGATGGCGTTGCAGGTGATGCCCTCCTCCACCAGCTCCTGGGCAAGGGCCTTGGTGAGCCCCAGCACGCCGTGCTTGGTGGCCGAATACACGCCGCGCCCGGCGGTGGACACGTGCCCCATGATGGACGAGAGATTGATGATGCGCCCCCAGCCGTGACCGCGCATGAGCGGCACCAGGTACTTCACCGGCAGGAAGGTGCCCGTGAGGTTGGTCTCCACCACGGTGCGCCATTCCTCGAGGGTGAAGTCCACCACGTTCTTGCGGATGGCGGTGCCGGCGCTGTTCACCAGGATGTGCACGGCGCCGAACTCGCGCCGGGCAAACGCCGCCAGGGCCATCACCGAGGCCTCGTCGCGCACGTCGCAGGCGGTGGTTTCGCAGCGCGCGCCGGTGCGGCGCACCCGCTCGGCGGCCGCAGGCAGCAGCGCCGCGTCGCGGTCAGCGAGCAGCAGCGCCGCGCCGTGGGCGCCCAGGGCCTCGGCGGTGGCCAGGCCAATGCCGCGGGCGCCGCCGGTGATCACGGCAACGCGGCCGTCGAGCTTGGGGGTGATGGTCATGGGTTTTTTCTCAACGTCCGGACAGCAATTCGCCAAAGGGCACCCAGCGCTTGCCATCGAAGCGGCCGAGTTGCATCTCGCCGAAGGTGGCAAAGTCGGTGAGCGTGGTGGTGACGCGAATGCCGGGAATCACCACCGGGATCTGCACATCCTTGAGGCTCGCCGCCTGCTTCATGACATTCTCGCGGGTGAGGTCGTCGCCGCAGGCCTTCAGGATCTCGGTCAGCAGCCAGGCGGCCGCATAGGCGTTGACGTGGAACTGGTCGTTCATGTCGGCGCCCTTGTTGTACTTCTGCATCCACTCGCTCCAGGCCTTCATGCCCGGCAGCCTGGCTGCCTCCGGGTCGGTGGGGTCCACCAGGTACAGGGCGGTGATGAGGCCGGTGGACTTGTCCAGCCCGGCGGGCGCCAGCACCGCGCCCACCGACGCCGACACCACGGTGAGATAGTGGGTGGGCTTCCAACCCAGGTCGCCCACCTTGCGGATGGCCTGGGCCGCGAACTTGGGCGTGGCGAAGGTGAGCAGCACGTCCGCGCCGCTGCCGCGCAGGTCCACCACCTGCGAGTCCACGGTGGGATCGCTCACCTCGTAGGACACCTCGCGCACGATCATGGACGCCTTCGCCCCCAGGCCGCTCTTCAGGCCGGCCACGTAGTCCTTGCCGAAGTCGTCGTTCTGGTAGAGGACGGCGATCTTCGCGTTGGGCGCGGTCTTGAGGATGTGCTGGGCGTAGATGCGCGCCTCCACCTGGTAGCTCGGGTTGAAGCCGATGGTCCAGGGGTAGTTCTTCGGATCGGCCCACTTGCTGGCGCCGGTGGCGATGAGCACGTGCGGCACCTTCTTGGCGTTCACATACTTGTGGATCGCCGAGTTGGTGGGCGTGCCCAGGCTCTGGAACAGCAGCAGCACGTTCTCCTGCTCCACCAGGCGGCGCGTCTGCTCCACCGTGCGCGCCGGGTTGTAGCCGTCGTCCAGGGAGATGAAGTTGATCTTCCGGCCGTTGATGCCGCCTTGTTCGTTGATCATGTCGAAGAAGGCCTTCTGCGACTTGCCGATCACCCCATAGGCCGAGGCCGGTCCGCTGTAGGGCATGGTCTGGCCGATGCGAATCTCGGTGTCGGTGACACCGGGACCGTACTTCTTCTGGGCATGGGCGGGAATCGCGGCGGCGAGCACCGCCAGGGCCAGGGCGAGGATGCGGACCATGGAACTTCTCCTTGAAATCGCCGCGCCGCGGCCGTGCCGGCGCGCGCGGACTATACCGTAGCGTCTCGGCCGGACGGGTCGGCGCCACCGGCCGGGCGGGCGCGCCGCGCCACCCATTCCCAGGCCCGCGGCAGCATCCACGCCACGCCACCCGGCATGAGGTACACCAGCACCAGCAGGATCACGCCGTAGATGGCCCAGGGCGCCGACTTGGAAATCTCGTCGGCCCAGTTGGGCAGATAGACGATGAACAGCGCCCCCCAGAGAGCGCCCGAAAGGGTGGCGAGCCCGCCCACGGTGATGCCCACCAGGAAGCTGATGGACAGGAAGGGCAGGAAGCTGTCGGGCGCCACGAATTGCACGGCGATGGCGCCCAGGGCGCCGCCCACGCCGGTGTAGAGCGCGCTCACGCCAAAGGCGGTGGTCTTGTAAAGCGGCCCGTTGATGCCCATGGATTCCGCCGCCAGCGGATGGTCGCGCAGCGCCACCAGCGCCCGTCCCACCCGCCCCCGCAGCAGGTTCCAGGCCGCCAGGAACAGCAGCGCAGCCACCGTCAGGGTGAACAGATAAAGCCATTGGTCCTGGCTGAGGGGCAGACCCGCGGGCGGATCGGGTTTCATGATGACGACACCCTGCACCCCTCCGGTGAAGTCCTCGAGCTTGCGATGCTTGAGGATCTGCGGCGTGGCCACCGCCAGCGCGAAGGTGGCAAGGGCCAGATAGTGGCCCTGCAATCGCAGCGCTGGCAGCCCGAACGCAAAGCCGAAGCAGAAGCACACCGCCCCGGCCGCCGGCAGCGTGGCCCAATAGGGCACGCCCCAGCGGTCCATGAGGATGGCGGCGGTGTAGGCGCCGATGGCGAAGAAGGCCCCGTGGCCCAGCGAGATCTGGCCGTTGTAGCCGGTGAGGATGTTCAGGCCCAGCAGCACCACGGCATAGATCACCGCCTGGGTGAGCTGGAAGGTGCGGTAATCGCTCAGCACGAAGGGCAGCACGCACAGCACGGCCAGCACCGCCGCCACCATCAGCACCCGCCGCAGGGTGGGCTCCAGGGGCGCGGGCGCGATTTTCGGCATCAGCGACACGTTGCTAGACCCGCGTCACCACGGTGCGGCCGAAGAGGCCCGCGGGCCGGAACAGCAGCACGCCCAGGATCAGCACCAGCGCCACCGTGAGCTTGAGTTCGGTGCCGATCACATAGGCGCCCATGAGGTTCTCCACCACGCCCACCACGAAGCCGCCCACCACCGCGCCCAGGGGATTGTCGATGCCGCCCAGCAGCGCGGCCGCGAAGGCATACAGCAGGATGCCCGCCATCATGTTGGGGTCGAGATACACCACCGGCGCCACCATCATGCCGGCCACCGCGCCGATGGCCGCCGCCAGGCCCCAGCCCAGCGCCAGCATGCGCCCCACGCGGATGCCCGACAGGCGCGCCGACACCGGGTTGAGCGCCGCCGCGCGCATGGCCAGCCCCAGCGGCGTGAAGCGGAAGAAGGCATACAGCAGCACCAGCACGCCCAGGGTCACCAGGATGGAGCCGAACTCGTGGGCGGAGATGAAGGGATTGCGCGGCAGCAGCCCCTCGCCGAAGGGACTCGGAAACACCTTCACCGTATGGGTGAACACCCAGCCCGCCAGGCTGTTGAAGATGACCAGCAGGGCGATGAAGGTGATCACCACCGTGAGCACCGGCGCCTTTTCCACGGGGCGGATGATGATCCGCTCGATGAGCATGCCGGCCGCGCAACTGATGCCCAGCGTCAGCGCGAAGGCCAGCCAGTAGGGCAGACCCGCCTGCAGCAGCGTCCAGGCGAGGTAGGTGGAGAACATGGCCATTTCGCCCTGGGCGAAATTGATGTGGTGGGTGGACTGGTAGATCATCACCAGCGCCAGGGCGAGGCTGGCGTAGATGCCGCCGGCGGCGAGGCCGGCCACGAGCTGATGCAGGAAGGCTTCCATGGCCTGATCAGTATCCCAGGTATGCGCGCCGCACGGTTTCGTCGTCGCGGATGCGCGCCGCCGGCCCCGAGAGCACCACCCGCCCGGTTTCCAGCAGGCACGCCTCGCCAGCCAGTTCGAGGGCGAGCCGCGCGTTCTGCTCCACCACCAGAATGCTCACCTTCTCCTGCTCGTTCACCGTGCGCATGATGCGGAAGATGTCCTGCACCACCAGCGGCGCCAGACCGAAGGAGGGCTCGTCCAGCACCAGCAGCCGCGGGCGCAGCATGAGCGCACGCGCGATGGCGAGCATCTGCTGCTCGCCGCCCGAGAGCGTGCCGGCCTGCTGGGCGCGCCGCTCCCGCAACCGCGGGAAGTAGCCGAACATGCGCTCCATGTCGCCGGCCACGGCGGCGCGGTCGCGCCGCGTGATGGCGCCCACGCGCAGATTCTCCTCGGCGGTGAGCTGCAGGAAGGTGCCGCGCCCGTCGGGCACGTGGGCCAGCCCCAGGCGCACGATGTCCTCGGTCTGGGCGCGGGCGATGTCCTGGCCGGCGAAGCGCAGGCTGCCGCGGCGCCGGATCAGCCCGCACACCGCGCGCAGCAGCGTGGTCTTGCCGGCGCCGTTGGCGCCCAGCACGGCGGTGATGCCGCCTTCCTCCACCCGCAGCGCCACGCCGTCGAGCACGTCGGCCGCGCCGTAGCCGGCGTGCAAATCCGAGACCTCGAGGATCGCCGCCACGTCAGCTTCCCAGGTAGGCGCGAATCACTTCGGGATCGCGCTGCACCTCGGCGGGCAGGCCATCGGCGATCTTGCGTCCGAAATCCAGCGCCACCACCTGGTCGGACACGCGCATCACCAGGTTCATGTGGTGCTCCACCAGCAGCACGGTGAGCGAGAGGCGCTCGCGCAACCGCGTGATGAGGCCCATCAGCCCATCCACCTCCTCGTGGTTGAGCCCGGCGGCCGGCTCGTCCAGCAACAGCAGCCGCGGTCGCGCCGCCAGTGCCCGGGCCAGTTCCACGCGTTTGCAGGTGCCGAAGGGCAGATCCGCCACGCGCCGGTGCGCCACAGCCCCGAGGTCGAGCAGTTCCACCAGTTCCTGGGCACCGTCGCGCGCCCGCGCCTCTTCGCGCCGCACGAAGGGCAGGCGCAGCGCCGCGGCCAGAAATCCGCCGCGGGTGGCCGCGTGGCTGCCCACCAGCACATTGTCCAGCACGGTCATGGAGCGAAACAGCGCCAGGTTCTGGAAAGTGCGGCCCACGCCCAGGCCGGCCACGCGGTGACGCGGCACCTCCGCGAGGCTCCTGCCATCGAACTCGATGCGCCCGCGCTCGAAGCGATACAGCCGCGACAGGCAGTTGAACAGCGTGGTCTTACCAGCGCCGTTGGGACCGATCAGCCCGCAGATGCGTCCGGCCTCGATGTGGAAACTCACACCGTCGAGCGCCACGATGCCGCCGAACCGCACGGTGAGATCATTCACGCTCAACAAGGGCATGGTCTGGGAAATGGGGTTGCCAAGGACCGGTGCGCGCCGGCGACGCGCCGGACAACACGCTCACGGATGGTGACACACGCCCATCGCGCGGCGCAATGCGGATATGGACGGTCTGGAAGTCCCGTGGAGCGGCATCAAACAGCGGTCGCCGGGGTTGCAGCACGGCTCGGCCGGCAGCAGCCACGCCTGGGCGCCCCGGGGCCGTGGCGGCGCACGGGCCGCATCAATCGAGCCGCCCCTCCTGCACCGCATGACAGGCGACCACCCTGCCCTGCCCGTCGGTCCACGGGGCCGGCGACTCCGTGCGGCAACGGGCATCGGCCCAGGGGCAGCGCGGGTGGAAGGCACAGCCGGCGGGCGGGTCGATGGGGTTGGGCACTTCGCCGCCCACGGGGGTGCGGGCGCGGCCGGTCATGGCCAGGTCGGGCACGGCGTCGAGCAGCAGGCGCGTGTACGGGTGCGCGGGCCGCGACAGCACGGCGTCGCGCGGGCCAAACTCCACGATGCGGCCCAGATACATGACGCCGATGTCATCGGCCACGTACTCCACCACCGCCAGGTTGTGGGAGATGAACAGGCAGGTCAGTCCCAGGCGCGTTTGCAGATCCGCCAGCAGGTTGAGCACCTGAGCCTGCACGGACACATCCAGCGCCGAGGTGGGCTCGTCGCACACCAGAAACTGCGGCGCGGACGATAGCGCCCGGGCGATGGAGATGCGCTGCCGCTGCCCGCCGGAGAACTGGTGTGGATACTTGCGCGCATCGTCCGGGTGCAGGCCCACCTGCTGGAGCAATTCCGCCACCAGTGCTTCACACTGCGCGCGGCCCCGCACCACCGCCTGCACGCGCGCCGGCTCGGCCACGATGTCTCCCACCCGCCAACGCGGATTGAGGCTCGCGTAGGGGTCCTGGAAAATCATCTGCATGCGCCGGCGAAGCGCCACGCCCGCCGCGCCGCGGGCGGCGGTCACGTCCACGCCGTCGAACACCACCCGCCCGCGGGAGGGCCGATACAGGCCCGTCACCAGCCGCGCCACGGTGGACTTGCCGCACCCCGATTCGCCCACCAGCGCCAGGGTGTGGCCGCGGGCGATGCTGAAGCTGGCGCCGTCCACGGCCTTCAGACTGCGGCGCGGCTCGCGCCCGATCAGCCGCTCGAGCCAGGGCGCGGAGACGTCGAAATCCCGCGCCAGGTCCTCGGCAACCAGCAGCGGCGCGGCGGCAGGGGTGTTCATGGCGGCGCGCTGCCTGCGTGCTGTGTGGCCGCCAGCGCGCTTCCCGCCGGCGCGGCCGCCAGCCAGCAGGCCACCGCTGATCCGGCGTGAACCACGGTGGGCGGCCGCTCCACGCGGCAGCGCTCCATGGCCCGGGGGCATCGGGGATGGAAGGCGCAGCCGGGCGGCAGCGCACCGGGGCGCGGCATGGCGCCGTCGATCTGCGCCAGCCGCGCACCCACGGCGCCCAGGCGCGGGATGGAGGCCATCAGCCCGGCGGTGTAGGGGTGCCGCGGCCCGTGCAGCACCTGGCGCACCGGCCCGCTTTCCACCACCCGCCCGGCGTAGAGCACGGCCACGCGATCGGCGGTTTCGGCGATCACGCCCATGTCGTGGGTCACCAGCATCACGGCGGTGCCGTGGGCGCGGGTGATGCGCTTGAGCAGCGCGATGATCTGGGCCTGGGTGGACACGTCCAGGGCGGTGGTGGGCTCGTCGGCGATCACCAGCCGCGGTTCGGCGCACAAGGCCAGGGCGATCACCACCCGCTGGCGCAGCCCCCCGGAGAGCTGGTGCGGGTACTGATCCATGCGCCGCTCGGGCGCCGGCACACCGGTCTCGGCCAGCAGCGCCACGGCGCGGGCGTGCGCTTCGGCGCGGGACACGGGCAGGTGGGCGCGGATGGTCTCTTCGAGCTGGTCACCCACGGTGAACAGCGGGTCGAGGGCCGTGAGCGGGTCCTGGAAGATGGCCCCCATGTGGCGCCCGCGCAGGCGCCGCAGTTGCGCCGGCGGCAGGTGGTCGATGCGCTCCCCGCCCAGCCAGATTTCGCCGGCGCCGATGCGCGCTGGCGGCTCCAGCAGGCCCAGCACCGCGGTGCCCGTGAGCGACTTGCCCGCCCCGGACTCACCCACCACGCCCAGCACCTCACCCGCGCCGATGGTGAGCGACAGATCTTCCACCGCCCGCACCACGCCGCGCCGGGTGGCGAACTCCACCGTCAGACCGCGCACCGCGAGCACGGCCGCGGTCACCGATGCGCCCTCCGCGGTGATCGCTCGTGACGGAACGCTCGGAGACGGCCCGGGGCGCTCACGCCAACCTCGGGTTGAGCGCATCGCGCAGCCAGTCGCCCAGGAGATTCACCGACAGCACCAGGGCCACCAGGGCCAGGCCGGGAAACAGGGTGATCCACCACTCGCCCGAAAACAGGAAGTCGTTCCCGATGCGGATCAGCGTGCCCAGGGAGGGCGTGGTGGCCGGCATGCCCACGCCCAGGAAGGACAGGGTGGCCTCGGTGGTGATGGCGGTGGCCAGATGGATGGTGGCAATCACCAGCACCGGGCCGGTGACGTTGGGCAGGATGTGGCGCAGCACGATGGCCGCCGGATGGCGGCCGATCAGGCGCGCGGCCTGCACATATTCCTTGCGCGCCTCCACCAGCGTGGAGCCGCGCACGGTGCGCGCGTACTGCACCCAGCCCGACAGGGCGATGGACAGCACGATCACCCAGAAGGCCGCCGCCCCGTGGGCAAGCTCGGGCAGGGCGATGCGCGCCACCCCGTCCACCAGCAGCGCCACCAGGATGGCGGGAAAGGAAAGCTGCACGTCGGCCACGCGCATGACGAGGGCGTCCACGGCGCCGCCCGCATAGCCCGCCAGAAGCCCCAGCGCCACGCCGGCCAGGGCCGACAGCAGCACCGAGGCCACACCCACCGCCACGGAAATGCGCGCGCCGTGCAGAATGCCCGAGAGCAC
>JBIIUM010000090.1:0-11797 GCA_044339985.1 Burkholderiales bacterium | reverse complement strand
GCAGCAGCGCGTGGCTCATGGCGATCATGCCGCCCATGGACAGACCCACGAAGGTGCAGCGCTCGATGGCCAGCGCGTCCAGCAAACCTTCCAGATCGTCGGCCAACTGCCGCAGGGAATACTCGCCAGCGGGCGCACTGCTACCGCCGTGGCCGCGGGTGTCGAATCGCAGCACGCGAAAGCGGCCGCGCAGCGCCGCGGCCTGGGCGTCCCACATGCCCCCATCGCACGCCAGCGAGTGGCTCATCACCAGCCATGGCCCTTCGCCCTCGGAGGTGCAGCGGATGCGGATGCCGTTGGCACTGACATGCATGGGAACCCCCGGTTGTGGTGCAGCCCTATGGTCTGCAAAGGCCGTTAGTATAAAAAGCTCGATCAAGCCACCACTGCGGAAGACTGCCCCATGGCACAGAAAGCAATGCATGTGATCTTCGGCACCGGCCCGCTGGGCCTGGCCGTGATGCGCGAATTGCGCCGCCGCGGCCTGCCGGTGCGGCTGGTGAATCGCAGCGGCAAGGTGACGTTCGAGAAAGACGCCCAAACCGAGGTGGGCGGCGGCGACGCGGCCGACCCGCGCCTGGCGCGGGAGGTGTGCGAAGGGGCTGCGGTGGTGTACCACTGCGTGGGCCTGCCCTACACGCGCTGGCGCGAGTTTCCCGACATTGCCCGCGGCATCGCCGGGGGCGCCGCCCATGCTGGCGCAACGCTGGTGTACGGCGACAACGTGTACGCCTGGGGCCACGTGAAGGGCGCCATCCACGAGGGTCTGCCCGAGGCGGCGGATACCGTCAAGGGCCGCATTCGCGCCGAAGTGGCGGGGTTGCTGCGCGACGCCCACGCGGCAGGAAAGGTGCGCGTGGCCATCGGCCGGGGCTCCGACTTCTTCGGCCCCGGCGTGACCGAGGCATCCATGCTGGGCAGCCGCGTGTTCGGTCGCCTGCTGGCCGGCAAGGCCGCCCAGGTGGTGGGCAACCCCGACCGCCTGCACAGCTACACCTTCATCGAAGACTTTGCCCTGGCGCTGGTCACCCTGGGAGAGCGGCCCGAGGCGGCGGGCGGCACGTGGATCGTGCCCACGGCGCCGGCCCTCAGCACGCGCGAGACTGTGGCGCTCATCGCCCGCCTCGCCGGCGCCCGGCCGTTGCTGTCGGTGGCGCCGCGCTGGCTGTTGGGTCTGGCAGGGATGTTCGATCAGCAGATGCACGAACTGCGTGAACTGCTCTACGAGTTCGAGGACGACTTCGTGCTCGACAGCTCGCGTTTCCGCCACACCTTCGGCCTCGATTCCACTCCCCTTGAAGACGCTCTGCGACGCACCGTGGAGTGGTACCGCAAATCCTGAGACCCTCTTCGCCAACCAGCCTTGACCCTGGCAGGGCGTGCACCGCAGACTCGCACGCACCATGATGTCGGCGCCACCCCGAGGGGCTTGCTGACCGGCGCTTCACGGAGGAGTAGCAACCATGCGATTGATTCAGTTCACGGATCCAAAGGGCGTGCGACGGGTAGCACTGTCGGACGATGGCGACACGGTCCAGGTGCTCGACGGGCCCGCAAGCGTGCGAGACCTTGCGCTCGAGGCGGCCCGCACCAGCCGCACCCTGGCGGCGGTGGCGGCATCCCGAGCTGGCACGGGCGTCGAACGATGGGCAGACCTGATCGCGCAGCGCCGCCTGCTGCCCCCCGTCGACCATCCCGATCCGGCCCACTGTCTGGTCACGGGCACGGGGTTGTCGCACCTGGGCAGCGCGGCGGCACGCGACGCGATGCACGCGAAGCTCCAGGGTGACGAAACCACGCTCACCGATTCGATGAAAATGTTCAAGTGGGGCGTGGAAGGCGGCAAGCCGGCACCGGGCACCATCGGGCGCGCACCGGAGTGGTTCTACAAGGGTGACGGTCGCTGGGTGGTGCCGCCGGAGCAGTCCCTGGAGCTCCCCGCCTACGCCGAGGACGGCGGCGAGGAGGTGGAAGTGGCCGGGTTGTACGTCATCGACCATGACGGCACGCCGCTGCGCGTGGGTTTCGCGCTGGCCAACGAGTATTCGGATCACGTGGTCGAGCGCCAGAACTACCTCTACCTTGCCCACAGCAAACTGCGTCAGAGCAGCTTCGGGCCGGAGTTGCTGCTGGGCGAGCTGCCCCGCGATGTGCGAGGCCACGCGCGCCTGCTGCGCGCCGGTGGCGTGGTGTGGCAGTCCGACTGGCTGTCCGGCGAGGACAACATGTGTCATTCAGTGGCGAACCTCGAGCATCACCACTTCCGCTATCGAGGCTTCCGCCACCCCGGCGATGTGCATGTGCACTTCCTCGGCGCGGCAACCGGCAGCTTCACCCAGCAGGTGCGCGCGGAGCCGGGAGACGTGTTCGAGATTTCTGCGGCCGGATTCGGAAGGCCCTTGCGCAATTCCCTGGGCTCGGCGCTGGAGCTTTCGCGGCCGGTTGTCGTACGGGCTCTCTGACGTGCGTTCAAAGTGCGCGCCTGACCGCACAAAGGCTGGGCTCAGCCACCGCCCTCCAGGGCGCGGATTCACCGTGCCAGATCGGCAAATGGAGGTGTTCGTGTAGCTCGCGCCGGCCTGGCTGGCGCTGCCGGCGCGATGAATCGCAGTCAACGCCTCAGAGCGTCTCCTTGATCAACCGGCCATGAGCCGGCTGCAGCGGGCGCGCGTTCATGCCGTAGAGCTTCGAGAACACGTTAACCTGGCCGCGGGAGATGGGTACCGGGGTCTTCAACACCACCCATTGCACGCCCTCCGTGCAAGGCGGTGTGGTGAGCGATCCCATGTAGGTGAAGTAGCCGCGACTGCGCGGCAGAAGCGCCTGCACGTCCACCTTCACGCCGGCGATCTCCTCGTCGCGCCCGGCCTCCAGGGGCAGGTGGTTCCACAGGGTCTGGATCACAGGGTGGTCTGGCCCCGGGGAGAACATCACCGCCAGCACTGCCGTCCTGCCGTCCTTTGACTTATGAACGAAGTGCACAGCCATCTCGTAGACCCTGCCTGCGATACGCTCCTCGCTGGGCTTGTGAAAATGGAACTGCAGCAATTCGTAACTGCGCGTCCCGAGGATCATCGTGTTGCCTGGGGGCGCGGTCACCTGCACCGTGCGACCGTTGTCCACGATGCGCAGGGGGAAGGGCTTGTAGTCGAATCTCAATCCATCGATCTGCAGCCGGACGCTGTCCTTGATATCGATGGGCGACTGGCGTTGCCCCTGGGCGCACAACTGGAACTCCGGGTCGAGCTTGTGCCAAGAGGCAGGGCCGTCCAGCTTACCCTCGTACGTCCAGCGCACCTTCACTGCCGGGGCGCGGGGCGCTCCCTTGTCGGCAACCGCCTGCGCCTCCGCTGGCATCGCAGTCCGGGCGTCGGGCTTGCCTTGCGCCTGCGGGGCGACAGGCGGCTGAGGCTTTGCGGATTTCGCCCCGGCGGAGGGACTTGCCTGGTCACCGGCTGCCCCGGTCCTGGCGTCGCCCTTGCCATCCTGCGATCCTGGCGGCGCAACCGCTTTTCGGGGTGTCGCCCCTTGCGCAGCCTGGTCGTTCTTGCCCGCCGTCCCTGCCTCCCGCGCCTCCCTTGCCTCCCGGTCCGCGCCAGGTTTGCCGGACAGCGTCGGCGGCTTGGGCTCCACCACTGGCCTTGGGCTCTGCGCCGCGGAGGGCTCGACCGCGCCTGGAGCCGTTGCCCGGGCCGGTACGGCATCGCCGTTTGCCTGAGACTCGCCCCGCGCCTGTTTTGCGCAAGCAAGTTCCAACATGCGCGACCGCGGCGAGTCGGGCACCACAGGCTGGGACAACTCCAGCCCCTCCGCGTTGGTGCGCAGGAGTTCACGGCCGTCCTCGGTGAAGAACACACGTGCCAGCGGCAACGAATTGCGACGAATACAGTGGTAGCCCGTGAGGGTCAGCACGCTCCGATACGCCGTGTCGCCACTGCCAAGACTCTGGTCGCGCGGATGGACGACCTTGTCCCAGGCACGAGCAACATCCCCCTCGCGCACCACGCTGGCCGTGTCGAACTGCATCATCAATGCGTCGGGCGAGGCGATGTCCACCCACTGAGCCGCCGCGGCGCAGGCGCTACACAGCGTCAACATGGCGCCCACAGACAAACGCATGGCAAGGCTCCAGCAAAAGGACCAGTGTGGGCTTTATCGGCAGCAGAGGCGCCGGGTTGAGCCGAATCCAGGACGCGCTTTGGCCATTGGAATCAGCGCGTTGAGCCATGGGCCCCGGGTGGCTACAATGCGCGGCCGCGCGTGCCCCCAGGGCAGCCTCCCGCATCTTCAAGAGTGAACACTGCCATGGACCAACAACAGCTCTACAACGTCAACGTCCTCTCCCAGGACGTGCTGGCCACTCCCACCGAAATCAAGCGCCGAGTGCCCCTTACCGCACGGGCGGAGCAGGCCGTGCTGGCGGGGCGCCACACCGTGGAGCGGATCCTCGACCGCCAGGACCACCGCCTCATGGTCGTGGTGGGTCCTTGCTCCATTCACGATCCCGTGGCCGCCCTGGACTACGCCCGCCGCCTCAAGGCGCTGTCCGACGAGATCGGCGACACCATCACGGTGGTCATGCGGGTGTATTTCGAAAAACCGCGCACCACCACCGGCTGGAAGGGACTCATAAACGACCCCCACATGAACGACTCCTTCGATATCGAGCACGGGCTACAACTGGCGCGCAAGGTGCTGGTGGACATCAACGAGGTGGGGTTGCCCGCGGGCACCGAGGCCCTCGATCCCATCAGCCCTCAGTATCTGGGCGACCTGGTGGCCTGGAGCGCCATCGGCGCTCGCACCACCGAGTCACAAACCCACCGTGAGATGGCCAGCGGACTGTCCACGCCGGTGGGCTTCAAGAACGGCACCGACGGCGGCTTGCAGGTGGCCATCAACGCACTGTTGTCGGTGTCCAAGCCGCACAGCTTTCTCGGCATCAACGCCGAGGGCAACGTTGCCATCGTTCGCACCCGCGGCAACGGCTACGGACACATCGTGTTGCGCGGCGGTGCCAAGGGCCCGAATTACGACTCGGTCACCATCAGCCTGGTGGAAAAGGAACTCGCCCGGCATTCGCTGCCCGCCAACATCGTGGTGGACTGTTCGCACGCCAATTCCAACAAGGACCCGTCCCTTCAGCCGCTGGTGCTGCAGGACGTGGTGGCGCAGATCGTGGAAGGCAACCGCTCCATCGTCGGCGTCATGCTTGAAAGCCATCTGCACGCCGGCAGCCAGTCCATCCCCTCCGACCTGTCGCGGCTTGCCTATGGCGTGTCCGTCACCGACGGCTGTATCGACTGGGACACCACGGCGCAGGCCTTGCGCGAAGCACGCAGCCGGCTCAAGGACGTGCTGCCCGGACGCGTTTCCCCCAGGCCTGCCGCTCAAGTGCGGCCTTTGCGCGCCTGAGCGGATTCGCACGCCCTTGCCGGGCGGTTGCGCTCAGGACATTCCCATGGCCCACGCGCCCGAGCAGGACGACTTGGCAGCCTTCCTCGCAGAGGTGGCCGACGCGCGCCCGCTCAAGGCCAGCAATCGCATCACCCATGCACCCGCGGCTGCGGCCCCCATCCCCCGCCAGAGTCTGCGCGCCGAACAGGAGGCGCTGGCCGACACGCTGAGCGACGCCCCGCCCGCCGATCTGGACCTGGAAACTGGCGAGGCCCTCTCGTATCGCCGAAATGGCATTGCCGCGGACGTGTTGCGCCGATTACGGCGCGGTCAATGGACCATCCAGGATCATCTCGACCTGCACGGACTGGTGGTGCCGGAGGCGCGGGCACTGCTGGCTTCGTTCCTTGCCCTGGCGGTGCGGCGCGGCCTGCGCTGCGTGCGCGTCGTGCACGGCAAGGGCTACCGGTCCGCCAGCGGCGAGCCAGTGCTGAAAGGCAAGGTGGCGGGCTGGCTGGCGCAGCGCGACGAGGTGCTTGCCTACGTCCAGGCCCGCGACCAGGATGGCGGCGGCGGCGCCGTGTTGGTCCTGCTGCGTACCGCGCGGGGCGTCGCCGGCAATCAGTAACGCCGCGCGCTGCCGTAGCCCTCGTCGAAGAGCGAAAACGGCGGGGTCCGACCCACCAGTGTTTCGATGAGCATCAGTTCCAGGTCGTCGTGGTTCTTGAAGGGCGCGGGCTGGATGCGCCGCTTCTCGCCAGCATCGGCGGCATAAACGTAACGGGGCATGTCATGGTGGCGCGACACCGCCTGTTCGCGGATGGATGGATCATCCCGGGCGGTGATTTCGGCACTTCCGTAGCACAAGCACGCGTAGGTGCGCAGGGGCTCGGCCTCCAGATACACGCCCGTGCCGCGAATACCCAGGGTCGCGGTGACGCTTTGCACCCGCCTGGGGGCCGTGGTGCGCCCGAACACCGAAAGCAACGCGCCCGTGGTGAGGCGCAGCAACGTCACCACGCCGCTGTCGCTCTGCATCTCGAGCCTGCTGTTCTCGCGCAACAGAAAGGCATCGGCACCCACCACGAAAATCGCCTTGCCACCTTTGGGCACCTCCACCACTTCTCCGCCCGCCAGACGTGATTGCGGAGTGGCGGGTCTGCCATCGATCAACACCCCGCCGCGCAACTCCCAGAAGGACTGCCCGGCGGGCAACGGCGCAGGCTTGCGCCCAAACCACTGGGCCCAGGTCGCTGGCGCACCAGCAAAAAGGCCAGCGGCCAACGCGCGCACCAGCCAAACGCGGCGCGGGTCTTCGGGAAGCTGCGGGGTGGCGGTGGCGTGTTCTCGCGGCATGTCAGGCTCTTCGGGTGGCGGCACAGTGGCATTATGCGTGTCACGCCTCGCCCGAAACAGGCCATGACCAAGAACCTTACCCCTGCCTGCCGCCTTTTGTTTGCCCTGACCGCACTGTTCGCCCCTATGCCGGCCTGGGCCGCTGGCACACGTCTCGGCCTGCAGGCGGACATTGCTCACGACAGCAACGTCAACCGCTCGGCCACTGACGAGCGCGCCGATGGCTTCGCCGAAGTGGAAGGTTACGCTGCCAGAAGCCTCAAGACGGCCCCCCGCTCCGGGCTGGTGCTGCGCGCCGCGCTACGCGGGCGTGAATACTTCACCTACTCGGACCTCTCCAGTCTGACCTTCTCCGGGCGGGTGGCGTGGCGCCTCCAGCCTGGCGCCAGCTACACGAGCCCTTGGATCGAGGTCGCGGTTCAGGGCGAGGCGCTGCGGTTCCGCGACAGCCCGATACGCGATGGCAGCATCCTCTCTGCCAGCGTGAGCACAGGCCGGTGGTTTTCGGACCGGCTGCGCGGCGTGGTCGGCGCCGGTTACGAGCGCCGCTTTGCCACCGAGGGCGATGTCTACGACCTCTCCATACCCAAGTCCTGGGCAGCGCTCGACTGGCGCCTGAGCGACTCCCTCACCCTGTACGGGGGCGGCACCTTCATGGGCGGACAGCAAGTTTTTACTGCGCGTTCCGTACGCATTCCCGGCGCGGGATGGTCGCCCGCCAGCTTCGGCGGCAGCTTCGACGCCGCGGTGAGAGACCCGATTTTCGACACCGCCAACGAACGCTTCACGGCCTACCGCACCGATGCCCGTGCCGCGGTGCTGGAAGTCGGCCTGAACTGGGCCATCGGCGGCCAACACGCCCTTGACCTGGGTATCACCCGCCAGCACGCCAAGGCAGCGGACGGCCCGAGCTATAACGGTTCCTCCGTGCGTGCGGGCTGGCTATACCGGTTCCACTGACGGCCGGGAGCGCAAATCAGCGCCTGCGCTGCGGCGCGGGCACTTCCAGCACGCGCGTGCCAGCGATGACGCACACGCGATCCGCCACGCCGGGCTCCACCACCGCCGTGCCAGTGAAGGCCCCAAAGGCTGGAAGCACCGCCGAGGCGGCGCCGAACCAGAAACATGGCAGGCGAAGGCTTTCCCTTGCCCGCCCAGTCATCCGCAGCGCCGGATGAATGTGTCCGGCCAGCACATACCCGCCTGCTCTGGGGCCAGGCTCGTGGCACAACAACCAAGGCCCGGCCGTGTGCGGCTCGCTTTCCACCCGCATACCCAGTGATTCGGGCGGATCGCCAGCCCGGGCATCGTGGTTTCCGCGCACCAGCAGCAACTCCAGCCCGGCCTGCCGCGCGCGCCACGCGGCCAAGGCCTCCAGCGTGCCGGGCACGCGCCCCTGGCGGCTGTGCAGAAAATCGCCGAGAAAGGCGATGCGAAGCGCTCCACAGCGAGCCACCACCGCGTCGAGCCGGGTGAGCGTTTCTTCCGTGGTGCCACCCGGTACGGGTACGCCCTGGGCGCGAAAGCTCGCCGCCTTGCCGAAATGGGCGTCGGCCACCAGCAGCATGCGGCCCGCCGGCCAGTAGGCCGCGCGCTCGTGCAACAGGTGCAGCGCTTCGCCAGCCACCTCGATGACAAATTGACCCTCCGGGGCCAGCGTCTGCGCCGGCACGCTCATGACGGCCTCTGCCGCTGGCGTGGTGGGGCGATTCGGTGCGGCCCCGGACCCAAGGTGCTCAGGCGAGAAAAGGGTTGGCGAAGCGCGGTCCCTGGCGCAGCGGCGCCAACTCCCTCAACAGCCCGTCCAGGGTGTGCTGCAATCGTTGACGCAATTCGGCCAGCAGGGCCACGGAAGCCGCGGCGTCAACCGAGGCGGAGTCGTAAGCCTCTGGCGCGACCAGAATGGGCGGCGCCGCGCGCACGTGGGCCACGCGCGGCCCGGCGGGCACGGGAAGGAAGCGATGCAGCGCATCGCGCCAGCTGCCAAAACACCAGTCGATGCGCAGGCGCTTGATGTTCTCGGCAAGGTCCTCCTGATGCCACTGTGCCGCGGCTACCATCTCGGGCGTGAGCCGCAGGCACCGGCGTCCCGCTCTGACCCATTGCCGGATCTCGCTCACATCCCCGGAGGGCTGGCGCAGCCAGCGCTCGGCGGCGCGCAGCACGATGCGGGATTCGTCCACAAGGTCCGCCGCCGGGTCTGGCAAGTGGTGTTCAGTGTCGGCGAGGCGCAAACGCAACCTGGCCGCGATACGCTCCAAAAGCCGGTGCTGGATGGCGAAATAGCCAGCGCCGGCATCCACTGCGACACCCATTGCCTCCGCCTCCCGGCCAAGCACGACCCCGTAGGCCCGGGCCACGCGATGGGGCAGATCATCGCCCTGAGCGACGATGCCCAGGGCCGCTTCCGCGCGGGCAAGCTCTTGCCCGAGCGCAGCCGTGACATCGCCCGTGAAGCGCAACTTCCAGACCACGGGCGCGATGTACACGGAGCGCCCGCTGCCGCGGCGCACGGCCTGGGTGGCAGCCTCGATCGCCATTTCCGCAACACCCGGAAACAGCGGCGCCACGTGGTCCGCGTGCCAGCCCACACTGCCCTCCGGATGCAGCAGAACCCCGTTACCACGCAGCGCCCAGTCCACCGAGTGCGCGCGCCCGGCCGCGCCGCCGGCACCGGGAATCTGGGCAATCAGGTTGTTCTTCAGCCAGAACCACTGGGCGATGGCGCCCATGCCGTTGACCACGTCGTGGGTCGCCCAACTCGCCATGAGCGGCGCGAGGCGCGCCGACAGCTCCTTGTCGAGCATCCAGTCAGTGAAGAACTCCGGATGATTTGGAGCGATGAATGCCGCTGTGGCCGGGTTGACGGCCAGCCGCAAGCGATCCAGGTCGGAATCTGGCAGATCCACCCTCACCACGTCGCTCAGGCCACGGATGCCCGGCACGCGGCGCAGGCCTGGGACATTGCGCAACCCCGGCATGCCACCGAGGCACAACACGCGGTTCACCGGCACCAGCGCGCGCATCAGCCACGCGCTCGGCCTCGGCGCTGCAAACCGCGTCAGGCGCTCACGGGACATGACATCGAAGGCTTGGGGCGCGCGGGCGACACCGCGGCACGGCCTCGGCCAAAGGCCGCCAGTCGCCTCGACAGCTGTTGCGATCAGGGTGCTCCACCGCTGGAACCGTACCACGCGCGCCCGGGGTGCTCAACGCGCGTGCCACGGTCAGGTTGTTGCAGCGGGCCCGATTGACCGAGAATATCTCCTCGAACGCACGGCAGGAGCTGCGATGAGCGGGCCTACAACCCTGGAGTACCTGATCTTGCAAAGCGCTCTGCTGGGGGCGGAAGCAGCGCTCCGGGCGGCGCGCGGCATCGGCGCTGCGCGCGATCAGACCATCCGCGACGCGTCGCAACGCGCTGCGCAGTCGCTGCGCATGCGTGACGAACAGCGGGCCGCGTTGCGGCATATCGCAACCCGTGCCCGTCAACTGGAAACGGCGCTGGAGCGCCTCAACAGCCTGGCGGCGCTGCATTCCCGCGATGGCGCCGGCGCGGCGATCAGCATGCCCGCACGCCCCTCGAGCGCCACCGAAGAGGCCCTATCCGCCTACACCGCGAGCCTGGAGCAGGCTCTGAATGACGCTCGGGCGCGGCTCTCCGGCGCCGCTTCCCGCATGGCCCAGTCCCAGGCTGCAGCGAGCGGCGCCGAACGCGTCGACCGTGTGGCCAACCCCCGCTCGCTCAATGAGCTTCTGGACGCCTATCTGGCAGCTGGTCGCTCGGCCCGGGACGACGCACGCCTCGCGGAGCGCCGCGCACGCATCCAACGCCTGCTGGCACCGCTGGCGGCGGGTGAATCGGTGGAGGCGCTGCCGGCGGACATGGGCCTGTTGCTCGCGGAGCTCGCCCAGCCCGGAGAGGAACAACGCACCCAGGCCGTGGAACTCGAACTGCAGCGGCTGGTGACACGGGAGCGTACCCGCCGCGAAGCAGCGGCGCGGGCGCAGGGCAGGGCGCGGGAGCTGCTGGCGCGCCTGGACGCGCTCGCCGGGGAGGACGCGGAAGTGGAGGCCACGCGCCAGTCCCTCGAACTGGCGGCCGCCGGTTTGCTCGAACTCACCGTGCAACAGGAAGCGCGCGCCCATGCCCTGGCAGAAGCACGGCAGGCTTCCCAGGCCGAGGCCGTGCGCAAGGCCGCCGCCACTGTGCTGGAAGGCACCCTCGCCGATCTGGGCTTCGTGGTGGAGCCCATCTCCCACACCCTGTTCATGGAGGGAGGCGTTGCCCACTTCAGCCGCCCCGAGTGGGGTGAATACGCTGTCCGGCTGCGAACCTCGCCCACCGACGCCACGCTGAATTTCAACGTGGTGCGCGAGGCGGGCGGCGCAGGCACGGACGCCGCCTCCGCCCGGCTTCGCGACCTGCGCGCCGAGCAGACCTGGTGCGAGCACATTCCCCGGCTCACGCAAGCGCTGGAGGCTCGCGGTATCCGCCTCAAGACCAGGCGCCTGCTCGGCGCGGGCGAAGCCCCCGTGCAGGTGGTGCCCGCCGGCGCCTTGTCCAGCCTGACCAAGCCGGCGGCTGGCGCCCGTGCCACGCAACCCGCCCCAGCCACCCGCGAGGCCCCGTGAGCGTTCCCGTCCCCCGTTGGCTGGACGACCTGGAGCGCCTGCTCCCGATCCGTTCGCAGTTCGTCCTTTCGGGCAACGTGCGCGACCTCGCGATTCTCGAGGCTTCCGGCAAGCCGGTGCTGGTGCCTCTGGTGCGCGCCCTCTGGGAGCGCTTGAGCGCGCGGGGCTATCGCTTCGCGCTGCTGCACGACATGGTGGACGGCGTGCGCGTCTACCCCGCCCAGGAGAATCTGCGCACCCAGGCGGCCGACTGGCTGCAGTTGCCGCAGGGCGAAGGCTCGGCGCCCATGGGTCTGGAAGCGCTCGCCCAGCTCGCCGGACGGGTCGCCGCGCTGCGGGAAGCGCGCTGCGCGCTGGTGCTCGACTATGCCTCGCGCATCGCCCGCGCCCCAGCGGGCCTGGATGCCGC
>JBIIUM010000301.1:0-3123 GCA_044339985.1 Burkholderiales bacterium | reverse complement strand
CCTGACCGCCGCGGGGTCAGGTCTTTCACCTTTCACGACACTGCGTACTGCGGGGTCAGGTCTTTCATCTTTCACCACATTCCTTCCGCAAAGCAACCGGGCCTGCACGCCCGCCAACACAGGAGAGCGCCATGAACACCGTCACCGACACCACCATGTGGGAGGGCTCGCTGCACGCCGGCAGCATCGGCAGCTTCCTCAACAAGCCCCGCGTGGCCTGCAAGGCCGACGCCCTGCGCGCCGCCGGCGCCACCGTGGCCTTCCTGGGCTTTCCGTGGGATGGCACCTGCATCAGCCGCACGGGCACCAACATGGGTCCGAAGGGCCTGCGAGAGGCGAGCGAACAGTTCCTCACCTTCAACGCCAACACCGGGATGGACCTGGAACAGTCGTTCACCTTCGTGGACGCGGGTGACGTGTCCATCGTGCCCGGCAATTCGGTGGCCACCCAGCAGCGCGCCGAGGACATGGTGGCCGAGATCCTGGCCGCCGACGCCATCCCCGTGATCGGCGGGGGCGACCACTCCATCACCATCGGCCCGGCCCGTGCCTTCGCGCGCAAGTACCGCCGCTGCGGCATGATCCACTTCGACACGCACCTGGACACCGCGCAGGACGTGGGCGGTGAAACCCTCAACCACTGCTGCCCCATCGCGCGTGCCGTGGATGCGGGATTCCGGCCGGGCAACATCGTCACCATCGGCCCGAGCGGCTGGATGAACCCGCGTTCGGAGCTGGCCTACGTGAAGGACAAGGGCATCAACCTGTTCACCCTCGAGGACGTGTGGGAACTGGGCGTGCCCGAGGTGGCTGCCCGCGCCGTGGCGCTGGCCTCGAAGGACGTGGACGCGGTGTACCTCACCATCGACATCGACGTGCTCGACGCCTCCCAGGCGCCCGGCACCGGCGTGCCCACGCCCTGCGGCATGACTGCGCGCGAACTGCTGGGCATCATCACGCGGCTCAAGGGCGCGCCCATCCGCGCCATCGACCTGGCGGAGGTTTCTCCGCCGTGGGATCCCTCGGGCATCACCTCGCGCCTGGGCATGCGCATCCTGCTGGACGCACTCGCCACGGCGGCGGCTAGCCGCTGAGGGGTTCGGCCGGGGTTCGGGACCGGCTGATCCGCGGGCTAGCCCGACCAGTACCCGGCCGAGGCATCCCTGCCCTCGGCTGGCGCCTCGACCGGCGCATCGGGCAGGACCGCACCCGACTCATCCGCCCCGCCTTCCGGCGCCACGGGAGCGGGGCCCGGAGGGAAGAGGTCATCGATGCCCGGGCAGATGCAGACGACGACCTCGGTCCGCGGATCCGCCTCCAACAACTGCTCGCGCCCTGGGCCATCACGCTGCACATCGCCACCGTGCGCGGCCAGCGCGTGCTGCTGGACTCGGACCTGGCTGCGCGCTACGAGGTGGAGACCAAGCGTTTCAACGAGGCCGCGCGGCGCAACCCGGCCGAGTTCCCGGCCGACTTCATGTCCGAGCTCGCCGCCGGGGAGTGGGCGGCTTCACGGTCGCAATCCGCGACCTTGGACGCGACACCCGGCGGGCGCGGCCGGTACCGCAAGTACCTGCCGAGAGGGGCAATGCAGCCGGAACGTGGTTTGGCCGCGAGTAGTTGCCGCAGGTCGTCGCCACCTGCGACAAGAAGCGGTTTTCTCTCTCGGGCGGGACGGGGCTCTTGGCACGATCACGCAACAAGGTGAACCGATCCGCGGCAGCGAGCATCGTCGCCTTTTCGTTGAAGGCCGCCAACTCGCCACACGGCCATCCGTGCGTTTCCGCGCCCGCATCGCGAAAAGGGTGGAATCTGTCACGCGGAGAAGCGCTGGACGGCTTATGTGGCGGCAGCACCCGTCTGGTGCACAAGTCGCCGCGGTTTTGGCAAACTGTAGCCTTCAACAGCAAAATCATGGTCAAAACAATCTTCAGATTTCTGGCAGCGGTCGCCACCTGCGTCGCGCTTGCAGCGCCGTTGCAGGCGTCGGCTTATGACCAGTGGTGGCGCAATTTCAACGTCGGCCCGCTCGACTCCTTTGGGATCCTCGCGCTCGGCGGTTCATCTCTCGCCATACCGGGGGTAACGAGCAACGCCGCGGGTTGGACGGAATTCGGCAACAGCACCGCGGCGTTTGCGACGTTTGCCGACACCACCGACTTGTACTTCAACGTTCATATCCAGTCTTCATCGGCAGAGTTTGCCGTGTTTTCCTGGTACAGAGGCGTGATGAAGGATTCGGCTTTGCTGAATACGAGCAATGTCGTCATAGCAGAACCGTATGTGGGCCCGCCTCTGCCATTCGATATGTACAGCGCTGACAACATGGCGCAATTCAAGGCGCTGGCCGCCCCGGTTCCCGAGCCGGGAACCTATGCGATGCTACTCTCCGGTCTTGCGGTGATTGCATCTATCGCAAGGCGCAGGACCGAAAACCGCTGAGCGGTAAGCAGGACCCTGCTCGAGCGGATTTTCGCCGCGATCGAGGAGCCGATGGTGGTCGCGAGAATCCTCACGCATCTGGGCTTGCCCGCGCGGGCGCTGACGCGCGCAGCGGCGCGGGAAGTTTCGCTCGACTACGCAGCCTGACCCGAGAGCAGAACGACGGTTCGGCGGCAGAACCGAGGGACGTGCTCGGCCCGTCATCGCGCGAGGGCGTCAGATCGTGTCGGGTGAAGGCTGATCGGGGCCGAAGCCGCGCGTGCATCGTCACTGCGTGGCGGGATTCGGCGCCCCTGGCGGCGGCGAATTGACCGCTAAGTTCACGGTGAGTACATTGCCTGTGTGCGGGAGGATTCGTTTGAAACTCCTTTTCGCCCCCGCAACCCGCACGGGTACGCCGTCCTCACCCACGCGATCCCAGTTCCCGAGGAGACTGCCATGTTCGCCGCTCGCGCCCTTGCTCCCATCGTTGCGGGCCTCTGGGGGCTTCTGCTGTTCGCCACGCCAGCCTGCGCGGCCGACGAACCACCCGCCGCCACGCCTGCGGCCCCCGCCCCGACACCCGATCCGCGGACCGAGGCCGAAGCCGCCGTGATGGCCGCCCAGAAGGCTGCGATCAGGGGCCCCTACGAGATTGCGCTGCGCGATCAGGCGGTGCTCCAGATGCCCGCGAAGTTCGTC
>JBIIUM010000300.1:0-3131 GCA_044339985.1 Burkholderiales bacterium | reverse complement strand
CACGGCCGCTCCGACGACGTGATCAACGTCTCCGGCCACCGCCTGGGCACCGAGGAGATCGAGGGCGCCATCCTGCGCGACAAGCAGGTCAACCCCGACTCGCCCGTGGGCAACGTCATCGTGGTCGGCGCGCCGCACGCCCAGAAGGGTCTCACGCCGCTCGCCTTCGTGAAGCCGGCCCCCGGGCGCAAGCTGTCCGCCGACGACCGCCGCCGCCTCATCGAGACGGTACGCCAGGAGAAGGGCGCCGTGGCCGTGCCCGAGGATTTCGTGGAGGTGACCCAGTTCCCCGAAACCCGCAGCGGCAAGTACATGCGCCGCATGGTGCGCGCCCTGGTGGAGGGCAGCGACGTGGGCGACACCTCCACGCTGCGCAATCCCGAGTCCATCCCCGAGCTGCGCGCCGCCATCGCCGAGTGGATGGCGCGCCAGAAGGTGGCCGACGAGCAGCAGTTGTTCGAGGACTTCCGCTACTTCCGCATCCAGTACCACGCCATGGCCCCGGGCGCGCGCGTGGCGCTGGTCACGGTCACCAACCCGCCGGTGAACGCGCTCAACGAACGCGCCCTCGACGAGCTCAACATCGTGGTGGACCACGTGGCGCGGCGCGCCGACGTGAAGGCCGTGGTGTTCACCGGCCAGGGCACGGCCTCCTTCGTGGCGGGCGCGGACATCCGCCAGATGCTCGAGGACGTGCGCACCCTGGACGAGGCGCTGCCGCTGCCCAACAACGCCCACCTCGCCTTTCGCAAGATCGAGGCCATGGTCAAGCCCGCCATCGCCGCCATCAACGGCGTGGCCCTGGGCGGGGGCATGGAGTTCGCGATGGCCTGCCACGTGCGCGTGGCCGAGCCCCTGGCCACCTTCGGACAGCCGGAGGTGCGGCTCAATCTGCTGCCCGGCTACGGCGGCACGCAGCGCCTGCCGCGGCTGCTGGAGGCCGCGGGGCACCCCTCGCCGCTGGTGCGGGCGCTGGAGATCGTGCTGGGCGGGCGCACCGTGTCCGCCGGCGAAGTGGCCGCCGACGGCCTCGTGCAGGCCCTGGCGGGCGACGGCGAAGACGTGGTGAGCCTGGCCACGCGCCTCGCCTATGAGTATGTGGCCGCGCCCGCGGGCGACGGCCTGGTGGCGAAGACCTTCGCGGCGCGCAAGGCCGCCACGCACGCGTGGCAGTCGCCCGGCCGGGCCTCCGTGGATGCCGCGCTGGCCGATGCCGAGGTGAAGCGGCTGCTGCTGCAGGCCGACAAGGTGGGCCGCACCGCCGCCGCGCAGCGCATCCTCGATGCGCTCGGCACGGGCTGGACGCGCGGCATCGACGCCGGCCTGGAGCGCGAGGCGCGGCTGTTCGCCGAGGCGGTGGTGGATCCCGCCGGCGGCAAGGCGGGCATCAAGGCCTTCCTGGACAAGAAGGCCGCGCCCCTGCCCACCCGACGCGCCACCGCCCCCGAGGGCGAGCGCATCGCGCAACTGCAGGCGCAGGGACGGCTGCTGCCCGTGGGCAGCCCCTTCTATCCCGGCCTCACGCCGCTGCCCGACTGGCAGTACGGCCACGCCGTCATCAAGGATCCGGTCACCGGCGCGCTGGCCCACGGCCTGCCCAGGGACGCCGAGCGCGAGATCATCGCCCCGGTGCCGCGGCCCGGCCCCAACGAGGCCCTGGTGTACGTGCTGGCCTCGGAGGTGAATTTCAACGACATCTGGGCCATCACCGGCATCCCCGTCACCCCCTTCGACAACCACGACCTCGATTACCAGGTGACGGGCTCGGGCGGCGTGGGCCTGGTGGCGGCCCTGGGTTCGGAGGTGAAACGCGAGGGCCGGCTCAAGGCGGGCGACCTGGTCACCATCTACTCGGGCCAGAGCGACCTGCTCTCGCCGCTGGCCGGCCGCGACCCCATGTACGCGGGCTTCTCCATCCAGGGCTACGAAACCGACACGGGCAGCCACCAGCAGTTTCTGCTGGTGCAGGGGCCGCAACTGCACCCGCTGCCGCCCGACCTCACCCTGGAGGCCGCCGGCTCCTACGTGCTCAATCTGGGTACCGTGGTGCGGGCGCTGTTCACCACCCTGGAGGTGCTGCCGGGCCGCACCGTGTTCGTGGAAGGCGCAGCCACCGGCACCGGCCTGGAGGCGCTCAAGAGCGCGGCGCGCAACGGCCTCACCGCCGTGGGCCTGGTGTCCAACGCGGAGCGCGCGGCCTTCGTCAAGGCCCAGGGCGCTGCTGGCGCCATCAACCGCAAGGACCCGCGCTGGGCGGGAGCCTTCACGCCCGTGCCCACCGGCGCCGCAGCCATCGCTGCGTGGGAGCGGCAGGGCGAGGGGCTGCTGGACGCCATGCGCGCCCAGACCGGCGGGCGGCTGGCCGACTACGCGGTGTCCCACGCGGGCCAGGAGGCCTTCCCGCGCTCCTTCCAGATGCTGGCCGACGGCGGCACCCTCACCTTCTACGGCGCCACCAGCGGCTACTGGTTCTCCTTCGTGGGCAAGCGCGGCAGCGCCAGCCCCGAGGAGATGCTGCGCCGCGCCCGGCTGCGCGCCGGCGAGGCGGTGCTGCTGTACTACGGCGCCGGCACGCAAGAGCTCGTGGATGCCGTGGGCCTGGAGGCCATCGAGGCGGTGCGCGCCCTGGGCGGGCGGCTGGTGGTGGCCACCACCAGCGACGCCCAGCGGGAGTTCGTGCAGTCGCTCGGTTTCGGCGACGCGGTGAAGGGCGTGGTGTCGCTGGAGGAGATCCGCCGCAAGGAAGGCGCCGACTTCGACTGGCCCGAGGCGCTGCCGCCGCTGCCCGACGCCAAGCGCGAGACCATGAAGTTCAAGGAAGCGGTGCGCGACTTCCAGGACCGCACCATGAAACCCTTCGGCAGCGCCGTGGGCAAATCACTGCGCTCCGCCGACAACCCGCGCGGCTATCCGGATCTCATCATCGAGCGCGCCGGACATGACGCGCTGGCCGCCTCCACCTCATTGGTGAAGCCCTTCACCGGCCGGGTGGTGTATTGCGAGGACATGGGCGGGCGCCGCTACACCTTCTACGCCCCCCAGGTGTGGATGCGCCAGCGCCGCATCCTCATGCCCACGGCGGCCATCGCCGGCACCCACCTGTGCAACGCCTTCGAGGTGGCGCGCATGAA
>JBIIUM010000299.1:0-3134 GCA_044339985.1 Burkholderiales bacterium | reverse complement strand
ACGTAGATCACGGCCTCGTAGAGCGAGTCGCCCAGCCCCTCGCCCGCGTCGCCGCAGATCACCAGGTGCCCGGCCTGGGCCATGAAGGCGGAGTAGTTGCCCACGCTGCCGCCCACCACGATGTCGATGCCCTTCATGGAGATGCCGCAGCGCAGGCTGGCATCGCCCTCCACCACCAGGGTGCCGCCATGGCCCGAGGCGCCAGCGGACTCGGAGGCGAAGCCCTTCACCCGCACCAGACCCGACATCATGTTCTCGGCCACGCCCCAGCCCACGTTGCCGTGCACGGTGATGGTGGCCTGCTTGTTCATGCCACCCACGTAGTAGCCGCCGTGGCCGCGCACCTGGATGTCCACCGGCTGGTCCACGCCCACGGCGATGCTGTGGGCGCCGTTGGGATTCACCACCTCCACACGCGACACGCCGCTGCCCGCCAGGCCGGTGTGCAGGAACTGGTTGAGGCTGCGCACAGAGCCGCCCGCCAGGTCGAAGGTCTTCTCCATGGCGCCGCCCTCACACGGTCCAGACGTAGAGCTGCTCGGGCATGGGCTCGAACAGCTTCGCCGCGTTCACGCCGGGGAGGTGGGCAAGCCCGCGGAATTCCGAGGCGATGGCCACGTAGTCGTCGGTCTCCGCTACCACGGCGGGCTTACAGGCGAAGGCGTCTCGTACCAGCGCGAGCTTGTCGCCCGTGCCGATCAGCAGCGTGTAGAACCCGTCCAGGGTCTGGAAGCCCTTCACGAGGGCCTGCTCGAGAGTGTCACCCTCGCGCATGCGGTACTCGAGAAAGCGGCAAGCGGCCTCGGTGTCGTTGTCGGTCTCGAAGCGGATGCCCTGGTGCTCGAGCTTGCGTCGCACCATGAAGGGATTGGAGATGGTGCCGTTGTGCACCAGGCAGAAATCCTCGCCCGCGGTGAACGGGTGGGCGCGGTCCGGGGTGACCGCCGACTCGGTGGCCATGCGGGTGTGGCCCACCACGTGGGTGCCGGCAAGCTTCGGGAAGCCGTAGCGCGCCGCCACGTCCGAGGGATGGCCCACGTCCTTGTAGATGTCGATCACGCGCCCTGCCGAGAGCACGTGCAGCACCGGAAAGCGCTCCTTCACCCAGGCCCGCACCGGCTCCGGCGGCTCGTCGCACACCAGCACCGCGTGGTTGCCCTTGACCGCGAGCTGGGCCTCGGTGCCGAAGCGGCGGATGAACTCGGCCTCGAAGCCCGCCCAGTCGTAGTCCCACGCCGGGGCGTGCAGGCTGTACTTGAGGCTGCCGGCGTCCAGCGGCTCAGTGAAGACGGCCAGCCCGGCCGACTCGGGGCCGCGGGCGGCCATCTCGCCCAGGATCGGCGTCATGAGCGCGCCCAGATCGCCGCGCAGCGCGGGGTTCTTGATGAGAAGTCCGACGATTCCACACATGGGGATGCCCTCCGCCCGCGACGGGCGATCAGAAGAATTCCAGGTAACGGTCCACTTCCCAGGTGGACACGTGGCGCGAGTACTCCACCCACTCCATGCGCTTGAGGCGGATGAACTCTTCGGCCAGCGCCTCGCCCAGCCCGGCGCGCACCACCTTGTCCGCCTCCAGTGCGTCGATGGCCTCGCTCAGGTTCTGGGGCAGCAGCCCGATCTTCGCCTTGCGCAGCTGTTCCGGCGTCCACTCGTAGAGGTTGGTGTTGTTGGGCTCGCCCGGGTCCATCTGCTTCTCGACGCCGTCCATGCCGGCGGCGAGGATGGCCGCCGTGGCCAGGTAGGGATTGGTGGCGCCGTCGGGCAGGCGCATCTCCAGGCGGCCGTAGGGCACGCGCACCATGCAGGTGCGGTTGTTGTCGCCGTAGGCGATGTAGGCCGGCGCCCAGGTGGCGCCCGACAGGGCACGGCCCACCACCAGGCGCTTGTAGGAATTCACGGTGGGCGCGCAGATGGCCGTGAGGGCCCGGGCGTGGTGCAGGAGACCGCCGAGGAAGTGGTATCCGGTCTTCGACAGGCCCAGGCCCCGCCTGTCCTTGTCGTCGTGGAACAGGTTCTTCGTCTTGGCGTCGCCCATGGAGAGATGGAAGTGGGCGCCGGTGCCGGTGCGGTTGGAGAAGGGCTTCGGCATGAAGGTGGCTATCAGGCCCATGCCGCGTGCGATTTCCGAGGCGGCCATCTTCAGGAAGATGTGCCGGTCGGCATTGATCAGCGCCTCGCCGTAGGTGTAGTTGACCTCGAACTGGCCGTTGGCGTCCTCGTGGTCGATCTGGTAGACGTCGATGCCCACGGCGCGGCAGGCATCGGTCATCTTCTCCAGGAAGGCGGCGCTGCGGGCGAGGCCCTTGTAGTCGTAGCAGGGCTTTTCCAGCGTGTCGGTGTCGTCGCAGGGCACCACCCCGCCGTCCGGGCCGCGCTTGAGCAGCATGAACTCGGGCTCGATGCCCGTGTAGAGGGTGAGGCCCTTCTTCTTCAGGCCGTCGAGGGCGTTCTTCAGGGCGAGCCGGGAGTCGTAGGGGTATGGCTTGCCCTTCACGTGGCCCCAGGTGGCCATGCGCGCGAAACCGGGCATCCAGGGAATGGGCTGGAGCGTGTCCAGATCGCCCACCGCCATGTAGTCGGGCCCCTGCGGCCCCATGCCGAAGCCCCACAGGGCGAAACCGGCGAAACCCGCGCCGTCGGTGAGCACCATCTCCAGGTGCTCCACGGGCACGGCCTTGGCCTTGGCCGCGCCGTGGATGTCCACGAACTGCGCCAGGATGTATTTGATGCCGTGATCCTTGAACAGCTTCTTCGCTTGTGCCGGCGTCATGGTGCTCCCCCTCTGGTCGGCGGTTCGTGATCGGTCAGGCGGATCGGTCCGGGAATGCGCTGTCGAGCCCCACCGGCCCGCCGCCGAGTTCACCGGCTATGCCGGTCAGCGTCTCCCAAAGATACGGACCCATGGTGCCGTCGCACCACAGGCGCACGACGTGGCGCCCGTCCGCGGGCAACCGCAGCACGGTGACGGACACCCCCACCATGGAGGTGAGGGTGACCACGCGCGCCGCGGCGTCCTGGGCCGCGAAATCCACGTTGCAGGTCTGCACCAGCAACTCGGGCAGGGCCGAGCCGGTGAGCGCGAGAGAACAGTCCTGGCGCGGCACCGGGTAGACGCCCGGGCTCACCTGAAG
>JBIIUM010000089.1:0-11864 GCA_044339985.1 Burkholderiales bacterium | reverse complement strand
AGGAGGCTGGCCTGAAGGTGGAGTACTTCACGTACTACGGCGGCATCGTGGGCACGCCCCCGGCCATCGGCGAGTCCGGCGTGGGCCACGTGCGCCAAGTGAGCTTCTGGGCGCCCAACGTGGGTACGCCGCACGCTGTGAAAATGAACGCCGCCTATCGGGAGCGCTACAAGACGGCGCCCGACGACTACTGGTTCAACGGTGCCTTCAACGTGCTTGAGATGCTGGCGCGGGCCATGGAGCAGGCGAAGTCCTCCGATCCGCTACCGGTGGCGCGTGCGCTCGAGGGCTTGAAGTTCCAGGCCGACACCGGAGAGGTGTCCATGCGCGCCGACAATCACCAGTTGCTGCAGCCGCTGTTCGTCTCCACCTTCGCCAGGGTCGACGCAAAGACGGTGAAGTTCGACAACGATCGCACCGGCTTCGGATTTCGCGTGGACCGCAAGGTGGAGGCCAAGGACTCGGCCATGCCGACCACCTGCAAGATGGAGCGTCCCTAAGGGTCGGCGCTGTCCGAAGGCCGGCCGCCCAGGGTGCCCGCCAACTGCCGGGCCTCTTCTTCGATCGCGCTGGCCTCGCTCGCCGATGGCGCAGAAGGGTCGAAGCGCCAGCGCGCATGCCTCGCCGCGAGCCGCCCCAGGGCCCTTTGCAGGTGCGGCAAGGGCAGTTGCGTCAGCCAGCGCCGTACCGGCATGCCGGGTGGGCGCTCCAAACCCGCTGCCGCCAGCTGCTGGAGCAGCGGGTCGAGGGGCGACGCGGCCCGTGCCCGCGCAGCATGTCTCGCATGCCTGCCAGCGGTAGCCACCGCCTGGCGGCTGCGCGTCATCCGCCACGCCATCCAGCAAGTCATCAGCATCGCGGCGACCAGCAAGACGACGTTCGTGCCGCCTCCGGAACCGCCCTCGCCCCCCGCACGCCACCGCTCGAAACGAAATCGCAGCCACGACAGAAAATCGAAAGCACCCTGCCACCGTGCTGCCTCCGCCGCTTCCGCCTCGAACCAGCCCGGCGGCGTGGCATCCACATCCTCCCACCGGCCGTCGATCCAGGCTTGCGCCCAGGCGTGCCCGTGGCGCGCGCGCACCACCATGGCCTGCTCCAGGTCGCTCCACTCCTCGGCCAGATACCCGGTGACGTAGCGGGCCGGCACACCCGCCGCGCGCAACATCAGCACAGTTGCCGTGGCGAAATACTCGCAATGCCCGCGCCTGTCCTTGGTCAGAAATTGCGCAATGCTGCGACTCTCGCCTCCACTGTCCAGCCGGGTGGTGTAGAGAAACTCGCGATGAAACCAGCCGGCAATGGCAGAGGCGCGGTCGCGGGCATGGCCCTCCACGGCACGCGCCTGGACCAGCGCCGCCCAAACCACTGGCATGAGGCGCACCGGCACCGTGGTGTCCGCCGGAAACGGCCCGTGCCCCGCGCCCTCGATTGCACCCCACTGCGCCTCGAAAGACACCGCTTCTGGGCCATCACTCACCCGCACGGCGCCAAGAGGATTCACTTCCGCCTTGCCGACATTCAAGGCGTCCAGTCGCGCGGTCCCCCGGGGGAGCGGCAACACGCCACGGCCGTGGCGCAGGCTGCCCGACAGGCGCAGCCGCTGGTGACCGCCAGATGCGATCAACCAGCTTGCCTCACCTTCGAGAGGCAACGGCTTGAACTCGGCCATTTGCGCGAACCACCTGTCGCTGGCGAAATTGTTGTAGGCGGCCTCGCGCAACAGCAACGGCCCCGACGCAGCGCCCTCGATCCGCCAAAGGATGCGGTCGGAAAGCTTCAGCCGCCCAATCTCACCAATGGCCGTGTCGGCGCGAAACGCATCGGTCGCGCCGAAAACGTGATCTCGCAGGTACTCGAGCGCCATTTGCTCCATCCGCGCTTGAGCCGCCACCAGCGACAGTTGCAAACCCCAGCCAAGAGCGAATGCAGCGCCGAGGGCTGCAGCCCAGACTACCGGACTGCGGCCGGCCCCACGGGCGGGCCATAGCGCCCACGCGCTCAACACGGCGGCAGCAGCGAAAAAAATCGGCGATCGCTGATTTGCACAAGCCGCCGACAATAGGCACAGGCCGAAGTAACCCTGGTCGACGGACGCCAAGGGCCGGTCGGCCGCTGCCGGGCCGAGGCGCCGCATGGACCAGAACAATGCCGATAACGGCACCTTTCCGGTGGCGCCGTAGCGTTGCAATAGCAGCAGCGCGAAAAACAGCACCGGCATCCACACCAGCGCCTCCAGCATCCCCTCTGCTCCATGCCGCAGGGCCAGCCAGCGCCAGACGATGAACGACAGGAAGCCCACACTGCACAGGTCGGCAACCCGTTCGTAGTCTCGCCGCTCGAAAGCCCATCGTGCCCTCACCAGTGGCGGGCTTTCCGCTGCCAGCGCAAGCCCCACGGCAACCCACCATAATCCGCTCGCCCAGCCCCAGAACAGCAGGCCGAAGGCCACCAGAAAGGGCGGCGTGGTCAACCGAAGCGCTCGGGAATGGTGGCGAGGGATTCAGCGAGCCGTGCCGGGTCCAGACGGTGCACCGACACCCCATGGGGTATGGGCGCCGACGCCTCCCCGCCCGCCAGCAGCACCAGCTGGGAGACGCCGCCGGCATGGAGGCGCTGCAGCAACGCGGCGCGCGCTTCGTCCAAGCAGAGCAGCACGTGGATGCAAGCGGATAACTGCCCGGCATGGCGCAGCACGTGGCCGGCAAGGCTCTCGAAGCCGCCGTCCCGCGTCGGCGTCACTTCGGCAAGCTCGCGCAGCACGATGCCGCTCGCCTCCACACCCCGGCCCATGGTGATGACCACCGCGCGTTCCTCCACGAACATCAGATCGAGCAGCGCATCGCCGGGGTCGAGACCCATGGCCAAGGACGCGGCGGCACTGACCGCGGCCTCGAAGCGCGCCGTGTCCGGCCGCGGTTCGAAGGTGTCGAGCACCAGCGCATGGCGGGCGAACCACTCCTCCGCGGACTCGCGCACGATGGGCCTGCCAACCCGGGCGGTGCTTGGCCAGTGAAGCTGGCGAACGGGGTCGCCCGGCCTGTAGTCGCGCAACTGCAGGAACTCCTGGGTTTCGCCCACCGTGAGCACCGCCTGCACGCCCAGCGGGTGATGCCGGCGCGTACCCGGGAGAATGAGCCGCGGCACCGGATGAACGCGCGGCGCCACCAGTAGAGTCTGGGGGGCGGCGCAAAGCGCCACGGCATTCACCAGGCCCAGCGGATCTGGGCGCAGCAGCACGGTGCGCTGAAAATGCAGCAGCCCGCGCCTGTGCGGCTCCAGGGAAAGTCCGACCCGCGACCTGCCTCCCGCGGGCGTCGCCGGAAGGCTCGCCGGCTCGATGCGGCCGCCGCGCAGCCGCTCGATCAACATCAGCCATCGCGGATAACCGACCCGCCGGTCGAAAAAGTTGCCGGCGGGTTCCTCGGCGGCGCCAAGACGCGCGAACTGTTCGGCACTGGGGTAACGAGTCTGCAACTCGTCGCACACGCGCAGGGCCGCCAGGCCTTCGCCGCCCTGGTCATGCAGCATCAATTCATACTCGAAGCGGCAGCCCACGGTGGCAAAGGCAGGCAGCCGGCGTTCGACACGAACCCTGGGCCGGAACCGGCCAGCAGCAATCCACGCCACCAGGACAAGCGCTGCAGCGATGGAGAACAACTGGAAACCCATGGTGCGGTTGACGTCGATGCCGAACACCACGCCCGCGAGCATCAGGCCAAGCACCCAAAGCCCTGCAGCGGTAAAGCGCCTGGACGCCCAGACCGATATCCGGTGTACGCGTGCAAACGCCCGCAGCGGCGCTGGACGGGCCTTTTTCATACTGGCGGCACCGCGCCGCAGGACTGCCGCCACGCTCACGCCGGTACCGGCACCGTTTCCAGCAGGCCAGACACGATGGCCACGGCGCTGACCCCGGCAAAGCGCTGCTCGCGCGCCAGCACCAGCCGGTGCGCGATCACCTCCACCGCCACCTCCTGCACATGTTCCGGCGACACGAAATCCTCGCCGTCGAACGCCGCCAGCGCCTGGGCGAGCCGAACCAGCACCAGCGAGGCCCGCGGGCTCGCGCCCAGAGCGACCCCGGCGTGTCCACGGGTGGCAGCCACCAGTTCCACCACATACCGCTTGAGAGCCGCCGACACGCGAACCTCGGCGAGCATGCTGCGCGCCGCCAGCACATCGGCCACGCTCGCCATGGGGGCCAGCCGCTCTAGCGGATGACTGCCGTTCTGGGCCGAGAGCATTGCCACTTCCTGTTCCACGTCCAGATAGCCCAGTGACAGCTTCAAGGCAAAGCGGTCGAGCTGCGCCTCGGGAAGCGGGTAGGTGCCGTGGAACTCCACCGGGTTCTGGGTGGCGATCACGAAAAAAGGCTCGGGCAGACCATGCCGCACGCCCTCCGCGCTCACCTGCGCCTCGGCCATGGCTTCCAGCAGCGCGCTCTGGGTCCGCGGACTGGCGCGATTGATCTCGTCAGCCAGCAGCAGATGGGTGAACACCGGTCCACGGTGGAAAGTGAACCGCTGGTCGTGGGGCGAGTACACCGACACGCCCACGATATCCGAGGGCAGCAGGTCAGGCGTGAACTGAACGCGCCGGAAATCGGCATCGAGCGAACGGGCCAGGGCCTTCGCCAGCGTGGTCTTGCCGGTGCCGGGAAAGTCCTCCACCAGCACGTGGCCGCCTGCCACCAGTGCCGCCACCAGCTTGCGTACAGGCACGGACTGGCCCAGCACCACGGACTCGATGGCGGTGGAAAGCTTCTGATGGAGGGCGCGAGGATTCATGATGAGACGCGCCTGCCGGAGGCTGCGCCGGGGAAAACTATCACATCACACCGCCGGGCCGCACCCTGGCCCCGCTTTCACGCCAGCCGCGTGCCGGGATCCGGCAGCGACACCGCCAACACGTGCGATGCGAACAATGCCGCCAGCCGGGCTTGCAGCGCCTGGCGGCCGGGTAGTTCCACGCCATCCAGGGCCTCGGCCACCAGCGTGGGCGTGAGCGCGCCTTGGGCCGGCACCGACACCGGCGCAAAGCTCCAATGCCAGGGCTCCGGCAACACGCCGCCGAGGTCCTCCCGATACGGGCGGTAGAAGCCAAACTCGCCAGCGTGCGCCTCGAGCCACTGCAGCAGGCCGAAAAACGGTCCGCCCGCCGCGTACTCGGCAGGTACGAGGTGCACCCCATGGCCCGGCTCAAAGGCGGCGGCGTCGTAGAGATCGAGTTCGCTGCCCCAGTGGTGACGACTGGCACCGGGCAGGGCCGACCAGCGCAGGATAAGGTCGATGCGTTCGTCATCGCTGAGCCCGGTGCACTGCACCGGCTCTGCGGCGGCGTTGAGCAACGGACGCTCGCCCGAGAACTTGCGCCGCCAGATGGCGCACTGGCTTGGGAAGTCGCGGAATCCGCTGACCACCCTCAGGTCCATGCCCTCGGAGGCCGCCGCCCTGCGCATGGCCAGAAACGGCCCCGCCGCGTCGCCGTGCAAGGCGACGCGTGGCTCGTCCAGCTGCACGATGTGGCTGCGGGTTCGCCCGGTAAGCTGAAGCGGATCGAGCACCCGTGCCCCTGCCCGCAAGCGGCGCGACCCTTCAGCGCGCCTGCTCGACGCTCGTGGGATCCGTGACGAAGCCCATGCGCGCGATGCCGGCATTGCGCGCCATGGACATGATCTCGGCAAGTTTCTGGTAGCGGGTGGCGCGGTCGGCGCGCAGGTGCAACTCGGGCTGCGGTTGCTGCTTAGCGGCCGCGGACATCATGTCGGGCAGTTCGGCATCGCCAAGCGCCTTGCCGTTCCAATAGGGCCTGCCTTCGGCATCCAGCGACAGGGTGATGGTCTCCGGCTTTTCAGGGGCGGCGCTGCTGCTGGCCCGGGGCAGATCGATCTTGATGCCGTGGGTGAGCAGCGGCGCGGTGATGATGAAGATGATGAGCAGCACCAGCATGACGTCCACCAGGGGCGTGACGTTGATTTCCGACATGGGTTGCTGGCTGCCGCCGTCGTTGAAGGTGCCGAAGGCCATGGCGGGCTCACGCAACCTGAGGGGCGCGTGCGGTGGCGGGACGCGAGGGCGCACCCGCCGCCGCATCCACCCGCGAACCGGTGGCCAGGAAGCTGTGCAGGTCGTGGGCGAAGGCGTCGAGCTCGGCCAGGATCACGCGGTTGCCGCGCGTGAGCGCGTTGAAGCCCAGCACTGCCGGCACTGCCACCGCAATACCCAGGGCCGTCATGATGAGCGCTTCCCCCACCGGCCCGGCCACCTTGTCGATGGTGGCCTGACCACTCGCCCCGATGCCGATGAGCGCGTGGTAGATACCCCAGACGGTGCCGAACAGCCCCACGAAGGGTGCCGTGCTGCCCACCGAGGCAAGCAGCGAAAGCCCGGTTTCCAGACGCGCCTGGGCCGAGTTGATCCCCTGGCGTAGCGCCCGGGTCACGAACTCCGACAGATTGAGCGCGTCCCCGAGCCGGCCGGCCTGGTGACGCTGGTGATGGGCTGCGGCGGTGATGCCGGACAGGGCCAGCCCGGCGAAGGGGTTGTCCCCCCGTCCCGCGAGCTGTTCCTCGGCACGCGCCAGGCTTGGCGCCGACCAGAATCCTTCGATCAGCTCGCGGGCGCTGGAGCGAACCGTCCAGGTGCGATAACCCTTGAAGAGGATCACCGTCCAACTGGAAACGGACATGAGCACCAGGATGAGGAACACTGTCAGCCCGACGGCATCGGACTGGGACAGGAATGCGGAAAAACCGTAGGGAGTCTGATTCATGGGGGGCCTGGGACGGGGCGCCCGATGGCGCCAAGAAAAGCGGCTGCTACTTAAGAATCATTCTTATTGTTCGGCCGCGCTCCGAGGGTGTCAAATACCAAGGCGGCATCCGGGAAAAACTCCCGGGGGCTGATGACGCCTGCCCTAGGCAAAAGCTCTCATTCTTCCACCCACCTGCCGCGGTGGCACTGCCCAGTACGGGCGCAGGGGGCACGCAACCAGGCTAATCGCCGTACATCTTCTGCATCCGCTCGCGGCGCTCCTGCGCTTCGATGGAAAGGGTGGCCGTGGGCCTGGCCAGCAGCCGGCGCACGCCGATGGGCTCCCCCGTTTCATTACAGAAGCCGTAGGTGCCTTCATCGATGCGCTGCAGAGCCTCGTCGATTTTCTTGAGCAGCTTGCGCTCGCGATCGCGGGTACGCAGCTCGATGGCCTGCTCTTCTTCCTGGGTAGCCCGGTCCGAGGGGTCGCTGGCCGCCTCGGTCTCACGCAGGTGCTCGCTGGTGTCGCGGACATTCGCCAGAAGCTCCGCCTTGAGGTCGGTCAGGCGCTGCCGGAAGAAGGCAAGCTGGTCGTCATTCATGTAGTCCTTGGCCGGTGCGGCGAGTACCTGAGCCTCGGTTAGGGGTTTCTTCATGGGGATGCCTGGTTCCGGGAGGGGCTTGGGAGCGCGTTCCTTCGCGCGGGGCGTGATGTTATGCGTTTTTGGGCGCCTCGCAAGCCTTACTTGGCCAAACCGCCTTGATCGGGAGGCAGGCTCTCCCCCTTCGCCACCCTGACGGTTCGATACACCGGGGCATGAACCCAGCGTCAACAGCGCCTCTGCCCCGAGTGCGCCAACGCGTCTGCACCGGTGCGACGCTGACCGCCACGGGGCCTCCGAGGCGGTCGAGGGCGCGACCCGGCGGCCTTGGGCGTCGCCGTGCATCCTCGGCAGATCACGGTTCGACTGCTGCCGAGCGCGCCCCCAGGCAGACGCGCGTCTTTCACCAACCAAGCAGGAAAACCGTAGTTCGCATCCATATGAGCGAGCCCATGCTCCATCCCGATCAGTCATGGCCCTGGCGGGCATCATCTGCACCCGCAAGTAGCCGCCTCAACATGTGGCGCAGTTGCTCGATGCCAAAGATTCGCAGGGTATCCGCCCGCCCCCCGGCGCAAGGAATCGGCCCCGCCAGAGCGGCGACCACCGCTTCGGCGAAAGCCGCGGCGTCGTCCGCGATGCTCAGCAGGGCCTTCACGTCACCGGGCAACCCCTGGGCTCCCACCGATGTGGTCACTACCGGTATCTGGCAGTGAAGCATCTCAACGGTCTTGATCTGTATCCCGCTGCCACTCGTGGCCGGATTCACCAGCACCCGCGCCGCCCTGTACAAGGGCCAGGGCGTGACGGGATTGGCCATCAATTCCACGCCTGGGGCCACACTGCAGAGTTGCGTGATTTCAGCAGTTGGGTTCGAGCCCGCCACGCACAGCGAGACTTGTCCGAGCCGTGCCCTTATCCGCGGGAAGATGTCGGTCAGCAGCCACCGGACGGACATCACGTTGTTGGGCGTGTGAAGATTGCCAAGAAAGACAATATCGAAGGAGCGTCCGGCCGCACGGTCGTCGGCATCGGGCACCTGCACCATCGGCGGGAGCCACGAGATCCGCGAAATTCCCTGGCGGCGCCAGTGCTCCAGATCCGAGGAAGAAATGTCGAAGATCCAGGAACAGCGCCGTAGCGCCCTCGATTCGAACCGACGCATCCCGACGGTGGAGAACAGCAGGATCAACCGCTCGCGCAGCGACCCGGCAAATCGCGCCTGGTCCGCCAGGTAGCGGTGCTCGATGTTGTGCGACCGCAGGGACAGTGGCGCCCCCAGCATCCGCGCCAGCCTCGAAGCCGTGGCGTATCCGAAAAGCCCGTCCAGCAGTACCGCCTGCGGCGCAAAGCAAGCCGCGCTGCGTAGCAGCGTCGCCCACTTCTCTCCCGTCAGCATCCTGGCACTCACGGGGGAGGGGTATACCGGCAGGGCGAAGAACCGAAGCAGCAACGCACCGGGCCGGGAAGACACCGGAAACACGTGCACCTCTTCGACGACGGCGCGCACCGCTTCGAGGTGTTCCCGCGAGGGTGGCCCGTGCGCACCGGTATGCCAGCACACCAGGAAGATACGCACCCCCAGATTGCGCAGGCCGCATAACCTGCGCCAGATGTCAGTCCTGCCCCCGCTCACCGGCGGGAAGGGAAACTCGCTGGCCACCACCAACAGGCGCAGTCTCATGGACAACCCTCCGTCCCTGCCGCCGCCAGGAATGTCACTCACCGCACAGGGTGGCAGAGGGTGATCCGCCATCCCGTGCCCGGCTCGCCTGGCTTCGGAGCACCAAAAAGACGGCACATCCCACCCACCGCCGGATCCGCATCGCCCCCAGGATCGGCGCTTTGCAGCACCACAACCCTGCCGCCGCTCTCCGTCACCCGGACGCCAGCAGCGGTGCGCTCCACGCGCCAGGGAGTCACCCCGCCCTTCGACGGCAAACCGGCGGGCGAGCGCTCGGTTGCGTTGGATTCGCCCTCGGCCGCCAGGGCCGCCAAGGGAACCCGCGAGCGCCGGTAACGGGGATTCTGCGGAGTGCCCTCGTTGTGGAACTGATGCACCGGGGGGGGATCGGGATTTCCGGTGACGATGTTGTCGGCAAAGGACCGAAGGACCTTGTTGTGGGTCCGATGGATCATCAGGATCGCCTCTTCCCCGAGGTCGAAGAGCAACCCGTTTGCGCGAATGACGTTCTGGAGTTGCCTCTGCGGCGGATACTTCGCGCTGTCCACCGTCACATAGAGGCTGGCGTCGTCCGAAAACAGCACCACGTTGCCCTCCAGCGTGCTGTCCGCCACGTTGTGCAGGTAGATTCCATGGCGTGCGCCGACGATGACGTTGCCCTGCACCCGGACGTTTGCCACGTGGTCGTCCAGGTAGATGCCGGCCACGTCTCTGCGCCACCCTGGCTTGATCTCCTGGTTGCCCTTGACCGATACGATGGTGTTGCCGGCCACCAGGGAGGGAGGCTGCCGATCCGAGGGCTCATCGCGCCAACTGTAGATCGCACCGCAGTCCGACATGGTCATGCAGGCGTTCTCGACGATGTTGCCCTCCACGGTGGCGCCATCCCGGAAACGAATCCCGATGTATCCCGTGCCGCTCACCACATTGCCGGAGATCCACGCCCCTGCCGCCGACAATGCGTTGATGGCAGCGCGCGTAGGCCGCGGTACGGGCCCCGAGGCGATATCCCGCAGCACGTTTGCCCGGATGACGGCCGAACGGCTGCTCTGCGCCATGATGCCGTCCCCCCCGGCGCCGCGAATGTCGCACTGCTCCACCCGCACGGTGCTCGCCCCCTGGATGCGGATGCCGCCAAGGGCCGCGTTCCGGATCGACACTGCGTCGATCTCCACGGGGCCCGCGGTGGAGATGTCCAGGGCGATGCCCCCGGCGCGCTCCAGAGCCAGGCCATCCACGTAGACCGTGCCGCCGGCCGCGATTCTGACCAGGGGGCCCGTCAGAGAAACGGCCAGTGGCCCGCCCTGCACCGCACCCTGCGGCGGCCTGACCACCAGCGATCGCGATTTCCGATCGACCCCCCAGGCTGGCGCGCCACCGATCATCCACGACCTGCCCGTGAAGAAATACCCTGAACCGGCATCAAGGGGGTAATCGAGCGGCCGATCGAGCGTCGCGGCGCTGCCCGAAACGCCGGTGACGCGGCGCTCCTCGATGAACCAGGCGTACGTTCGCGCCGTCACGCCGGCCCCCGCCAGGTCGGCTGATGGCAGACCTGTCGCGGGCACTTCACGCATCGGGCTGCCGGCCGTCTCGTCCGCCACGAGATAAGTGGCCCGGGGATGACGGGCCACCGGGACCGGTTCGCCGTTCCAGAACACCTGTGCCACATCGCCTTCCAGCGGCGCCACTCGCAGCCCCTTGTCCGCCTTCGACGGTACGGCGTTCACGCGCCTCGCGCCATCGATGACCGGAGACTGTCCGTTTTCGCAAGGCCCGTAGCGCCCCAGCCTGAAAGGCCCGCCGCCCGTCCCGGCCACCTCGATCGCGATCGGACCCATGAACCGGTCTCCGCAACGCAACAGGACCTGATCTCCCTGCCTGATCCTGGTTCGGGCAAGGTTGGCGAAGGTCTTCCACGGACCCGCAGGCCCCGCGCTTTCCGGCGCCGTGCCGTCGCTGTCGTCGCTGCCATCGGACGAGAGGTAGTAGGTCACGGCGTGGGCGCTGCCGGCCAGAGCCATCCCCAACAGACAGGCCAGGGCGCCACGGCACAACGACCCGCTTGCCGGCCCGGCGCGCTTCACGTCGACCTCCTGAACCACTTGCGCAGCTTCTGTGCAACCCTGAACCGGAGCTCGCCAAACATGAGCTCGGAGGGGGTCGCGAAGCGCTTGCGAACCATCAATCGCTCCGCCATCAGGCGCCCCGGGTCGCGGCTGTGCCGGCCACCGGCAAAGAATGTGGCCACCACGCGGGGAACGTAACGAACCTCGAAGGGCGACGCGAACACCCGCAGCAACCATTCGTAGTCGGCGTTGAGTTCGAGAGTGGCGTCGAATTCGCCCAGCGCCTGAAACGCCGAGCGCCTCGCGAACACACCCTGATGACAAAGATCGCCGAACAGCAGGTTTTTTCGGGTGATCCAGTCGAACCTGCGCAACCAGGTGCGCGCGCCGTCGGTGTAGAGCACATCCCCATACACGACCACCACCCCTTCACCGGCAGCATGCAGCTGCCGGCTCAAATCATGAAGCACTGCCGGGTCGGCGAGCGCATCGTCGGCGTTCAGGAACAGCACCCACTGCCCCGTTGCCGCGCGGACACCTTTGTTCATGGCATCGAAGATACCGCCGTCGGGCCCCGAGGCGAAATGCGCAATCATGGCGCGGTGCTGGTCGAGAAACTCGCGGGTGCCGTCCGTCGAGCCTCCGTCGATGACGACCCATTCGAAGTCCTGGTGCCGTTGGCTGCGGAGCGACTCCATGGTGGCCGGAATGGTGGAGGCGGCGTTCAGGCAGACGGTGACGACCGACACCAGCG
>JBIIUM010000298.1:0-3147 GCA_044339985.1 Burkholderiales bacterium | reverse complement strand
TGCCGGTTCGCGGGAAAAGTCGTTTGAAGTTCCTATTCCCGACCGGGATAAGGAGATCGGCCGCGTCGGCCACGAGATCAACTTCAACCGCTACTTTTACAAGTACCAGCCACCGCGCAAGCTGGCCGACATCGACGCCGAGCTAAAGCAGGTGGAAGCCGAGATTGCGGCCCTGCTGGGCGAGGTGACTGAGAAAGCAGGGAGCAATCCATGGCCACCACCAACTTCAAAGCCGAGAACAACACTTTTCGCAAGCTGATCGGCAACGGTCTGACCTACCGCATTCCCCGGTTCCAGCGCGACTACAGCTGGACCAACGAGGAGTGGGAAGACCTGTGGACGGACCTTCTGGGCACGTTGCGGGCAGACGGAGAAAGCGCCCACTACATGGGCTACCTGGTCTTGCAGTCCGCCGATGACAAGACCTTCGACGTCATCGACGGCCAGCAGCGCCTGACCACGATCAGCCTCATCGTTCTTGCCATCCTCAAGAACATCCATCGGCTGATCAATGCCGGCAATGACGCCGAGCCTAACCAGCGCCGCATGGATCAGATCCGGCAGACCTATGTCGGTTACCTGGATCCTGTGACGCTCGTTGCGCGCCCCAAGCTCACCCTCAACCGCAACAACAACACCTATTTCCAGACCTACTTGGTGCCGCTGGGGCACCTGCCGCAGCGCGGCTTCCGCGCCTCCGAGCATTCGCTTCGCAAGGCATTCGAGTGGTTCGACAAGCGCGTGGCCGACTACCTCAAGGCCAGCACCGGGGACGAGGGCATGCGGTTGGCGAAGCTTGTGGAAGACCTCAGCGACCGGCTGTTCTTCACCGTGATCACCGTCACCGACGAACTGAACGCCTACAAGGTGTTCGAGACCCTCAACGCCCGTGGCGTGCGCCTGTCCGCCACGGACCTGCTGAAAAACTATCTCTTCTCGGTGCTCGACCGTGGGGCCGAGACCGATCACGAGCTGCGCAACCTGGAAGACCGCTGGGAAGCCATTGTCGGTCGGCTCCAGTCCGAGAACTTCCCGGACTTCCTTCGTGTGCACTGGAACAGTCGGCGCAGCTTTGCCCGACAGGCCGACCTGTTCAAGACGATCAGGGCGCAGGTGAATACGGCGCAAGCCGTGTTCCAACTCTTGCGCGACATGGAGGAAGACCTTGACACGTACCTGGCCTTGTCTTCGCCGGAGCCGTCCGACTGGCCGCAAGAAGACAAGCAGCTAGCTGGCGTGCTCAAGACGTTCCGGGTACGGCAGCCGTTTCCGCTGCTGCTGGCGGCCAAGCGGATCTTTGACGCCCCCGACTTCACGGGGCTCTTGCGCGCCACCGTGGTGATCTCGATGCGCTTCAACGTCATCGGTTCCCAGAGCACCGCAGAGCAGGAGCGCAAGTACAACGAGGTTGCCGAGCGTGTGGCGAAAAGAGAGCAGGATAAGCTCGGCCCGACCCTGCAACTGTTGCGCAGCATCTACCCGGACGACACCGCCTTCAGAGCCACCTTCGCCGAGAAGAGCATTCGCACCACGGACTCCCGCAACAACCGTGTTGTTCGCTTCATCCTGTGCGCCATCGAGAAGCACCTGTCGGAGCAAGCGCACGACTTTGCCAGCGATGCCTTCAACATCGAGCACGTCCTGCCCCAGAACGCGCCGGACAACTGGGGCGGCATCGGTAACGACGATGCCGACGCGCTGGTGTACCGCCTCGGCAACATGACGCTGCTGCAGTCCGGCGCGAACAAGGACCTGGGGAATGCCGATTACGCGCGAAAGCGGTCCACCTACCAGCAGAGCGGCTTTGCGATCACCAAGAAGATCGGCGACGAGAACGCAGACTGGACGCCCGAGCGCATTACCGCCCACCAGAACTGGATGGCCACGCAGGCCGCGGCCATCTGGCGTATCGCGCAACTGAGCTGAGGCGCGCATGAGCCACTACAAGCCGTACCCCGCATATAGGGATTCGGGGGTCGAGTGGATTGGCAGAATTCCGGGACATTGGGACCTCGCGCGGCTGAAGTTCGCGCTGGATGCGCGCGGGTTGGGCGGAACGCTTGAGGCGTACCTCGAATGCGGCATCCTGGCCCACGGCTTCCTGCGTGTGCGTTGTGCCGAGTGCGCACGGGAGAAGCTGGTGGCGTCCTGTTGCAAGCGACGGGGGTTCTGCCCCTCGTGCGGGGCAAGGCGCATGGCCGGGACGGCGGCGGTGCTGGTGGATCGCGTCATGCCGCGGGTGCCGGTCAGACAGTGGGTGCTGTCGTTTCCGATCTCGCTACGGATTCTGTTCGCCGCCCATCCCGAGTTGCTCACACCGGTGCTGGGCATCGTGCACCGGGTCATCACGGGGTTTCTTCTCGGCCAGTCGGGACTGAAGCGCACCGCCGCCGACGCAGGCGCGGTCACGCTCATCCAGCGACTCGGATTGGCAGCAAATCTCAACATCCACCTGCACTGCCTGGTGCTCGACGGAGTGTATCGGCGCACCGAGGGCGACCCCGTCTTCGATGCGGCGCGCGCCCCCGCCGGCGATGCGCTCGCGGGCCTGCTCGGGAAGAGCATCGCGCGGCTGATGAAGCAGCACACGCGGTGAGGCTATCTGGTCGAAGAGCGGGGCATGACCTGGCGGGCGGAAACGGAGGAGGAGAAGCCCCGGAAATCGCTGTGCGCCGATGCACACGGCTTCAGCCTGCGCGCCGCGGTGCGGTGGGCGAGCCACCAGCGCAAGGCACTCGAACGGCTATGCCGCACCATCACCCGCCCCGCGCTCGCCAACGAACGCCTGAGCCGCGATGGCAAGGGGCAGGTCGTGTTGCGGCTGAAGAGCCCGACTCGCGACGGCACCGCCCACATCGTCATGCAGCCGCAGGCGTTCATGCAGCGCCTGGCTGTACGGCTGCTCAAGCGCGTGTTCCACATCGACGTGGAGCGCTGCGCCTGCGGTGGGCAGTTGAACGTCCTCGCCGCGATCGAAGAGCCGGTGGTGATCGTGAGGATCCTCACGCACCTCAGCCTGCCCGCGCGGGCGCCGCCGCGCGCCGCGGCGCGGGAGTTCTCGCTCGACTACGCAGCCTGACCTGAGAGCAGGACGACGGTTCCGCGGCAGAACCGACGGCTGCGCTCGGCCCGTGATGGCGTGAGGGC
>JBIIUM010000297.1:0-3155 GCA_044339985.1 Burkholderiales bacterium | reverse complement strand
CGAAGATGGCGAGATCATGGGCGTGCGCCACCGCTCGCTGCCGGTGCAGGGCGTGCAGTTCCACCCGGAGTCCATCCTTACCGAGCACGGCCACGCGCTGCTCAGGAACTTCCTCGAGGAGCCCCGGACATGACGCCCCAGCAGGCACTGGAGCGGGTCATCGAGCACCGGGAGATCTTTCACGAAGAGATGCTCTCGCTCATGCGCCAGATCATGGGCGGCGAGGTCTCGCCCGTGCTCATCGCCGCCATTCTCACCGGCCTGCGGGTCAAGAAAGAGACCATCGGCGAGATCGCCGCCGCGGCCCAGGTGATGCGCGAGTTCGCCACCCGCGTGCCGGTGCCCGACCACGCCAATTTGGTGGATACCTGCGGCACGGGGGGCGACGGCTCGCATACCTTCAACATCTCCACCGCGGCCGCCTTCGTGGCCGCGGCGGCAGGGGCCAAGGTGGCCAAGCACGGCGGGCGCTCCGTCTCCAGCGCCTCGGGCAGCGCGGACGTGCTGGAGGCCCTTGGGGCCCACATCACCCTCTCCCCCGAGCAGGTGGCCCGTTGCATTGCCGAGCTGGGGGTGGGCTTCATGTTCGCGCCCGCCCACCACGGCGCCATGAAGCACGCCGCCCCGGTGCGCAAGGAATTGGGCGTGCGCACCCTGTTCAACATCCTCGGGCCGCTGACAAACCCTGCTGGCGCGCGCAACCAGGTGATGGGCGTATTCCATCCGGACCTGGTGGGCATCCAGGCGCGCGTGCTGCAACGTCTGGGCAGCCGCCATGTGATGGTGGTGCACGGCCTGGACGGGCTGGACGAGATTTCGCTGGCCGGTGAGACCCTGGTGTCGGAGCTGAAGGAAGGCGAGCTGCGCGAGTACACCCTCACCCCCGAGACCTTCGGCCTGCAGCGCGCGCCCCTGGCCGCCCTGCGTGCGGAGAATGCTGGCGCCTCGCGCGCCATGCTCGTGGCCGCCCTGTCGGGCGACCCTGGTCCGGCGGCCGATGTGGTGGCCTTGAATGCCGGCGCGGCCCTCTATACCGCCGCCCTGGCGCCCAGCCACGAGGCGGGTGTGGCGGCGGCGCGCCAGGCCATGACCAGCGGCGCGGCCATGGCCAAGCTCGAGGCCTTCGTGCGCTTCACCCGGTCGCTGGCCTAGGGAACAAGCCGCCATGGCCGCCGACATCCTGCAACGAATCCTCGCTGTGAAGGGCGAAGAGGTGGCCGCCGCCCGGGCGCTGCGCGGCCAGGCGACGCTGGAACAGGCCGCTGCCGCCCTGCCGCCGCCGCGCGGTTTCGCCGCTGCCCTGCGATCCCGCCTCGCCGCCGGCCAGCCTGCCGTGATTGCCGAAATCAAGAAAGCCAGCCCCAGCAAGGGCCTGCTGCGCACCCATTTCGACCCACCGGCGATTGCCCGCAGCTATGCAGAACATGGGGCTGCGTGCCTGTCAGTGCTCACTGACCAGCAGTTCTTCCAGGGTTCGCCCGAATACCTCCGGGCGGCTCGGGCGGCCTGCGCGCTGCCCGTGCTGCGCAAGGACTTCATGGTGGACGAGTACCAGGTGGCCGAGGCGCGTGCCATGGGCGCGGACTGCATCCTGCTGATCGTGGCGGCGCTGGACCAGGCGCGCATGGTGGCGCTGGAGCAGGCTGCCCGGGCCCTCGGGCTGGACGTGCTGGTGGAGGTGCACGACGCGGCGGAACTGGACCGGGCGCTGGAACTGTCCACGCCGCTGCTGGGCATCAACAACCGCAACCTGCGCACCTTCGAGACCCGGCTCGAGACCACGCTCGAGCTGCTCGGCCGCATTCCCGAAGGGCGCCTCGTCATCACCGAGAGCGGCATCCTCGGCCCGTCCGACGTGGCGCTGATGCGGGGACGGGGCGTGAATGCCTTCCTCGTGGGAGAGGCGTTCATGCGCGCGCCGGACCCGGGCAAGGCGCTGTCGGCGCTGTTCTTCGACCCTTACCCCGGGCGGGTCGATGTATCTGCGCCACAGTAACTCCGACCCGACAACGCCCTTTTTCTGAGGATTTTCGGGTTCATTGTTTCGAGGAAGGTTCATCACCCAGCGCTTTTTGCTGCAGCGCGCCATCCAGTGTGTTGCGAAAACACAACAAAACGCGCTTGCCCCGGCTGTTTTCCTTGCTCCGGTGTTCTTGACCTCAGCACAATCCGCCCACTCTTCCTACCAGAAGAGATCGCAGTGTCCCGGTGCCCGCCCGGCCGGATTAGAGCTCGGCGCCCGGCATCCATTCACGCTTGAGGAGATGAGATGAAAATCAAGTATCTCGCCGTCGCTGTCGCTGCCGCCTTCGCGGCCCCCGTGGCCCAGGCCGACGTCACCATCGCCGGCACCATCGCGCCCGGCATGGTCTACACCAACAACGGTTCCGGCGAAGCGGTGACCACCGCCACCGGCGCTGCCGCCGCTGCCACGCAGAGCTCCAGCAGCTTCGCGCCCGGCAACGCGTCCAACCGCTTCTCCATCACCAGTACCGAAGACATGGGCAACGGCATGACCGCCGGCGCCTTCGTCGATGTCCGTGGTCAGGGCGGTGGTTTCGACAACTACAACTCCACCGGCAACACCCAGACGGGTCTGGTAGCCTTCCGTTACGGTGCCAGCATCGGCGGCGGCTGGGGCAAGTTCGAGTTCGGTCGCAACTTCTCCCCGTACACCAGGACCTTGATTGACAACGACCCGCACGGCGGCGCCATCTTCTTCGCCCCGTTTGTGATCATGGGTCAGGCCGGGGGCCAGGGCCTGTGGGTGAACGGCGGCGCCGGCTCCACCGGCCACGCGTTCTTCCGCACCGGCACGGGCGCGCACTACTTCTCGCCCGACATCAACGGCTTCTCGTTCAAGGCCTCCTACATGGTCGAGGGCGCCAAGACCGCCAACAACAAGGAAGTGAGCGAGTTCGGCTTCTCCGCCGATTACGCGCCGGCCGACATGCCGTTCTACCTCGGCGCCGCGTACTCCAACCGGAAGAACGCCAACGGTGTGGCTCCCATGAGCGCCGCCTTCAAAACCGCTCAGACCGTTCCCGTGGGCGTGAGCTCCACCGACACCGTTGGCCTCATCGGCGGTGGCGTGAAGTTCGGCGACCTGAAGGTCGGCGTGTGGCTCGAGCAGGTGAAGTACAAGACCGACGGCG
>JBIIUM010000013.1:0-34486 GCA_044339985.1 Burkholderiales bacterium | reverse complement strand
TCGATGTAGCGGGCGGTCTGGTCGCCTGGACGAATCCCCGGGACGAAAGCACCTCCCTTCTTCAGGTTCTCAGCCGTTTCCTTGGGATTAAACACCAAGGCTGTGTAAAAGAAGCAAAAGAACACAATTGCTGCTGAGTAAACCAACACGTAGACGGGCTGACCAGGATGCAGGGCCGACCCAACATTCTTGAGCCAATCCATGGACTCATTTGAGCCAAACCAGCCAGCGACGGTGGCTGGAAACAAAATGATGCTCGACGCAAAGATCGGCGGGATAACACCCGACATGTTCAACTTCAAGGGCAAGTGAGAACTTTGCCCGCCGTAAACGCGGCGGCCTACCTGGCGCTTCGCATAGTTGACCAGGATCTTTCTCTGACCTCTTTCCACAAACACCACAAACGCGGTGACCAGGAGCGCAGCGGCAAACAAGAACAGAACAAGAGGAATCGAGTATGTCCCCTGGGATGCCAAAGACAATGTGGAGACGGCGGCATTCGGCAGTCCGGCGGCAATGCCGGCAAAGATGATCAGGGAAATCCCGTTCCCGATTCCCCGCTCGGTGATTTGCTCTCCAAGCCACATCAAGAACATGGTGCCGGTCACGAGGGTCACTGCGGTTGCGAACCGGAACGCGAGCCCTGGTTCGATGACGAGCCCGACTTGAGACTCCAATGCGATGGCAATGCCGAAGCCCTGCACCGTGGCCAGGAGGACAGTTCCATACCGCGTGTACTGAGTAATCTTGCGTCGCCCGGCCTCACCCTCTTTCTTGAGCGCTTCAAGCTGAGGCATCACCACAGTCATCAGCTGCATTATGATCGACGCCGATATGTACGGCATGATGCCCAGCGCAAAGATGGTAAATCGCTGCAGAGCACCGCCCGAGAACATGTTGAACATGTCGAGGATGCCGCCCTGCTGGGACTTGAAGAGTTCCGCGAGCTTATCCGGATCGATCCCGGGCACCGGAACATGCGCGCCAATGCGATAGACAATCAATGCCCCGACGAGAAACAGCAGACGGCGATTAAGATCGCCGTACTTGCCGCTCAAGCCCAGGAAACCGGGAGCAGTCGCCACGAATCGGGCCTCAGGCTTCCGAGATGCTTCCACCGGCTGCCTCAATGGCAGCCCGGGCACCCTTGGTCGCCTTCACTCCGGCAAGCGTTACGGCGCGGGTGATCTTCCCCGCCAAAATCACCTTGGCGCCGGTGGCCGAGCGAGGAACAGCACCTGCGCTCTTAAGCGCCGCCAAGTCAATGACATCACCGGCGATCTTGTCCAGAAAGGACAACCGTACCTCGGCGGTATCCCCGCTCGTCAACGACACAAATCCGCGCTTTGGCAAACGGCGCTGGAGAGGCATCTGCCCCCCTTCGAAACCCACCTTGTGAAAACCGCCAGATCGGGACTTCTGCCCCTTGTGACCGCGCCCCGCGGTTTTACCGAGCCCGCTTCCAATCCCTCTACCGACGCGTCGGCGTTCTTTCTTGGCACCCTCGGCAGGTTTGATGTCGTTCAGCTTCATATCAACCCTCGGCCTTCACGAGATAACTGACCTTGTTGATCATCCCGCGCACGGCAGCGGTGTCCTCGAGTTCGACAGTGTGCCGTAGCCGGCGGAGGCCGAGACCTCGGACAGTGGCGCGGTGAGACTCACGCGTCCCGATCGTGCTGCGCACGAGGGTGACTTTGATTTTCTTGGAAGAACCGTTGCTCATGGACTATCCCAGAATCTCTTCGACAGTTTTACCGCGCTTCAGAGCAATCTCTGCAGGCGTGCTCATGGAGAGCAAACCGTTGATGGTGGCTCGGACTACGTTGTAAGGATTGGTGGATCCGATGCACTTTGCCAACACGTTCGTCACGCCCATCACTTCGAAAATGGCACGCATGGGCCCACCGGCGATGATCCCGGTACCGTCGGAGGCCGGTTGAATGTAAACCTTGGCAGCCCCGTGCTCTCCGACGACAGCGTGTTGCAGAGTTCCGTTTTTGAGACTCACTCTGACCATCTTGCGGCGGGCTTCTTCCATGGCTTTTTGCACAGCCACAGGCACCTCGCGCGCCTTACCCTTGCCCATCCCGATACCGCCATCACCGTCGCCGACCACCGTCAGAGCAGCGAATCCAAGAATCCGTCCGCCCTTCACCACTTTCGTGACGCGGTTGACGGAAACCATCTTCTCGCGCAGTCCATCACCGCGATCGTCACTCACCTGCTGCATGCTGCTCTTGGCCATGCGTGCTATCCCTTAGAACTGAAGTCCCGCTTCGCGGGCAGCCTCTGCAAGCGCCTTTACGCGCCCATGGAACCGGAATCCGGACCGGTCGAACGCGACTTTCTCGACGCCCTTGGCCTTGGCCTTCTCCGCGATCCGCTTACCCACCAAAGCTGCGGCTTCTACCGTAGCGCCGTTCTTGACCTGGCCCCGGACCTCGGACTCCACCGTGGAAGCCGCAGCGATCACATGGGAGCCACTGTCGTCGATTACCTGCGCATAGATATGCGAGTTGGAGCGGTAGACCGTGAGACGCACAGCACGCAGTTCCAGGATCTTCGCCCTGGTCTGTCGCGCACGCCGCAGGCGTTGTTGCTTCTTGCTGATCATTTTGGATGCCCCGGTTACTTCTTCTTGGTTTCCTTGATCACCACACGCTCATCCGAGAACCGGACCCCCTTACCCTTGTAAGGCTCAGGGGGTCTGAAAGAGCGAATGTCAGCGGCGACCTGTCCAACAACCTGCTTGTCCGCGCCTTTCACAAGGATCTCGGTCTGGGTGGGCGTTTCAACCTTCACCCCCTTGGGCAACTTGTACACCACAGGATGAGAGAACCCGAGCGTGAGATTCACCACATCGCCCTGTGCCTGCGCGCGATAACCAACGCCGACCAGATTGAGTTTGCGTTCAAAACCTTTCGTCACCCCGTGCACCATATTGGACACGAGTGCCCGCAGCGTGCCCGACATTGCACGGGAGTGCTGCGACGTATCAGCCGCTTTGAATGTGATCTCTCCGCCTTGGGCTTCAATGGTTACGTGACCAGTGAGAGGCTGGTTCAAGGAGCCGAGGGGGCCTTTGACCATGATCTGCTCCTGGCTGACGGCGACCTCGACCCCGGGCGGAACCGGAACGGGATATTTTGCGATTCGGGACATGGCTAAACGCTCCTCACGCAACGATGCAAAGCACTTCGCCGCCCACCCCAGAGGCACGCGCCCGCCTGTCGGTCATGACGCCGCGGCTCGTGGAAACTATGGCGATGCCGAGACCATTCATCACAGAGGGAATATCACGGGCACCCTTGTAGATGCGAAGGCCGGGGCGGCTCACCCTCTCGATACGCTCGATCACTGGCCGACCCGCGTAATACTTGAGGGCAAGGTCAAGAACCGCTTTGCCGGTCTCGGACCGAACGGAAAATTCATCGATATAGCCTTCATCCTTGAGAACACGGGCTATCGATACCTTCAACTTGCTTGAGGGCATCGAAACCGCGGTTTTCTCGGAACTCTGGGCGTTGCGGATGCGGGTAAGCATATCCGCCACAGGATCACTCATGCTCATCGTGCCGCTCCGTCTACCAACTCGCCTTGGTCAACCCCGGGATCTCGCCACGCATCGCGATCTCACGAAGTTTGTTGCGAGCCAGCCCGAACTTTCTGAAAAACCCTCGTGACCGGCCAGTGAGGGCGCATCGATTGCGAAGACGAACCGGGCTTGCATTGCGCGGCAAAGCCTGCAACTTTTCCCGGGCCGCGGCGCGGTCTTCATCGGATGCCTTGGAACTGCGTATCACAGTCAAAAGGTCATCTCTCTTCGCAGCAAACTTTTTCACCGTGTCGCGACGCTTCTGCTCGCGGTTGATCAGAGAGGTCTTAGCCATGTCAGCTCCTGAACGGGAATCGAAAAGCCTGCAAGAGCGCCTTGGCTTCCTCGTCCGTCTTGGCAGTCGTGGTGAAGGTGATGTTCATTCCCCTGAGAGCGTCGACCTTGTCGTATTCGATCTCGGGGAAAATGATCTGCTCCTTGATACCCATGTTGAAGTTTCCCCGGCCATCGAAGCCCCGAGGTGAAATTCCGCGAAAGTCGCGGATGCGCGGGATAGCGACGGACACGAAGCGATCAAGAAACTCATACATGCGCCCGGAACGCAGGGTGACCATGCATCCGATCGGATAGCCTTGACGGATCTTGAAGCCGGCGATGGCCTTGCGCGACTTCGTCACGACTGGCTTTTGACCGGCGATCTTGGTCATGTCGCCCACGGCGTTGTCCATGATCTTCTTGTCCGCAACAGCCTCGCCAACGCCCATGTTAAGGACAATCTTCTGGATGCGCGGGACCTGCATTACGGACTGGTATCCGAACTGACCCGTGAGTTGCGGGACAACGGTTTCAGCATAAAACTGGTGCATGCGGGGGGTCATCGTTCCATCCCTCAAGCGTCAAGAACTTCGCCGTTGGACTTGAAGAATCGCACCTTGCGGCCGTCCTCCAGCACCTTGAACCCAACCCTGTCGCCCCTTTGGGTGGCCGGATTAAGGATGGCAACATTCGACACGTCGAGGGGCATCTCCATCTCGACGATCCCGCCCTGCGTTCCACGCATGGGGTTTGGGCGCTCGTGCTTCTTGACCCGGTTGACACCCTGGACGACCACGTGTCGGTCCGTTACAACCTGCAACACCGAACCACGCTTGCCTTTGTCCTTGCCGGCAAGAACGACCACGGTGTCGCCTTTACGAATCTTCCGCATTTAGCGTCACTCCCGTTGATTCAGAGGACTTCGGGCGCGAGCGAGACAATCTTCATGAAACGCTCGTTTCGCAGTTCACGCGTGACCGGGCCGAAAATCCGCGTACCGATGGGCTCAAGCTTGTTGTTGAGCAAAACGGCGGCGTTGGCGTCAAATCGCACCAACGACCCATCCTGCCGACGGACACCTTTGGCAGTCCTCACGACAACAGCGTTATAGATTTCGCCCTTTTTCACACGTCCACGCGGCGCACAATCTTTGACACTGACCTTGATGACATCCCCAATGCCGGCGTACCGCCGCTTGGATCCACCAAGAACCTTTATGCACATCACGGCGCGAGCGCCAGTGTTGTCGGCGACATCCAAAATGGACTCTGTTTGAATCATGATTTTCCTCGCTCCAACTTGTTCCGCCGTGGACGGGGACAACCCCGTTGGGCTGGCGGACAGTCTTGGATCCCGTCCGGGTCACGCTGATGAGCTAAACCATGTTCCGCAGATTTAACCGCGGTGGTTGAGCCAAACGCGAAAAGCCAATCAGTATATTGCGCTACAACCGAGACCGCAATGGGCTTTGTTCAGTAAACGTCTTTCGACTTCTCGATGACCGCAACCACCTTCCAAGCCTTGGTTTTGGAGATGGGCCGTGTTTCTTCGATCGTTACCAAGTCACCTGGGTGGAACTCGTTGCGTTCGTCGTGTGCATGGTACTTCTTGGAACGAATCATGACTTTCCCATAAAGCGGGTGCTTCATTCGCCGCTCAACCAGAACCGTTACGGTGCGATCCATCTTGTCGCTCACCACGCGACCGGTAAGCCGTCGAGCGCTAGACCCCTGCTGTGCCACCTCGTTCATGACTCCCTCGCCTTCTCACCCATCAGGGTGCGCACTCGCGCGATACCCCGCCGCACTTTGCGGATCTCGCTGTTGTTCGTGAGTTGCTGCGTTGCCTTCTGCATCCGCAAGCTAAACTGGGCCTTCAGGAGGGCGTCAAGTTCAGCCTTCAATTCCGTAGGGGTTTTCGCCCGCAGTTCGCTGGTCTTCATGCTCCCACCTGTCGGCTAACGAAGGTAGTGGCGATGGGCAGTTTCGCTGAAGCGAGTCGGAAAGCTTCCCTCGCGAGAGTCTCGTCGACGCCGTCCATCTCGTAGAGCACTTTTCCTGGCGTGATCTCTGCCACCCAAAATTCCGGGTTCCCTTTGCCGTTACCCATACGGACTTCAGCCGGCTTCGAAGATATGGGCTTGTCGGGGAAAATCCTTATCCAGATCCGCCCCCCGCGCTTGATGTGCCTAGTCATTGCCCGGCGAGCCGCCTCGATCTGTCGAGCAGTGAGTCGGCCGCGAGCAACCGCCTTGAGCCCGAACTCACCGAAGCTTACTTTGTTACCACGGGTAGCAATGCCGGTGTTTCGGCCCTTCTGTTGCTTGCGGTACTTGGTTCTAGCTGGCTGCAGCATTTCTGCCTCCCGGACGACGCAGTTTGCGTTCGGGTTCTGCCGCAGGCGCAGGAACGCCAGGCTGTTCACCGCGCCCAAGCACCTCGCCCTTGAAAACCCAAACCTTGATTCCAATCACGCCATAGGTGGTCTTGGCTTCGGAGAAACCATAATCAATATCGGCGCGCAACGTATGGAGGGGAACCCGACCTTCCCGGTACCATTCGGTGCGAGAGATTTCGACCCCGTTCAGCCGACCTGAACTCATGATTTTGATGCCTTGAGCCCCTAGACGCATGGCGTTCTGGATCGCGCGCTTCATCGCGCGGCGGAACATGATGCGCTTTTCCAACTGAGCGGCGATGGAGTCGGCGACGAGCTGTGCATCCGTTTCGGGCTTGCGCACCTCCTCGATGTTGACGTGGACAGGGACCCCCATGAGGCGCTGCAATTGCCCCCGTAGCGCCTCGATATCCTCGCCCTTCTTTCCGATCACGACCCCTGGTCGGGCACTGAAAATAGTGATCCTGGCGTTTTTCGCCGGACGCTCGATCACGACCCGGCTCACGGCTGCGTGGGAGAGTTTCTTACGCAGGAACGCCCTGACCTTGACGTCCTCGTTGAGCATCGCCGGAAAGTTCTTGCTGGTGGCATACCACTTCGACGACCAATTGCGCTGAACGGCAAGACGGAAGCCGGTAGGGTGAATCTTCTGTCCCATGGTGTTCCTTAGGCCTTTGCCCGCCGGGACTCGTCGCCCACGGTGAGGTAAATGTGGCAGGTCTGCTTTGAAATTCGATTGCCGCGACCCTTCGCCCTTGCGGTGAAGCGCTTCAATGTCGCTCCTTGTTCGACGTGGATGCTCGTAACGCGCAATTCGTCGATATCGGCACCGTCGTTGTGCTCGGCATTGGCAATCGCCGATTCAAGCACTTTCCGGATGATTGTCGCGCCTTTTTTTGGGCTGAAGCCGAGAACGTCCAAGGCCTTCTCCACAGGGAGCCCGCGCACCTGATCCGCGACAAGCCTCCCCTTTTGGGCCGATAGACGGACCCCCCGAAGAATCGCTTTCGTATTCATGCGGTCATACTCCTCACTTCTTGGACGGCGCGGCTTTCTTATCCGCAGCGTGTCCCTTGAAGGTACGGGTGGGAGCAAACTCGCCGAGTTTGTGTCCCACCATGTTTTCAGTCACGAAAACGGGAACATGCTGACGCCCGTTGTGAACGGCGATGGTCAAGCCGACGAAATCCGGCAGGACCGTCGACCGGCGCGACCAGGTCTTGATCGGGCGCTTGTCGTTTACCGCACGGGCTGCACCAATCTTGTCGATCAGGTGCAAATCCACGAATGGGCCCTTCTTGATGGAACGAGACATGATCAGTCCTTATCGCTTGTGCCGGGAGCGCACGATCATGCTGCGGGTGCGTTTGTTGCGGCGGGTCTTGTACCCCTTGGCAGGAGTACCCCAGGGGCTGACAGGATCGCGACCGGCGGCGGTCTTCCCTTCGCCACCACCATGGGGATGGTCGATAGGGTTCATGGCAACGCCGCGAACCGTGGGACGGATACCCCGCCAGCGTTGCGCACCTGCCTTTCCGATGGAACGAAGGTTGTTTTCCTCGTTCCCAACTTCACCTACGGTCGCGCGACAGTCCACGTGCACACGGCGAATCTCGCCGGAGCGCAAACGAAGCTGGGCATAACTCCCCTCACGCGCGAGAAGTTGTACCGACGTTCCCGCTGCCCGAGCAATCTGTGCGCCCTTTCCAGGCAACATCTCGACACAATGAATGGTTGTCCCCACGGGGATGTTACGGATTGGCAACGTGTTACCGGGCTTGATCGGCGCCTCGGAACCGTTCATGACCTGTGTCCCGACCGGAACGCCTTTCGGTGCGATGACATAACGCCGTTCGCCATCGGCGTACAGCAAGAGTGCGAGATGTGCTGAGCGGTTGGGGTCGTACTCAATGCGCTCAATCTTCGCAGGGATGCCGTCTTTTGTCCGCTTGAAGTCCACGATCCGGTAGTGGTGCTTGTGTCCACCGCCCTGGTGACGGGTGGTGATGTGGCCCTTCGCATTGCGCCCAGCGTTGTTTTTCTGCTTCTCGACCAACGCAGCGTGCGGGCCCCCTTTCCAAAGGTCTTTGTGAACGACCTTGACAAGGGCGCGCCTCCCCGGAGAGGTGGGTTTGACTTTAACCAGTGCCATTTACTTGACCTCCCCGCCAGCAAATGAAATCTCTTGACCAGCCTTCAGGGACACGTACGCTTTTTTCCAGTGGTTGCGGCGCCCGGTGAAACGTCCAGACCGTTTTACCTTGCCCTTCACGTTGGCCACCTGGACACCCTGAACTTCGACTTTGAAAAGCAGCTCAACGGCAGCCTTGATCTCTGGCTTGGTTGCGTCACGTGTAACCTTGAAAACAACCTGGTTATCGCGCTCGCCAACCAGCGTGCTTTTTTCCGAAATCTGTGGTGCGAGCAAGACCTGAAGGAGGCGCTCGGAATCGAAAGATGAGCTCATCCCAGGATCTCCTCGAACTTTGCCATCGCACCCTTGGTTAGCAGGGTCTGGTCGAAACGAAGAAGCGTCACCGGATCAGCGTGCCGTGGTTCGAGAACCAGAACGTTTTCCAGGTTTCGCGCGGCGAGGAACAGGTTCTCGTCGAGCTCATCGGTAATAACGAGGACCCGCTCGAACCCCATACCCTTTATTTTTTGCGCCAGGACCTTGGTCTTGGGCGTATCCACCTTGAGTTGATCCACTACGGTGAGCCGCCCCTCCCGCGCCAATTGGGAGAGGATTGAACACATTCCCGCCCGGTACATCTTGCGGTTGACCTTGTGGGAGAAGTTCTCATCGGGGCTGCTGGGAAAGATCTTTCCACCGCCGCGCCACAGCGGGCTTGACGCCATGCCAGCGCGAGCACGCCCGGTACCTTTTTGCTTCCAAGGCTTGCGGGTGGATTTGCTGATCTCGCTGCGACCTTTTTGGGCCCGAGTGCCTTGGCGACCGTTTGCCATGAAGCCCGTGACCACCTGGTGCACGAGCGCTTCGTTGTAGTCGCGCCCAAACAGGGCGTCGGATGCTTCCACGCTTCCCGCCGCCTTGCCGCTGTCGTCGATACGCTTGATGTCCATCACGCATCTCCCTTGACGGCAGGAAGGACAACAACATCACCACCGCGCGCCGATGGAACGGACCCGCGCACCAGAAGGAGCTGCCGATCACCGTCAACGCGCACTACCTCGAGATTCTGAGCGGCGCGCTGCACATCGCCGAGGTGGCCGGCCATGCGCTTGCCGGGAAACACGCGCCCCGGGTCCTGCGCCATTGAGATCGACCCAGGCTTGTTGTGCGAAACCGAGTTGCCGTGACTCGCACGATTCGAAGAAAAATTGTGACGCTTGATCACACCGGAAAAACCCTTTCCGGAAGTCGTGCCGCGGACATCGACTTTCTGGCCGACCTTGAAGAGATCAACGCCGAGTCTCGAGCCCACCGCAAGCGAAGAGGCCTCCGCTTCAGTGATCCGGAACTCGCGAAGCGCCGAACCGGCCTCAACCCCAGCCTTCGAGAAGTGCCCAGCGGCAGCCTTCGTCACGCGTGAAGCACGTCGTTTCCCGAAGGCGACCTGCACGGCACTGTAGCCGTCAGACGAAGGGGTCTTAATCTGCACTACGCGGTTGTCAGACACGTCCAGAACGGTCACGGGGACGGAGTCGCCATCGTCCGTGAACACGCGGGTCATGCCCACCTTCCGCCCGAGAAGTCCCAGGCTCATGATCGTTATTTCCCTTTGTTAGGGGCCAGCTTCAATTGGCTGGCGGAGTTTGCGAAACCAAGGGTGTGCGGCGCCCATGCGCCGCGCCCTTTGACGAACCTAAAGCTTGATTTCCACGTCCACGCCCGCCGGCAGATCGAGCTTCATAAGCGCGTCAACAGTCTTGTCGGTGGGATCAATGATATCCATCAACCGCAGATGCGTACGCATTTCAAACTGGTCCCGCGAAGTCTTGTTCACATGGGGAGACCGAAGAACATCGAATCGTTCGATTCGAGTAGGCAAGGGCACCGGCCCGTTGACAACTGCGCCAGTGCGCTTGGCCGTTTCCACGATTTCGGTGGCTGACTGGTCAATCAGCCGGTAGTCGAATGCCTTGAGGCGAATCCGGATTTTTTGGCTTTGCATGCTCGTTTACTCGATGATCTTGGCCACCACGCCGGCGCCCACGGTGCGGCCGCCCTCGCGAATGGCAAAGCGCAATCCTTCCTCCATGGCAATGGGCTGAATCAACTGCACCGTGATCGACACGTTGTCACCAGGCATCACCATCTCCGTCCCGGCTGGCAACTCGATCGACCCCGTCACGTCCGTGGTACGGAAGTAGAACTGCGGACGATAGCCGTTGAAAAACGGCGTGTGCCGCCCACCCTCTTCCTTGCTCAGCACATATATCTCGGCCGTGAACTTCGTGTGCGGCGTGATCGAACCAGGCTTCGCCAGCACCTGACCTCGCTCCACCTCCTCACGCTTCGTGCCACGCAGCAAAATACCCACGTTGTCCCCAGCCTGACCCTGATCAAGCAACTTGCGGAACATCTCCACACCCGTGCACACCGTCTTCAGCGTGGGCTTCAATCCCACAATCTCAATCTCATCACCCACCTTCACAATCCCGCGCTCCACCCGACCCGTCACCACCGTGCCACGACCCGAAATGGAAAACACATCCTCCACAGGCATCAGAAACGCCCCGTCAAGCGCACGCTTGGGCTCAGGTATGTAACTGTCCAGCGCTTCCGCCAGCTTGAGAATCGCCTGCTCCCCCAACTCCCCCTTGTCCCCCTCCAACGCCTTCAACGCCGATCCAATCACAATCGGCGTGTCGTCCCCAGGAAACTCATACTTCGAGAGCAACTCGCGCACCTCCATCTCCACCAACTCGAGCAACTCCTTGTCATCCACCATGTCCGCCTTGTTCATGAACACGATGATGTAGGGCACACCCACCTGACGCGCCAGCAAAATGTGCTCCCGCGTCTGCGGCATCGGCCCGTCAGCAGCACTCACCACCAAAATCGCACCGTCCATCTGCGCCGCACCCGTGATCATGTTCTTCACGTAGTCCGCATGACCAGGACAGTCCACGTGCGCATAGTGACGGTTCGCCGTCTCGTACTCCACGTGCGCCGTGTTGATCGTGATCCCGCGCGCCTTCTCCTCAGGCGCCGCGTCAATCTCGTCATACTTCTTCGCCTCACCACCAAACTTCGTCGACAGCACCGTCGTAATCGCCGCCGTCAGCGTCGTCTTGCCGTGGTCCACGTGACCAATCGTGCCCACGTTCACGTGCGGCTTCGTCCGCTCGAACTTGCCTTTTGCCATGGTGGTTCCTTGCTATCGGTTCGGGGTGTTACTTCTTGTTGATGACATCTTCCGCGACACTCCTCGGCGCCTCGGAGTAATGCTTGAATTCCATCGTGTAGGTGGCGCGCCCCTGTGTGGCCGAGCGAAGCGCCGTGGAATAACCAAACATCTCCTTGAGAGGCACCTCGGCCTTGATCGCCTTGATTCCGGAGACCAAGTCGTCCATACCCTGAATGATGCCGCGGCGGGAATTCAAATCTCCCATCACGTTGCCCATGAATTCCTCGGGGGTCTCGACTTCCACGGACATCATCGGTTCGAGCAATACGGGATTTGCCTTCCGCATCGCATCCTTGAACGCCATGGACGCAGCCATCTTGAAGGCGTTTTCGTTGGAGTCCACGTCGTGGTACGAACCATCGAACAGGGTGACCTTCACATCCACCACCGGGAAGCCGGCGAGCACGCCGTTGCCCAGACTGTCCTGCAGGCCCTTGTCAACGGCAGGAATATACTCACGTGGCACCACACCGCCCTTGATGGCATCGACGAACTGGTAACCCTTTCCCGCTTCGTTAGGTTCGAGCTTGATCCACACGTGGCCGTACTGCCCGCGACCACCGGACTGTTTGACGAACTTGCCTTCCTGTTCCACCGCCTTGCGCACCGCCTCGCGGTAGGCAACCTGGGGAGCCCCCACGTTGGCTTCCACGCCGAACTCACGCTTCATGCGGTCCACGATGATCTCGAGATGGAGTTCGCCCATCCCGGAGATGATGGTCTGGCCGGACTCCTCGTCGGTGCGAACACGGAAGGAGGGGTCTTCCTGCGCCAGGCGGTTCAGCGCCACGCCCATCTTTTCCTGATCGCTCTTGGTCTTCGGCTCCACAGCCACGTGAATCACGGGCTCGGGGAATTCCATGCGCTCGAGGACAATGATCTTATCCGGGTCGCACAACGTGTCTCCGGTGGTGGCCTCCTTGAGGCCAACCGCCGCTGCGATATCGCCAGCGCGCACTTCCTTGATTTCCTCACGCTGGTTGGCGTGCATCTGAAGGATGCGGCCGATACGCTCCTTGCGGCGTTTTACCGGGTTGTAGATGGTGTCGCCGGAATTCACGACTCCGGAGTACACGCGGAAGAAGATGAGCTGTCCAACAAAGGGGTCAGTCATGATCTTGAAGGCAAGGCCCGAAAACGGCTGGTCATCGCTTGCCTTGCGGGTGGACGCCTCGCCGCTTTCGAGCTGCCCCTTCACATCCGGGATGTCCACCGGGGCGGGCAGGAAATCGATCACCGCGTCAAGCATGGCCTGAACGCCCTTGTTCTTGAAGGCCGAGCCGCACAACATGGGGAAGATCTCGCTCCCGATGGTGCGAAGACGCAGCCCAAGCTTGATGTCCTCAGCACTGAGCTCGCCGCTTTCGAGGTACTTCTCCATGAGTTCCTCGTTGGCTTCTGCGGCGGCTTCGACCATCTGACTACGCCACCGCTCCGCATCGTCCTTCATGGATTCAGGGATGTCCCGTTCGTCGAACTTCATGCCCTGGGTGGAATCGTCCCAATAGATACACTTCATCTTGATCAGGTCGATCACGCCTTCGAATTTGTCCTCCGCGCCAATGGGCAGCTGAATCGGCACGGGGTTGGCCTTGAGACGCTGTTTGACCTGTTCATAAACGCGCATGAAGTTCGCGCCCTGGCGATCCATCTTGTTGACGAACAGCAGGCGCGGCACACCGTACTTGTTTCCCTGCCGCCAGACGGTCTCTGTCTGCGGCTGAACGCCGCCGACCGCGCACAAAACGGTACAGGCGCCATCGAGGACGCGAAGGCTGCGCTCTACTTCGATAGTGAAGTCAACGTGACCGGGCGTATCGATGATATTGATACGGTGTTCGGGATAATTATTGTTCATCCCCTTCCAGAAACAGGTGGTGGCGGCGGACGTGATGGTGATTCCACGCTCGCGCTCTTGCTCCATCCAATCCATGACGGTGGCACCGTCGTGCACCTCACCGATCTTGTGCGACACCCCGGTGTAGAACAGGATTCGCTCGGTGGTGGTGGTCTTGCCAGCATCAATGTGCGCCATGATGCCGATGTTGCGGTAGCGTTCGATCGGTGTGGAACGGGGCATGATGTCAATATTCCTGGCTGCCAGGGGCTTGTGGACCCGGCATTAAACGGCCGATTCGGCCTTTGGGGTCAGAACCGGTAGTGCGAGAAGGCCTTGTTCGCCTCCGCCATACGATGCACTTCTTCGCGCTTCTTCATGGCGCCGCCGCGACCTTCAGCAGCTTCGGCCAGTTCACCAGCCAAACGAAGATCCATGGACTTTTCAGAGCGCTTGCGGGCCGCCTCGCGAAGCCACCGCATGGCGAGCGCTGTACGTCGCACGGCGCGCACCTCGACCGGCACCTGATAATTCGCGCCACCAACGCGGCGGCTTTTCACTTCGACGAAGGGGCGGACGTTCTGCAGCGCTTGGCCGAAAACTTCGATGGGCTCTTTGCCGGTTTTCTTGCCAATCTGGTTGAGCGCACCATAAAGAATTCTCTCGGCCACGGACTTTTTCCCGTCGACCATGAGAACGTTGATGAACTTGGTCAGCTCTTGGTTACCAAATTTAGGATCGGGAAGCACCTCCCGGCGGCCAATCTCTCTACGGCGTGGCATGGTTTCCTCGTTATGCTGTTGGACGGCCGAGCGCTTAACTCTGCTTGGGTTTCTTGGCGCCGTACTTGGATCGGCTTTGCTTGCGATCCTTAACGCCCTGGGTGTCCAGGCTGCCCCGTACGATGTGGTAGCGAACCCCGGGCAAGTCCTTGACCCGACCGCCGCGGATGAGCACAACCGAGTGTTCCTGGAGGTTGTGCCCCTCACCGCCGATGTAGGAAATGACCTCGAAGCCGTTGGTCAGGCGCACCTTTGCGACCTTGCGAAGGGCCGAATTCGGCTTTTTCGGGGTCGTGGTGTAGACGCGTGTACACACGCCGCGACGCTGCGGAGATTGCTGCAACGCAGGGACCTTGCTTTTGGCACGAACCTTTTCGCGCGGTTTACGTACCAGCTGGCTGATGGTGGGCATCTTTTCCGATTTGCCAAAAAACCGGGACGGCTCCTGGAGCCGTCCCGAAGAGGTTGTCTGTAAAAATCTTCGCCCGTTCCGTCGTGAGACGGCAGCGGCGGATCAAAAAGGCTGCGGATTGTATGGTTCTCTCAGCTGAACGTCAACGCTCCAAACCACTGATTTCTGCTCCAGGGGGCGGCACAGCCAGGGGCTTCCCTGGCGTTGTGCCTCCCGAACGGCTCATGCCACCTGCTCATCGCCAGCAGCTACGCCCGCCTCCTGATTCTCCTGGGGTTGCTCTCCAAACACCGTGGCTTCGCCCAAGTCCGCCTGGCGCTTGCGCGCGTTGTGATACGCGAGCCCGGTACCCGCAGGAATCAACCGTCCAACGATGACGTTTTCCTTGAGCCCTCGCAGGTCGTCCTTCTTGCCCATGATGGCGGCCTCCGTTAGGACCCTTGTGGTCTCCTGGAACGACGCGGCGGAAATGAAAGAATCGGTGGACAGAGACGCCTTGGTGATTCCAAGCAGGATGTGTTCGTACACCGCTGGCTTGTTCCCGGCGGCCACGGTACGGTCGTTTTCATCAAGAACCTCGGCGCGTTCCACCTGTTCGCCCTGAATGAAGCGGGTGTCGCCTGGCTCGGCAATCTGAACACGGCGCAGCATCTGGCGGACGATGACTTCAATGTGCTTATCGTTGATCTTGACACCCTGAAGGCGATAGACCTCCTGCACCTCGTCCGTGATGTAGCGCGCCAGCGCCTCCATGCCCCTCAGACGCAAGATGTCGTGCGGCTCAGGATCACCCTCGACGATCTCCTCGCCCCGATTGACCACCTGGCCGTCGTGTACCAGCACGTGCTTGTCCTTGGGAATGAGGAACTCATGCTGCACACCGTCAAGGTCGGTGATGATGAGGCGCTGTTTTCCCTTGGTGTCTTTCCCGAAGGATACCGTTCCGGTCACCTCGGCCAGGACCGCGGCGTCCTTTGGAGAACGAGCCTCGAACAACTCGGCCACCCGCGGAAGCCCCCCCGTGATGTCCTTGGTCTTGGCCGACTCCTGCGGGATGCGCGCGAGGACCTCGCCAACGCCCACTTCCTGACCGTCCTTTACGGTGATGACCGAATGCACCTGGAAAGTGTAGGTGAGTGGCTGGTCTGTAGCCGGCAGGCGCACCTCGTGTCCGCTGGCGTCGATGAGCTTCACCTGTGGGCGGACACCCTTGGTTGCAGCGGTGACACGGCGCTTGGCGTCGATCACGACGAGGGTGGAGAGACCCGTCACCTCGTCGATCTGCTTGGCGACGGTAACGCCCTCCTCGACGTTTTCGAACTTAACCCGCCCCGCATACTCGGTGATGATCGGGCGCGTGTGGGGGTCCCATGTGGCCAGCACGTTCCCGGCCTTGACCTTGGCCCCGTCGCCGACCATCAACGTGGCGCCGTAGGGCACCTTGTGGCGCTCGCGCTCGCGACCATTGTCGTCCGTCACGAGAACCTCCCCCGAGCGTGAGATGACAATCAGCTCGCCGCGAACGTTCGTGACGTAGCGCATCAGGGCGGAAAACCGCGCGACGCCATTGGACTTGCTCTCCACCTGGCTCGCTACTGCGGTGCGAGAGGCAGCGCCGCCGATGTGGAAGGTGCGCATGGTGAGTTGGGTACCTGGTTCGCCGATGGACTGGGCGGCAATCACGCCCACCGCCTCCCCCACGTTCACCAGGGTACCGCGCCCGAGGTCGCGCCCGTAGCACTTGGCGCACAGCCCGTATCGGGTGTCACAAGTCAATGGCGTTCGCACCTTGACCTCATCGATTCCAAGGCGCTCCACGGCCTCCACTGCTTCCTCGCCGAGAATCTCGCCCGCAGGCAACAGGACTTTGCCTGTCTCCGGGTCGATCACGTCGTTGGCAGCGACACGGCCGAGGATGCGCTCGCGCAGTGCCTCCACCACCTCGCCCCCCTCGACCAAGGCCTTCATCGCAACGCCATTGGTCGTGCCGCAATCGATCTCCGTGACAACAAGATCCTGGGTCACGTCCACGAGGCGCCGGGTCAGGTACCCTGAATTGGCGGTCTTGAGTGCAGTGTCCGCCAAGCCCTTGCGTGCGCCGTGAGTGGATATGAAGTACTGCAACACATTGAGCCCCTCGCGGAAATTCGTCGTGATGGGCGTCTCGATGATCGAACCGTCGGGCTTTGCCATCAAGCCCCGCATGCCGGCAAGCTGCCGGATCTGGGCCGCCGATCCGCGCGCGCCTGAGTCAGCCATCATGTAGATGGCGTTGAAAGACTCCTGCGTCAGGCCATTTCCCTTCTTGTCGGTGGCCTGCTCCCAGGCGCCAAGCTTCTCGGACCACTCCAATACCGGCTCGGATCCGAGCTGATCCATCATCGCCTTGGCGACATGGTCGCCGGCGCGACCCCATATATCCACCACCTTGTTGTATCGCTCACCCTGCGTCACAAGGCCAGAGGTGTACTGCGCCTCGATTTCCTGCACCTCTTTTTCTGCTGCCGCGATGATGTCGTCCTTCTGTGGCGGCACCTTCATGTCGTCCACACAGATGGACACGCCCGCGCGCGTGGCCATGCTGAAACCGGTGTACATGAGCTTATCGGCGAAGATGACCGTCTCGCGCAGGCCGCAGCGACGAAACGCCGCGTTGATGAGCTTGGAGATTTCCTTCTTCTTGAGCGCCTTGTTGATGAGTTGAAAGCCCAGTCCCGGAGGCAGTATCTCCGAAAGCAGCGCCCGGCCGACAGTGGTCTCGTAGCGAGTCACCTTGTCGGCGAAACTGCCGTCTGGCTGCGCCACCTGCTCCTTGAGGCGGACGCTGATGCGCGCATTGACGTCCACCGTGCGCGTGTCATAGGCACGGGCCACCTCGCCCACGTCGGCAAAGTGCATGCCCGTGCCGCGGGCGTTCACCCGCTCGCGGGTGACGTAGTAGAGCCCAAGCACGATGTCCTGGGAAGGAACGATGATTGGGTCGCCGTTCGCGGGAGACAGGATGTTGTTGGAAGACAACATCAGCGTGCGGGCCTCCATCTGAGCCTCCAGGGACAGAGGCACGTGAACGGCCATCTGGTCTCCGTCGAAGTCAGCGTTGAAGGCGGCGCACACCAGCGGGTGAAGCTGGATTGCCTTGCCTTCGATGAGCACTGGCTCGAAGGCCTGGATGCCGAGTCGATGCAGGGTCGGCGCCCGGTTGAGCATGACCGGGTGCTCTCGGATCACCTCTTCGAGAATATCCCAGACCTCGGGCACTTCCGCCTCGACGAGACGTTTTGCAGCCTTGATGGTGGTGGCGAGCCCCAGAACCTCGAGCTTGTGGAAAATGAAGGGCTTGAACAGTTCGAGAGCCATCTTCTTTGGCAACCCGCACTGATGCAGCTTCAGTTGGGGACCCACCACAATCACAGAGCGGCCGGAGTAGTCGACCCGCTTACCCAGCAGGTTCTGGCGGAAACGGCCACCCTTGCCCTTGATCATGTCGGCGAGGGATTTCAGCGGCCGCTTGTTGGCGCCAGTCATCGCCTTGCCGCGGCGACCGTTGTCCAGAAGGGAGTCCACGGCCTCCTGCAGCATGCGCTTCTCGTTGCGAACGATAATCTCGGGGGCCTTGAGTTCCAGAAGGCGCTTGAGCCGGTTGTTTCGGTTGATTACCCGGCGATAGAGGTCGTTCAAGTCGGAGGTTGCGAATCGGCCACCATCAAGCGGCACGAGCGGACGCAACTCGGGAGGCAGCACGGGCAGCACTTCCATGATCATCCAGTCGGGCTTGATGCCCGACTTCTGGAAAGCCTCCAGCACCTTAAGGCGCTTGGCGATCTTCTTGATCTTGGTATCGGACTCCGTTGCCTCGAGTTCGCCCTTGAGTCGAACAACCTCGCCGTTCAGATCAAGACTGCGTAGAAGCGCGCGGATGCCTTCCGCACCCATCGAGGCGGAAAACTCGTCGCCGTACTCCTCCATCTTGGCGAGGTACTCGTCCTCGGTGAGGAGTTGGCCCGCTTTCAACGGCGTCATGCCACCGTTCGTTATGACGTAAGCCTCGAAATAGAGCACCCGCTCGATCTCGCGCAGCGTCATGTCAAGCACCATTCCCAACCGGGAAGGCAGCGACTTTAGGAACCAGATGTGCGCGACCGGGCTGGCGAGCTCAATATGGCCCATTCGCTCGCGACGAACCTTGGAGAGCGTGACCTCGACCCCACACTTCTCGCAGATCACACCGCGGTGCTTGAGACGCTTGTACTTGCCGCACAAGCACTCGTAGTCCTTCACCGGGCCAAAGATCTTGGCGCAGAACAAACCGTCGCGCTCCGGCTTGAACGTGCGGTAGTTGATGGTCTCGGGCTTCTTCACCTCGCCGTAGGACCAGGAACGGATCTTGTCGGGCGATGCAAGCCCGATCTTGATGGCGTCGAATTCCTCTTCCTGCGTGACCTGCTTGAACAGATCGAGTAGCGCTTTCATTTAAGGCTCCCGTAGGACTGCTGTCTGGTTCGTTCGCGAATGACTGGAGCGCGTGCCGTTATGCACCTGCTGGCTCAATAACGGTCCAGATCGATGTCAATGGCGAGAGAGCGGATTTCCTTCACCAGCACGTTGAACGACTCCGGCATTCCCGCGTCGATCTTGTGCTCACCCTTGACGATGTTCTCGTAAACCTTGGTGCGTCCACCCACGTCGTCAGACTTGACGGTAAGCATTTCCTGGAGGGTGTAAGAGGCACCGTAGGCTTCGAGCGCCCATACCTCCATTTCCCCGAAACGCTGGCCGCCGAACTGGGCTTTTCCGCCCAGGGGCTGTTGGGTGACCAGCGAGTACGGTCCGGTGGAACGCGCGTGCATCTTGTCGTCCACCAGGTGGTGGAGCTTGAGCATGTGCATGTAGCCCACGGTCACAGGACGCTCGAAAGCCTCACCGGTGCGGCCGTCCGTAAGCTGCACCTGGCCGCTGCGCGGCAAGCCGGCGAGCTCGAGCATGTTCTTGATTTCCTCCTCGGTGGCACCATCGAACACCGGAGTCGCAAAAGGCACCCCCTGGCTGAGGTTTCGGCAAAGTTCGAGCACCTCAGGGTCGGAAAACGCGGCGATGTCCTCGGTCTTGCCCGAGGCGTTGTAGATGAGGTCAAGAGCCTTTCGAAGGTCTGACTGCTTGGCTTGACGCCCGGACACGGCGGCGAGCAGATCCCCGATGCGCCGGCCAAGGCCCTTGGCAGCCCATCCCAAGTGGGTTTCCAGAATCTGCCCGACGTTCATCCGGGAAGGCACGCCGAGGGGATTGAGCACGATGTCCATGGCCGTGCCGTCGGCCATGTGCGGCATATCCTCAACAGGCACGATCTTCGAAATAACACCCTTGTTGCCATGCCGGCCGGCCATCTTGTCGCCGGGCTGCAGGCGACGCTTCACGGCCAGGTACACCTTGACCATCTTCTGTACACCTGGCGGCAATTCATCGCCGCTGGTGAGCTTTTTCTTTTTCTCCTCGAATGCAGCGTCGAACTCGACACGCTTCTGGGCCAGACTGTCCTTGAGCTGCTCAAGCTGTGCCTGCGCCTCGTCAGAAGCAAGACGGATATCGAACCAGGAATGCCGTTCCACCTCGGCAAGATATTCCTTGCCGATCTTGGCGCCCTTGGCGAGCTTTTTCGGCCCACCGTCGACCACCTTGCCGAGCAGCAAACGCTCGATCCGGGCAAAGGCGTCGGACTCCACGATGCGGTACTGATCGGCAAGGTCGGTCTTGTAGCGCTTCAATTCATCGTCGATGATCTGCTGGGCGCGCTTGTCGCGTTCTATGCCTTCGCGAGTAAAGACCTGCACGTCGATGACGGTGCCCGACATGCCCGAGGGCACACGCAAAGAGGTGTCCTTCACGTCCGAGGCCTTCTCGCCAAAAATGGCGCGCAGAAGCTTCTCCTCGGGAGTGAGCTGGGTCTCACCCTTCGGGGTCACCTTGCCCACCAGTACATCACCTGCCTCCACTTCCGCACCGATGTAGACGATGCCCGATTCGTCAAGGCGCGCCAGCTGCGCCTCGGAGAGATTGGAAATGTCCCGGGTTATCTCCTCGGGGCCGAGTTTCGTGTCGCGGGCCACCACCGAGAGTTCCTCGATGTGGATGGAAGTGAACCGGTCGTCGGCCACGACCCGCTCGGAGATGAGGATGGAGTCCTCGAAGTTGTAGCCGTTCCAGGGCATGAATGCCACGAGCAGATTTTGCCCGAGCGCGAGCTCGCCCATGTCGGTGGACGCGCCATCGGCCACCACGTCTTTGCGTGCGATGAGGTCGCCCACCTTCACGAGTGGGCGCTGATTGATGTTGGTGTTCTGGTTGGAGCGGGTGTACTTGGTGAGGTTGTAGATGTCCACGCCCACATCGCCACCGCCTGCTTCCTCGTCGTTGACCCGCACCACGATTCGGCTTGCGTCCACGTAGTCAACCACCCCGCCACGGCGCGCCAGCACCGCCGTTCCCGAATCCACGGCCACGGTGCGCTCGATGCCGGTGCCCACCAGTGGCTTTTCCGCGCGCAGGCAGGGAACGGCTTGGCGTTGCATGTTCGAGCCCATCAAGGCTCGGTTGGCGTCGTCATGCTCCAGGAACGGGATCAGCGAGGCTGCCACCGAAACGATCTGCGAGGGCGCCACGTCCATGTACTGCACTTTGTCCGGCGAGGAGAGCATGAACTCGTTGTGGTGCCGGCATGAAACCAGTTCGTCGGTGAGCTTGCCTTTCTTGTCGGTAGGCGCGTTGGCCTGCGCGATCACGAACTGCCCCTCCTCGATGGCGGAGAGGAAGTGAATCTCATCGGCTACCTTGGCGTCCCTCACCACGCGGTACGGCGTCTCGAGGAAGCCGTACTCGTTGGTCTGCGCGTACAAGGCAAGCGAGTTGATGAGCCCGATGTTGGGGCCTTCTGGCGTTTCGATCGGACAGACACGGCCATAGTGTGTCGGGTGCACGTCGCGCACTTCAAAACCTGCGCGCTCACGCGTGAGGCCGCCTGGCCCAAGGGCTGAAACGCGGCGCTTGTGGGTGATCTCCGATAGCGGGTTGGTCTGATCCATGAACTGCGACAGCTGGCTGGATCCGAAAAACTCGCGCACCGCCGCGCTTACTGGCTTGGCGTTGATAAGGTCGTGGGGCATGAGGTTCTCGGATTCCGCCTGCGACAGGCGCTCCTTGACAGCCCGCTCCACGCGCACGAGACCGGCCCGGAACTGATTTTCCGCCAGCTCGCCGACAGAGCGAACACGGCGATTGCCGAGATGATCAATGTCATCTATCTCGCCGCGACCGTTTTTCAGATCGACGAGAATACGAATGACGGCGATGACGTCTTCATTGGCGAGCGTGGCCGGGCCTGTTAGCTCGGTTCGACCTACTCGCCGGTTGAATTTCATGCGGCCAACGGCCGAGAGGTCGTAGCGCTCAGGGGAGTAGAACAGGCCGTTGAAGAGCGTCTTGACCGCATCCTCGGTGGGGGGCTCCCCGGGGCGCATCATGCGGTAGATCGCAACCTGAGCGCCAAGCTGATCGAGGGTGTCATCAGCGCGAAGGGTCTGGGAAATGAAGGCGCCCTGATCCAAGTCGTTTGTGTAGATGGTCTCGAAGCTCTTGACGCCAGATTGCGTCATCTTGCCGAGCAGATCCGGCGTGATCTCGTCGTTGGCGTTGGCCACGATTTCACCGGTGTCGGGATTCACGGCTTTCCGGGCGAGCACACGGCCAACGACGAAGTCGTCCGCCACATCAAGCTTCTTCAGGCCAGCAGCCTCCATGTCCCTGACGTGCTTGGCCGTGATTCGCTTGTCCTTGGGAACGATGACCTTACCCTTGGCGACAATATCCATCTTCGCGGTCTCGCCGCGAAGGCGCTCGGGCACGATGGCGAACTGCCAGGTCTTCTCGCCGGTGACGTGGAACGAATCAAAAACGAAAAACTCGCGGAGGATGTCCTCAGGCGACAAGCCGATTGCCTTGAGGAGAATCGTGACCGGCATCTTCCGGCGCCGGTCGACGCGGAAATAGAGGAGATCCTTCGGGTCGAATTCGAAATCCAGCCAAGAGCCGCGGTAAGGAATGATGCGTGCCGAGAAAAGCAACTTCCCGGAACTGTGGGTCTTGCCCCGGTCGTGCTCGAAAAAGACCCCGGGCGAGCGGTGAAGCTGCGACACGATGACACGCTCGGTTCCGTTGATCACGAAGGAACCGGTCTCGGTCATGAGAGGGATTTCCCCCATGTAGACCTCCTGCTCCTTGACTTCCTTCACCGTGGGCTTGGGGGCCTCCTTGTCCATGATCGTGAGGCGCACCTTGGCGCGCAGGGGCGCGGCGAAGGTCAACCCGCGTTGCTGGCACTCCTTCACATCGAAAGGTGGGGTGCCGAGCGTGTAGCTCACGTAATCGAGTTTCGCATTGCCCGAGTGGCTGGAAATGGGGAAGATCGAGTTGAATGCTGCCTGCAGGCCCTGGTTGTTGCGCGCCCCGGGCGCCGCCCCCTCCTGCAGGAAGGCTGCGTAGGACTCGATCTGAGTAGCCAACAAGAAGGGCACTGGCAGAACTGCTGCTCGCTTGGCGAAGCTTTTGCGGATGCGCTTCTTCTCGGTGAAGGTATAGCTCATGGTCACTCCACAGGAGATGGACGGGACCGCACGCCCTCGGGCGCGGGGGACTGCTGGATTGCAACCGACATCGCCAGCGGCGCTATGGGTACGTCGCTGGCGATGCGGGCTGGTTGGGGTGGCGCGAAAAGGCCAGCGGTTTCCCGCCAGCCTGCCCGCAATGCAACAAAAGAAAAGATTTACTTGATCTCGGCCGTTGCGCCCGCATCGGTGAGTTTCTTGGCAATCGCGTCAGCCTCAGCCTTCGGGATGGCTTCCTTGACAGGCTTGGGTGCGCCGTCCACGAGGTCCTTCGCTTCCTTGAGGCCCAGACCAGTAATTTCGCGAACTGCCTTGATGACGTTGACCTTGTTGTCGCCGGTCTTGGCAAGCACGACCGTAAACTCGGTCTTTTCTTCGGCGGCCGGGGCGGCGGCGCCACCGGCAGCGGGTGCAGCCACTGCAACAGCAGCGGCAGCGGCGGAGACGCCGAACTTCTCCTCCATCTCTTTGATGAGTTCGGAGAGTTCAAGCACGGTCATGCTGGAGATTGCATCGAGAATTTCAGCTTTGGTAGCCATTTGTGAGTTGCTCCTGTTGGATTTCGGTAACCGGGGCGCGAGCACCGGCGTTGAATGAGTTCGGTCGCGCGGCCGTCAGGCGGCCTGGGTTTCCTTCTGGTCGCGTACCGCCGCGAGCGTCCTGACGAAGCGCGAGGGCACCTCGTTGAGCGTGCGCACGAACGTGGCGACCGGCGCCTGCATGGTGCCGAGTAGCTTGGCAAGTAGTTCCTCGCGGCTGGGCATGGTGGCAAGCGCAGCGACGTCCTTGGCGGACATCACCACGTTAGCCATCGCGCCGCCACGGATCACGAACTTGTCGTTACCCTTGGCAAACTCGTGCAACACCTTTGCGGCAGCAACGGGGTCGCTGCTGATGCCGTAGGCCAGGGGACCGACCATTTGGTCAGCCAATTTGGCGAACGGCGTCTCGGCGACAGCCCGGCGAGCCAGAGTGTTGCGCAACACGCGGAAATACACGCCCGAGGCACGCGCCTTGGCGCGCAAAACGGTCATGTTTCCCACTTCGAGTCCGCGGTACTCGGCCAACACGATGACCTGAGCGTTCGCCACTTGGGCGCTCACCTCGGCCACCACGACCTTCTTTTGCTCCAGATTCAGACTCAAATCCTGCCTCCTTTCGCATGAAGTCCGGAAACCTGCCGGCAACCCGGCACGGCCTCCCCCTCACGGCGACCTTCGAACAGGCTCCCAACTCCCTGCGCGGCTTTCGCCCCGCAGGCACCGAAATCCTGGTTCGGGCACGCCGTCTGCGCTGGACCCGCCGAACATCCGCCAAAATGGCCGGCGAATGCTCCGGACGGAATCAAGTCCCTTGGGACTCCAGCGGTCTTTGACGGTCCGGGCCTGCGGCATTGCTGCCGAAGTCCCGGCCCCAAAGTTCATTGGCGGCGCAACACCCGTGCGCCACCTGTACTCAACTAAACCTTCACCTCGTCTGTTGAACCTGGAGCGTGGACGTATCCACACGAACTCCGGGGCCCATGGTGCTGGACAGGGATACCTTGCGCAGGTAGACACCCTTCGCTGCCGCGGGGCGCGCTTTGTTCAAAGCCTCGATCAGCGCATGCAGATTTGCGTGCAGCGCTTCGAGGTCGAAGGAGGCGCGGCCGATGGTGCACTGAACAATGCCCGCTTTGTCGGTGCGGTACTGCACTTGTCCGGCCTTGGCGTTCCTCACGGCCTCAGCCACGTTCGGCGTAACGGTGCCGACCTTCGGATTGGGCATCAAACCGCGCGGGCCGAGAATCTGGCCAAGCGTACCCACCACGCGCATGGCATCCGGCGCAGCGATCGCCACGTCGAAGTCGATGTTCCCGCCCTTGACCCGTTCAGCAAGGTCTTCCATGCCCACGATGTCGGCACCGGCCGCCTGAGCCGCTTGCGCCGCCGCCCCCTGGGCAAAGACCGCTACACGGACCGACTTGCCAGTACCCTTGGGGAGTACGACCGAGCCACGCACCACCTGGTCGGACTTTTTGGCGTCAACACCAAGGTTGATCGCGACGTCGATGGACTCATTGAACTTTGCAGTCGCATTCTTCTTGACCAGATCCATGGCGTCGGAGACGGCATAGGACTTGTCCCGATTTACCGTGCCCTTCAGAGCAGACACGCGCTTGGAAGTCTTCGCCATTTTAGAAACCCTCCACTTCAACACCCATGCTTCGGGCACTACCGGCGACTGTGCGGACCGCGGCATCCAGATCGGAGGCAGTGAGATCGGGCATCTTCGCCTTCGCGATCTGCTCCGCCTGCGCGCGACTCATCTTGCCGACCTTGTCGGTGTGCGGCTTGGCCGAACCCTTTTGCACGCCGGCAGCTTTCTTGATGAGATAGGTAGCCGGAGGCGTCTTGAGGGTGAAGGTGAAACTTTTGTCGGCAAACGCGGTGATTTCAACGGGAATGGGCATGCCCACTTCCATCCCTTGGGTCTGGGCGTTGAATGCCTTGCAGAACTCCATGATGTTCAGGCCGCGCTGGCCGAGGGCAGGTCCAATGGGCGGGGATGGGTTCGCCTTGCCCGCAGGCACCTGCAACTTGATGTATCCGACAATTTTCTTCGCCATGATGGCTCCTCTGTGGGTGCAAACGTCCAGAAATCAGAGCTGGACTCCCCGGTTGATGCTGCCGCGGCTCTACACCGGTTCAAGACACCTCGCGGGGAGCCGTACCCGCGAGGCTTCCATCGATAGACCCGTTAGGCCTTTTCGACCTGACTGAACTCGAGTTCAACAGGGGTGGCACGGCCAAAAATCGACACTGACACCCTCAGTTTGCTCTTGTCGTAGTTCACTTCCTCCACGTTTCCATGGAAGTCCGTGAATGGCCCCTCCTTCACACGCACGCCCTCTCCCACCTCGAACAAGACCTTAGGCTTGGGCTTCTCCACCCCTTCCTGGATCTGGCTCATGATGGCCTGCACTTCTTTTTCGGAGATGGGTGTTGGCTTGTGGGCAGTGCCGCCAACGAATCCGGTCACCTTGGGAGTGTTCTTGACGAGGTGCCAGGAGTCGTCTGTCATCTCCATTTCCACCAGCACATAGCCGGGGAAAAACTTCCGTTCCGAAATGCTCTTCTGCCCGCCCTTCATCTCCACGACCTCCTCGACAGGGACAAGAATCTGACCAAACTTGTCCTCCATCCCGGCACGGGCGATGCGCTCGAGCAATGCTTTATGGACCTGTTTCTCAAAACCGGAATATGCGTGAACCACGTACCAGCGTTTGCTCATGGCCTCAATCCCCGGGCGACTTCATCAACATCCGGACCAGCACGACCAGCACGCTGTCCACCACCCAAAGGAAGACCGCCATCACGATGACGAAAACAATCACGACAACGGTCGTCTGCAGGGTTTCCTTGCGGGTGGGCCAGACCACCTTGCGAGTCTCCACCACAGACTCTTGCGCGAAAACGTAGAAAGCCCTTCCCGGCTGACTCGTCCAAGCCACTGCCGCCGCAGCCGCGAGCCCGGCAACAACCAGAAGAACCCGGAGAATCAGCGCTTTGTCGCCGAGGGCATAGAAGCCGACCACTCCCGCCGCCACCAGCGCCAGAGCAACCGCGATCTTGAGCTTGTCGATCATGTGATCCAGTGCCGCCGTGACCGCGGCCGCCCTTTCCGCCAACAGGCGGGTTCAGTGAATCGGGGGAATGGCAGGCCAGGAGGGTCTCGAACCCCCAACCTTCGGTTTTGGAGACCGACGCTCTGCCAATTGAGCTACTGGCCTGGTGTTTCCCGCCGGAGACCGCACCCGCCCAATGCGGGTGACGGCAGCCCGACGCGTTACTCGATGATCTTGGCCACCACGCCGGCGCCCACGGTGCGGCCGCCCTCGCGAATGGCAAAGCGCAATCCTTCCTCCATGGCAATGGGCTGAATCAACTGCACCGTGATCGACACGTTGTCACCAGGCATCACCATCTCCGTCCCGGCTGGCAACTCGATCGACCCCGTCACGTCCGTGGTACGGAAGTAGAACTGCGGACGATAGCCGTTGAAAAACGGCGTGTGCCGCCCACCCTCTTCCTTGCTCAGCACATATATCTCGGCCGTGAACTTCGTGTGCGGCGTGATCGAACCAGGCTTCGCCAGCACCTGACCTCGCTCCACCTCCTCACGCTTCGTGCCACGCAGCAAAATACCCACGTTGTCCCCAGCCTGACCCTGATCAAGCAACTTGCGGAACATCTCCACACCCGTGCACACCGTCTTCAGCGTGGGCTTCAATCCCACAATCTCAATCTCATCACCCACCTTCACAATCCCGCGCTCCACCCGACCCGTCACCACCGTGCCACGACCCGAAATGGAAAACACATCCTCCACAGGCATCAGAAACGCCCCGTCAAGCGCACGCTTGGGCTCAGGTATGTAACTGTCCAGCGCTTCCGCCAGCTTGAGAATCGCCTGCTCCCCCAACTCCCCCTTGTCCCCCTCCAACGCCTTCAACGCCGATCCAATCACAATCGGCGTGTCGTCCCCAGGAAACTCATACTTCGAGAGCAACTCGCGCACCTCCATCTCCACCAACTCGAGCAACTCCTTGTCATCCACCATGTCCGCCTTGTTCATGAACACGATGATGTAGGGCACACCCACCTGACGCGCCAGCAAAATGTGCTCCCGCGTCTGCGGCATCGGCCCGTCAGCAGCACTCACCACCAAAATCGCACCGTCCATCTGCGCCGCACCCGTGATCATGTTCTTCACGTAGTCCGCATGACCAGGACAGTCCACGTGCGCATAGTGACGGTTCGCCGTCTCGTACTCCACGTGCGCCGTGTTGATCGTGATCCCGCGCGCCTTCTCCTCAGGCGCCGCGTCAATCTCGTCATACTTCTTCGCCTCACCACCAAACTTCGTCGACAGCACCGTCGTAATCGCCGCCGTCAGCGTCGTCTTGCCGTGGTCCACGTGACCAATCGTGCCCACGTTCACGTGCGGCTTCGTCCGCTCGAACTTGCCTTTTGCCATGGTTTCCTGCCTGCCTTCCTGATGATTACAGCTCGTTGCCCCGGCGGGCCTGTGGTAGCCCGCCGCCCGGTACTGCCTCATGTGGTGCCGATGACGCGGATTGAACGCGTGACCTCTCCCTTACCAAGGGAGTGCTCTACCACTGAGCTACATCGGCGAAATCTTTCACGACTCGTGCCTGTGCCCCGCGCCCATTCGCTTCACGCTCAGAAGGCCGCAACTAACCTGCTGGAGCGGGTGAAGGGAATCGAACCCTCGTCGTAAGCTTGGAAGGCTTCTGCTCTACCATTGAGCTACACCCGCCGCGCACTGCCGTACCGCCGCGTCCTCAACATTTTTTCGCCACAACCTCCACAGACCGTCGCGCGAATCCAGCCTTTGCAGCGCCAAGCCTATGGTGGAGGGGGAAGGATTCGAACCTTCGAAGGCAGAGCCGTCAGATTTACAGTCTGATCCCTTTGACCGCTCGGGAACCCCTCCGGCGAAACCTGCGATTATCGTTATTGCGCCCTTGACTGTCAAAGGCTTTCCTGGGATTAAACCCTGGGGACTACTCAGACGGCGGGATTGGTGTAGCGGAAGTGCAGTTCATCCAAAGCTGCCAAAGTCTCGCGCGACAGATCCACGGAGGCGCTGTTCACGTCTTCAGCCAGCTGCCCCAGTGTTGTGGCGCCAATAATGGTAGATGCAACGAAAAAGCGGCTCCTCACGAAAGCAAGCGCTAACGTTGTAGCACTCATACCCGCTTCCTGCGCAAGCTGCGCATAGGCCGCTGAAGCGGCTGCCACGTTGGGCTTCTGATAACGCTGGCCAAACGGAGGGAACCGTGTGAGACGAGCACCTCCCGGCTGGGCTCCCCCCAAGTACTTGCCGGTCAGATGCCCGAATGCCAGCGGACTGTAGGCTAGCAGCGGCACGTTCTCGTGGCGGGTGACTTCCGCCAACGGCCCCTCGAAGGCGCGGTTGAGCAGGTTGTAGGCGTTCTGAATGGACACGACCCTGGGAAGGTTGTGCTCGCGGGCCAAGCGCAAGAACTCCATCACCCCCCACGGCGTTTCGTTGGAAAGTCCGACATAGCGCACCTTGCCCGCCCGGACCTGCATCTCGAGGGCTTCAAGTTGTTCGCGGATGGGCGTAGCCGGCCTTTCTTCGATCGGATCGTAGTGCGTTTTGCCGAAGGAGGGCACGTAGCGCTCGGGCCAATGGATCTGATAGAGATCGATGTAATCCGTACGCATCCTCTGGAGGCTTGCGTCCACCGCCGCCGCCACATGGCCTCGGGTCAGGGACAACGCACCGCCACGAATCCAACCGAAACCACGCCCGGGAGGGGTGATCTTGGTGGCAATGATCAAGCGGTCGCGGGGCTGGCGAGCCAACCAAGAACCCAGGTAAGACTCCGTCCGCCCTTGTGTCTCCGCCCTGGGAGGTACTGGGTACATTTCGGCAGCATCTATGAAATTGATGCCGCTCGAGAAGGCAAAGTCCAGCTGGGCATGTGCCTCGGCCTCGCTGTTTTGCTCCCCCCAGGTCATGGTTCCCAGACAGATCTCCGATACCTGAAGATCGCTGTCTCCGAGCCGGTTCATGCGCATGTGCGAACTTCCCTCCCAATCAAAACATTGTCAGAAGCATTTCAGCGTACTGCCGCGACGAACTCGATTTCGACTGGCGCGCCGCGGGGCAGCGCTGCCACACCGACCGCCGAGCGCGCGTGCTTCCCCGCCTCGCCGAACACCTCCTGAAGCAACTGGGACGCAGCATCGATCACCCTGGGCTGATCGCCAAAACCCGGCGCGGACGCCACGAATCCGGTCACCTTCACGAAGCGCTCAATTCGGTCCAGGTCTCCCAGCGCCTGTTGCAGTTGGGCGAGGCACTGCAGCACGCACAATCTGGCTGCCTCAGCCGCCTGCTCGATGCTGACCTCGCGCCCCACCAATCCCGTGCATGGCAGTTGTCCGTCCCGCCACGGCAACTGACCTGCCACCCACGCAAGCCCGCCATGAATCACTACCGGCACGTACGCAAACTTGGGGGCCGCAGGCACGGGCAGCACCAGGCCGATTTCAGAGAGTCGATCACCAATCAACATTGCCGCTCCCAAACGCAAACACGGCGCAAAACATCGCATGCGGAGGCATGTTTCGCATCTGTTCCACCATCAGGAATCCCACCGGCCAGGGCTCGAAAGAAGGCGTGGATCAAACTGCCCGGCCATCAGTATCCAGGTCGCCGCGTCAGAGAACCCCGGGGGCGACCATGGGCGACCCGGCTGGTCTGACCGCACGTTGCCTGGACGGGGGGGGCAGCCGGACGTGGAACACCTCGACGCAACCCTCACCGGGTTCGCCCGCCGCCCATGCAACCCACCGCGCGCCGATGAGATGCTCGCCGGGTCGGAATCCCCGGCCCGGATAACGTCGTGTCGAGCATTACTTGCCTGGAGCCAACGCCGCTGGCGGTGCCACCACCATTTCGGTGAACGGCCAGACGTACGCCTGGAGCATCACGAATACCCCGATGAGCGCGGCCAGCGCGATGGAGTGCCAGAACACATAGCGCAAGATCACGCCCTCCTTGCCAACAAAATTGGTGGCAATGGAGGCGACTACGATGCTCTGGGCGTCGATCATCTTGCCCATCACTCCGCCCGAGCTGTTGGCTGCCGCCATGAGCTCAGGCGACAGACCAAGCTTGTTGGCGGTGATCTGCTGCTGGCTGCCGAACAGAGCGTTGGAAGCGGCGTCGGTGCCCGTGAGCGCCACGCCGATCCAGCCGATCAGAGTGCCGAAGAAGGGGTACAGCCAGCCCGTATTGGCCAGCGCCAGGCCAAGGGTGGCGTCCATGCCTGAGTAGCGCGTGGTGTAGCCCAGCGCCAGCATGGCCACGATGGTGAGGATGGAGTACTTCATCAGAACGATGGTTTCCAGCCACGCCGCGCCCATCTCGCGCGCCTTGAAACCCATCACCTTGCCGGCAATCAGCGCAGCGATGAGGATGCCGGTGCCAGTGGCCGAGACGATGCCGATGTTGAGCACCGCTTTCTCGGTGTGCGGATGCGCCACGGCCGGCGCCACGCGCTGGACCAAATTGTGGAGGCCCGGTATCTCCCACTTCCAGAAGGTGATGCCGGGGATGTTGAGGATATGGGACTTCACCCAGGGGATTCCCCATAGCGCAAGAATGGCCGTGAGAATCACCCATGGCGTCCAAGCCTTGATCACCATCTCGCGGCTGTGGCCGTGGTGCGCCGCCGCGGCCTGCCCGAAAGGCACCAGACTGCCGGTGCTGCCGTCAGCGGCGGTCATCACATGGCTGGGCTTCCACTTGGTGAGGAACCATGCAACCGTCACCATGGAGATCATGGCCGAGAGCATGTCCACCAGCCAGGGACCGTGGAAGTTGGAAATCAGGAACTGCGGAATGGCAAAACTCACGCCCGCCACCAGGATGGCCGGCCATACGGCCATGGTCTGGCGGAAGCCGCAGAAGGTGATCACCAGCCAGAAGGGGACGATCAGCGAGAAGATCGGCAGCTGGCGCCCCACCATGGCCGAAAGCGCGAGCAGATATTCATCGGTGTTCTGGGTAACGCTGTTGAGCACGATGATGGGTGTACCCAAACCGCCGTAGGCCACCGGAGCCGTGTTGGCGATCAACGACAGGCCAGAGGCCGCCAGCGGCGAGAAACCCAGTCCGATGAGGATGGCGCCGGTCACGGCCACAGGCGTGCCGCCGCCAGCGGCACCCTCGAAAAAGGCCCCGAAGCAAAAGGCGATCAGCACCAATTGCAGGCGCCGGTCATTGGAAATACCGCCGATGGAGTCCTGAAGAATCTTGAACAGCCCCGCCTTGAGGGTGAGGCGGTACATGAAGATCAGGTTGATGATGATCCAGACGATACCGATCAGCCCGAACAGGCCGCCGAACAGCGCCGCCCGGCCAGCCATGTCAACCGGCATGCCCACCACGAAGATGGCGATTGCCAGCGCCGACACCAATCCAGCCACGGCGGCGATGTGCGCCTTGATGTGAAGGAAACCCAGCCCACCCAGCAGCACGATCACCGGGATCGCGCACACCAGCGTGGACAGGATGGTGCTCCCCAGCGGGTCGTAAACCTGAGACCACGGTTCCATCGACTGCCCCTCCCGTTGCGTTGCTATGGTTTTTGTATTGATGCGGCGGACCGCCAGCAAAGCTGCGACCGATTCTCCGCAGCCGCAGTATAGCCGCCAGACCCCACCGGCCGTGGGACAATCCGCGCCTTTTCACCCTCAGGCCCCCATCCCGTGTCGGATTCACCCTCCCGCCCCGCTGGCCGCGGCAGCGCCGCCGCCGCCCTTGGCCTGGTATCGCTCATCTGGGGATACAACTGGGTGGTGATGAAGGCCAGCCTGCGCGATGCCTCTCCCACCGACTCGGCTGCCTGGCGCTTCTTGCTGGGAGCCATCGTCCTGCTGCCGGTGCTGCGCTGGCTTGGTCACGGGATCCGCGTGCCGCGCAATGAGTGGTGGCTGGCGGGGCTGTTGGCGGTGATGCTCACCTTCAACTTCACCGGCACCCTGTGGGGCCTGAAACTCGGCGGCACCGGCAAGGTGGCGGTGCTGTGCTACACCATGCCCTTCTGGACCGTGTTGTTCGCCCGGCTGTTCCTGCACGAACGCATGCGCACCCGGCAATGGGTTGCCATTGCCCTGGCCGCCGTGGGCCTGGTAGTGCTGGTGGACCCGCTGCACCTGGGCGGCCTGGCGCCAAGCCTGTTGGCATTGCTGGCGGGCTGTTCCTGGGGAGCCAGCGTGGTGCTGGTGAAAAGCGCCCAGGGCCGCGCCCGCTCCGACCTGCTCACGCTCACCTTTTGGCAGATGTTGCTGTGCGCGCTGCTGATGTTCGCCCTGGGGCAGTTGCTGCACCTGCCGCCAGTACGCTGGACGCCGCTGTTTCTCGCCACGCTGTTCTACATGTCGGTGCTGGCCTCGGCCCTGGCCTGGATACTGTTTTACTTCGCGTTGAAGCGGTTGCCGGCTGGCATCGCCAGCATGGGCACCCTGGCCACTCCCGTAATCGGCGTCGCCGCCGCCTGGCTGCAGTTCGGCGAACGCCCCAGTCTCGCCGAGGGCACCGGCATGGCGCTGATCTGCGCGGGGCTGCTGCTGCTCGCCCTGCCGCCTGAACTGCCGCGCCGTACGCCCAGAGGGTAAGGGGCAATCCACCGGCGTAACATCAGTGCCCACGGCTGCAACGATGGCCGCTCTCGGAGGGAACACAGCATGACTCGCACCAAATCGCTCGCTTCAGCGGCGCTGCTGCTGCTCGCTGCCGGCGCCGCCCACGCCCAGAACATCCGCATCGGATTCATCGATCCGCTCTCCGGCCCCTTCGCCAATGTGGGCGAATCCGAATTGCGCCACTTCCAGCTCGTTGCCGACATGATCAACGCGCGCGGTGGCATCCTCGGACGCAAGCTCGAGATCGTGCCCTTCGACAACAAATCAAGCCCGCAGGACTCCGTGCTGCAACTCAAGTCCGCCATCGACCAGGGAGTCCAGTACATCACCCAGGGCAACGGCTCGAACGTAGCGCACGCCTTGGTGGACACGCTGGCCAAGCACAATGCGCGCAACCCGGGCCAAGCCGTCCTGTACCTCAATTACGCAGCGGTGGACCCGGCACTCACCAACGAGAAATGCAGCTTCTGGCATTTCCGCTTCGACGCCGACGCCGACATGAAGATGTCCGCCCTCACCGACGTAATGGCTGCGGACAAGTCGCTGTCGAAGGTGTACCTGCTCAACCAGGACTACGCGTTTGGCCAGGCCGTTTCGAGGGCTGGCCGAGCCATGCTCGCGGCCAAGCGCCCCGACATCCAGATCGTGGGTGATGATCTCCATCCGCTGGGCAAGGTGAAGGACTTCGCGCCCTACGTCGCGAAGATCAACGCCTCGGGGGCTCAGGCCGTGATCACCGGCAACTGGGGCAACGACCTGGCGCTGCTCGTGAAGGCAAGCAAGGAGGCTGGCCTGAAGGTGGAGTACTTCACGTACTACGGCGGCATCGTGGGCACGCCCCCGGCCATCGGCGAGTCCGGCGTGGGCCACGTGCGCCAAGTGAGCTTCTGGGCGCCCAACGTGGGTAC
>JBIIUM010000088.1:0-11977 GCA_044339985.1 Burkholderiales bacterium | reverse complement strand
ACCTTGGGTTTTCGACTCATCTCCAGACCGTTTTTTTGATGATGCCTGCTTCCCTCCCGCCCCTGCCGCCGGTTGCCGCACGCCGGCCCCACGTGACTGAAATCCACGGCCAGAAGCGTGTGGACGACTACCACTGGTTGCGCCATCGGGACGACCCGGAGGTCATCGCTTACCTCGAAGCCGAGAACGCCTACACCCGGGCCATGATGGCGCCGAGCCAGCGGCTTCAGGGCGCGCTCTACCGCGAGATGTTGGACCGCATCAAGCAGACGGACATGGGCGTGCCGGTGCGGGAGGCCGGATGGCTGTACTACTCGCGCACGGTTGCCGGTCGCCAGTACGCCATTCACTGCCGGCGCCGCGGCAGCATGGAGGCGCCCGAACAGGTCCTGCTGGACGGCAACCGCCTGGCACGGGGCCGCAAGTTCTTCGCCCTCGGAGTGTTCGAGCCAAGCCCCGATGGCCGCTTGCTGGCCTACTCCACGGACTTCACCGGGTATCGCGAATACACCCTGCGATTGAAGGATCTGGACTCGGGGCGCCCCCTGTCCTTGGAGGTGCAGCGTGCGTGTTCGGTGGCGTGGAGCGCCGATGGCACGACGCTGTTCTACGTCACGGAGGACGAGACCAAGCGGGCCAACCGGGTCTGGCGCCACGTGCTGGGATCGCAAGACGCCGAGCTGATCTTCGAGGAAACCGACGCGCGCTTCAGTGCGGGCGTGGAGTTGTCGCGCTCGCGCGGCTTCGTGTTCATCGGCTCCTACAGCGCCACCACTTCCGAGGTGCGCTTCATCCCGGCGGATCGTCCGTCCGAGGCGCCGGTGCTGGCGCTGCAACGTCGCCAGGACCACGAGTACTACCTCGATCACCATGGCGACCACTTCTACGTGGTGACCAACGACCGAGGCCGCAATTTCCGCCTGGTGCGGTCGCCCGTGGAGGGTTTCAGCGAAGCCCTCTGGGAGGAACTAGTGCCCCATCGCGAGGCGGTGATGCTGGAGGGGGTGGACCTGTTCGCGCGGCACTACGTGCTTCACGAACGCCGCGATGGATTCCCGCGGCTGGCCGTGGTGCGCTTCGCCGACTTCGAACGTCACGAGATCGAGTTTCCCGAGCCAGCCTACAGCGTTTATCCGGGCGGCAACCCTGAATTCGACACCGACATCCTACGCTACGGCTACGAGAGCTTCGTCACGCCTGAGTCGGTGTTCGACTATCACATGGACACCCGCGTTCGTACCTTGCTCAAGCAGCAGGAGGTGCTGGGCGGTTATGACCCCGGGCTGTACGAATCGGCCCTCACCAGCGCCACGGCCGCCGACGGCACCGCAGTGCCCGTGTCGCTGGTATGGCGCCGCGATCGGCGCGGCGACGGACCCGCGCCGCTGTTGCTGTCGGGTTACGGGGCCTACGGTTACCCGGAGATGGTCACCTTCAGTTCCGGGCGTCTCTCCCTGCTCGACCGCGGCGTGGTGGTGGGTCTGGCCCATGTGCGCGGTGGCGGCGAGATGGGCAAGCGCTGGCACGACCAGGGGCGCATGGCGAACAAGATGAACACATTCACCGATTTCATCGCCTGTGCCGAGCATCTGGTGGATGGCGGCTGGACGGAGCCCCGCCGCTTGGTGGTGCAGGGCGGGAGCGCGGGCGGGCTGCTCATGGGGGCCGTGACGAACCTGCGGCCCGACCTGTTCCGCGCGGTGGTGCTGGAGGTCCCTTTCCTGGACGTGCTCAACACCATGCTCGATGAAACCCTGCCGCTCACCACCGGGGAATTCGAGGAATGGGGCAATCCAAAACTGCCCGAGGACTACGCCCGCATCCAGGCCTGGTCGCCCTACGACAATCTCACGGCCCGGCGCTACCCGCTGATGCTGGTGGAGACTTCGCTCAACGACAGTCAGGTCATGTATTGGGAGCCGGCCAAGTATGTGGCTCGCCTGCGTGCCTTGAAGACCGACGCAAACCCGCTGCTGTTGCGTGTCAACATGGATGCCGGGCACAGCGGTGCCTCGGGGCGCTACGATTTCCTGCGTGAGATTGCCTTCACCTGGGCTTTCGTTCTCGGCGCAGTGGGTCTCACTGGCTGAGCCGTGGGACGGGCGCTTCGCTCAAGGCTGCAGCGCGCACCCCTGGCCCGCCGGTGCCGACCGGCCAGGATCAGGCGCTGGCCGTATCCCTCAGGTAGGCATCTGCCCCCGTGAGCCAATCTTGGCGCGGCGGCGTAAAGATGTCGTAGGCCACCAGCGTTTCGAGGGCTTCGACCCGATGTTCCACGTTGCCCGGGATGAAGATCATCTCGCCGGGTCCCACGTCCACCACCTTGCCTTCAAGGTGGAACCGCCACTTGCCGCTCATCACCCAGGTGACCTGTTCGTTGGGGTGTTTGTGCAGCGGCACCACGTATCCGCCTTCCACGTCGGTGCGGGCGATCATCACCTGGCCGTCCCAGGCAAGCTTGCGCTTGAAGTGCGGATTGATCTGTTCGAAGGGAATGTTGTCCCAGTTGATATGCTTCATGGTCTGCGTTCCTCGCAGTGCGCGCGGTGAAAGGGGCGCTGAATCTAGCGGAAGCGGCCCCGGCGTTGCAATCCCGTGTCAGGCGTTGAGGCCGGGTCGGGCCCGCTGATAGGCCGGGTAATCCAGTCCGCGGTCTGGGCCCGCCCCTCTGGCAAGGCTGAAGGCGAGGTCGCCCCGGGTGCCGTCGGGCAGCCGCGCATCGCGGTAGGCATCGCTCAGTCGCTGGCTGACGGCAGTGAGCCACTCCCGCGTCGACCCGCGCAGTCCGGTGGCCAGCAACAGGCAGCCCGTATGAAGACGATGGCCGAAAATGCCGGGAAAGGGGCGCCGCAGTCGTAATTCGCCCACCCACCACGGAGTGTGTGAGTGGCCCCCGAGGCGGGCGTCTTCCACCTGGGCGAGCAGGGCATCGCGCTGTGAGTCGTCGCTGAAGGGAGCTTCAAGCCAGGCCATCTCGCCGTCACCATCCCGGGCGCTGAGCGCCTGGAGGCAGGCATGTGCCTCCGCGGCCTCCGGATCCAGTGAGCCCAGATAGACCATGCGGCTTGCCATGGGGTCTCGCGCCCGGCCGGCGAGAATGGCCTGCATGGGGTCATCCGAGTCCACTCTCAGGCACAGGCAGCGCTGGCTATGGCCGGCGCGGCGTGCGAGCTGCATCATGCGCCGCGCATCTTCGTCGTGACGGACATGCACCAAGAACCGAGTGCCCGAGCTTGGCGATACAAGCATGGCCTGCAGGCTGGGCTGAGGGTAGCTCAGGGCGTTGACCATTTCGTTGGCAGAGGCGAAGGCCTCCAGAAACCCCGTGCTGCCCAGTTCCGTGCTTGTTACGGCTGCGCGCAGCACGTGCCCGATTCCGAACAGTCGCGCCTCGTCCATTTCCAGCGATTCCAGGCCGGGGCGGGCGCTTTCATCGATAAACTGGGCTGGACGCTCCTCGGCCAACGCCTCGCACAGAAGCATGTGCGACCATACGGCGCCTAATCGTCCTGCCTCGGTTCCGACCATGGCCACCTCCGGTAACGGGCGGGTTGCGGGCCGCAGGGTTGCAGCACGTAGCGGATTCTATGGGTGTCATCAAGGGTTGACAACAAATCAGTAAATAATTAGTGACACTCAGGTGTCGCCAACGAGCACCAGGCTCGGTCCACCCCCTCGTATACACTGCATCGATGTCACCATCGACCGCTGCCCCTGGACACCACGTCAAGCCGCGAGCCATCGCCATGATGCTTGGCATGGCTCTGTGCTTTGCGGTGCTCGAAACCACCGCCAAGTGGTTGTCGCGCAGCTATCCAGTTCCTGTGGTGGTGTGGGTGCGATATGCCGTGCACGTGGGACTGATGCTGCTCATTTTCGCTCCGGCCATGGGGACGGCGCTGGTGCGAACCGCACAACCTGGCGGCCAGCTTGGCCGGGCGGTGCTCATGCTGGGTTCCACGCTATGCAACTTCGGGGCAGTGGCCTTCTTGCCGCTTGCGGAAGTGAAGGCCATCAGTTTCGTCTCGCCGCTGTTGGTGGCGCTGCTGGCCGTATGGCTGCTGGGCGAGAAGGTCAGCCGAGCACGTTGGGTGGCGATTCTGGTGGGCTTTGGAGCCACGCTGTTCATCGTGCGACCCGGAAGCGCGATGCTCAATCCCGCTGTGCTGCTGGCCCTGGGCTCGGCGGGGTGCTACAGCCTCTATCAGATCCTTACCCGCAAGGTGAGTGCAGACGATGATCCGCGCACCTCGCTGTTCTACACCGCACTGGTGGGGGCGGTGCTGATGACCTTCATGTTGCCTCACGTCTGGCACCCCTTGCGCTGGCAGGACGCGCCGTTGTTCCTTTTGTTGGGTGGTGCCGGTATGACCGGGCACTACCTGCTCATCAAGGCGCTCGAAATCGAACATGCATCGGCGCTCTCGCCCTTTGGCTATACCCAACTGCTATGGATCGGATTGACGGGTTGGGTTGTGTTCGGGGATTTTCCCGACGCCCATTCCCTGATCGGCATGAGCATCATTGTCGCCAGCGGCCTGTACGTGGCCTGGGGGCACACGGTGACTCGGCGCGACGAGGAGCCCGATTCAGCCATCGAGTAGGGCCTGCGCGGGCGATTGAAGTCCCCCTTCAGACAATGGGTGGCGCCAGGTCTTTGGGTGCGGATACGCCTGACCGCACCATGGGGCATCCCAGGATCGGGCAGCCGCGGTCCGCTGCACGGAAACTCTGTTCTCCGGGCTCAAGTAATTGCTGGCCCGGTCGTAAAACAGGTTGGTCTCCTCCCCCGCTAGGGGGTTCGCAGGGCAGCCTTACAGGCTGCCTTTTTTTTGCTGGCGACTATGCCTGTGCCAGCGTACCGGGATGCGCAGCAACGGGGGATGCCGGGCGAGCTATTCGCCAGGGAGTCTCAGGCTCGCCCCAGGCTCCGTAGGAGTTGCCGAGGCTGCGGGCTGCGTTGGCGCCGGGGCGGGGGGAACTGCGGGACGCAGGATAGGACGCCCATAATAGATTGGGCTTCTCCTCGACCAGCGGTCATCGCTCTGGGCAGCGGCAGCTGCATCGGCCTGCTTTCGCGCCGTCGCCGCCCGCTGCCGCGCCTCCCATTCCTTGAGCTGTTCTTCCTGGCGCTCCATTCTGTCCGCGCGCACACGCTCGTACTGGCATTGGATGGAGTAGCAGTCGCCGCTGCGTTTCGGTGGGTCGTTTCCGGTCAGTTCGATGTCGAGCGAATCGATGCCTGCGCGAGGCGGCATCGATGGGGGCTTCTGCCCGTAGTGCGTGACGCCGCGCTCATCCACCCACTTGTACACCTGAGCCATGACAACCCCTGGGGCTGGGGCGGCAAGAGCGAGCAGCCACAGGCTCAGGCGCAGTGCAGGTGGCATGGCGACGTCGATGGATCAGCGGCAGCCACAGGCAGATTCCCGGTTGTAGCCTCAGTCCTTGAAGGCTTCCACGGGGATAGACAGTTTCACGTCGTCGCCGATTCCAGGCACCCCGTAGGTCATGCCGAACGCCGAACGTTTGATGGTCGCTGCTGCGTTACCTCCGCAAGCCATCTTCTTGGCGTAGGGGTGCATGGCACAGTTGAAGTCGGCGAACGTGACCTTTAGCGGCTGCGTGACACCGAGCAACGTGAAGTCGCCCTCCGCACCCACCACCTTGTCGCCGCTAAACAGCAATTTGCTCGACTTGAAGGTCATGGCGGGGTACTTGGCCACATTGAAAAAATCCTCGCCCTTCATGTGTTCGTCCCACTTCTCAAGACCCATGTCGATGGAGGCGGCGTCGATTGTGAGTTCGACGCTGCCGCTCTTGGCTGCGGTGTCGAGCACGATTTTCCCGGACGTCTTGTTGAAGCGGCCGCGCTGCAGCGAGTAGCCCAGGTGACTTACCTCGAACACCGGAAAGGTGTGGCGCGAGTCGATGGTGAAGCTCTCAGGGGCGGCCAGGGCGGGGGCGACTGTGAGCGTTGCGGCAAGGAAAAGGCAGGTTTTCAAGGGAGTCTCCAGAAAGGGCACGGGTGCTGCAGTTGGTGGCCGTCGCGTCACTTCGCGACGAACCGGAAACGGATTTGCACTTCATTCGCAACGGTGTCGGGGTCATTCCACGGGCCATCGCCTACGCCAAAGTCAAGCCGCTTGAGCGTCAGCGTCCCGTCGAAGACCAGCGACCCGCCCTGGCTCTTCACGGTGAACGGGGCCGCGAGTGGCAACGTCTTGCCCTTAAGGGTGAGTTGCCCGCTGACTTCGTAGCGGTCGCCGCCAAGGGATTTCACCGCGCTGGACACGAAGATCGCCTTTGGAAACTGCGCCGTATGAAGCCAGGGTTTGCGTATCACCTCCGCGGAGGCCTCGGGGCTGCCGGCATCAATGCTGGCGGTATCGATCTCCAGGGTCGCGCGGGCGGCCTCGGGCTTTTTCGCGTCGAACTGGATTTGCGCACTAAAGCGCTGGAAGCGGCCTTCCACCGGGACGTTCATCTGCCGAGAGACGAAAACCATCTGGCTGCGGGCCAGGTCGAGCGTAAGCGGGTTGGCGTTGGCAACGGGCAGGCCGGTAGTCAGCATGCTGACGAACAGCACGGGCAAATACAGCACGGGCAAACGCATGATCAAGGATTCTCCGCGGGTCAAGATGGAGCGGGGTCGTGAGGCAGTTATCCGCCGCGGCGCACCAGGGGCAGCATGCGCGCGAGAACCGGGTCCCGGGCTAAGAAGTGATGCTTCATCGCGGCTGCCACATGCGCCGTCACCATCAGCACCATCAGCCAGTTGAGGTTGCTGTGCGCGGCGACCAGAAATTCGGCCAGCAGTGCATCCTTGGCCAGGAGATCGGGGATGGGCAAAACGCCAAACCAGACTGTCTGGAAGCCCTTGGCAGAACTGAACAACCAGCCGCTCAAGGGAACCGCGAGGGTGAGCGTGTAAAGCAGCACGTGTGACACGCTTGCAGCCACGCGTTCCCACGGGCGCAAGCCTAGGGGAAGCGCGGGGGGCGGGTGCGTCAGGCGCCAGGCGATGCGTGCGAGTGCCAGTACGAATACGGTCACGCCAAGCCACTTGTGATAGGAATACAAGCGAAGTTTTTGAGGGCTGATGACCATCTCGGTCATCAGCGAGCCGAGTGCCAGGTTGGCGAAAATGGCGAGCGCAATCAGCCAGTGCAGGGTAATGGCCACGCGCGTGTAGCCAGCCGCCGAGTTCATGCGCCACACCCAGGCGTCGTAAAAAGGCACCGCCGCTCCTGCCTGCTCATTGTCACCGCTGCGGAGAACAACCTACCTGTTGCATCGATGGCAGCAAAGGCAGTCCCGGATGCTCGTCGGATCTGACATCCGCCATGGTCGTCTGGATTCAAACATAGGATCAATGACCGCCGGGGTGCCCACAAGTTCGATCCCAAGGTGCGAGAGCCACCGCCCTCTCCGAAAACCGGACTCTGGCTGACACCGGTCAAAAGCGGCCCACCAGATTCAAGGATGCGAAATCGATGTTGGTTTGAACTTGTACCGAGCTATCGCCCACCTTCTGGAAGCGCTCGTACTGCAGCCGCAACCCGGCTTGTTGCATGAACCACCAAGTGCCTCCGCCGCCCACCACGCCCGAGAAACCGCGATCGTTGATCTCGCCGGAGGCAACTGTCATGGTGGTGGACCTCACATCCCAGAATGTAAGCCCGCCCTTGACGAACAGTTCGAAGTAATCTCCCAAAGGCAGGGTGCCCACTGCGCTCAGGTCGATACCGTAGCCTTTCCACCGGCCGATCACGGGCGTTCCGGAACGGGTGCCGTCGGCCCGGCCTTCCCCGAAGCTGGTGTAACCCAGTTCCACACCACCCCAACGATTCAACTTGTAGCCGCCGAACACCTTCACGCCGATATTTGAATCGTCGCAGGTGCCGCTGAATTCCGCCACCTCGCCGATGGCATTGCAATAGCCCCGAAGATTGGATTGACCGGCTCCCACACCCAGGTAACTTTCGTAGTGGTTGCGCTTCAGTTCCTGGGTGTAACCCGCAGCGGGCATCCACAGGAGGGTGGCAACCAGGACAAGGGCTTGCTTCATGGCGGACTCCGCTGACGCAAAAAAGAGTGATTATGGCGCTAAAGGTGCTGCATTTAGGCCGTCCCGGGCACCCATCTTTGCCCTGCGGGGTGCGTGCTACACTCGTCCGAATTCCAACGACGCTGCCTGCGCGCATCCCGACCACCGTCCATGGCCGAAGACAGCGACCTTGAGCGCACCGAGCCGCCAACACCCCGGCGGCTTGAGCAAGCGCGCGAAAAGGGTCAGGTTCCCCGTTCTCCCGAGTTGACCACCTTCGCTGTTCTTCTGGCGGCGGGTGGATCGTTGAGTCTTTTCGGCGCCGCCTTTGCGGGGCGTCTCGAGACGCTGATGACTGCAGGGTTGACCCTTGACCGGGCGGCTGCCTTCCGTGTCGACATCATGGGCGCCCGGCTCTACGCGTTGGCTGTTGATGCGCTGCTGGCATTCGCCCCGTTGTTCGCCGTGGTGGTGGCGGTAGCCCTGGCGGCACCCATGCTGCTGAGCGGTTGGCTGGTGAGCGCGGAAGCGGTGACGCCGCAGTTTTCACGGCTCAACCCGCTGAACGGGCTGCAGCGGATGTTCTCCTGGCATGCGCTCATCGAACTGGCCAAGGCGCTGCTCAAGGCCGCAGTGGTGGGTGCGGCGGTGGTGTGGATCGTTACCAATGACATCGCTCCCCTGGTGGGTCTCTCCACCGAGCCGCCCAGGGCTGCATTGGGCCATCTCGGGAGCATGCTGGGCTTCTCGTTTCTGGTTGCTACCGGCACCTTGGCGCTCATCGTGATCATAGATGTGCCGTTCCAAATATGGGAGCACCGCAAGCAGTTGCGCATGACCAAGGAGGAAGTCCGGCAGGAACTCAAGGAGACCGAGGGCGACCCCATGATCAAGGGGCGGATCCGGCAGTTGCAACGAGAGGCTGCGCGGCGGCGGATGATGGCCGAGGTTCCCAAGGCCGATGTGGTGGTGGTCAACCCAACCGAGTTCGCCGTGGCGCTGCGCTATCGCGAAGCGAACATGAGGGCGCCCACCGTGGTCGCGAAGGGCGCCGCGTTGCTGGCGGCACGCATCACCGAACTGGCCCGCGAACACGCGGTGCCCGTGGTGCGCGTTCCTCCCCTGGCCCGCGCACTGCATGCCCATGCGGAGCTTGGCAAGGAGATTCCCACGCCCTTGTATACGGCTGTGGCTGAGGTGCTGGCGTACGTCTACCAGTTGGAGCGCTTCGAAACGGGGGGAGGGGAGCGCCCGGAGCCCCCTGCGGGCACACCGGTGCCTCCAGAGCTCGATCCGGCGCTCGATGAAGGCGGCGGCAGGGCTGCCTGATCGCCATGGCCGAATCTGTCACTGGCGCCCCGGCGCGCCTGATGTCCGCCACCACGCTGGCTGGTCCGGTGTTGATCATCCTCGTGCTGGGCATGATGACGCTGCCCTTGCCCACGATCCTTCTGGACCTGTTGTTCACCTTCAACATTGCCGTGTCCATGATCGTGCTGCTGGTGGCACTGTTCGCCCGCAGGCCGCTCGACTTTTCGGTGTTTCCAACGGTGCTGCTGGTAACCACGCTGCTGCGGCTGTCGCTCAATGTGGCCTCCACTCGCATCGTGTTGTTGGAGGGCCACACGGGCCCGGGGGCGGCGGGCAAGGTGATCGAGGCCTTCGGCAGTTTCCTGATCGGCGGAAACTACGCTGTGGGTGTGGTGGTGTTCGTCATCCTCGTGGTCATCAACTTCGTGGTGATCACCAAGGGCGCTGGGCGTATCGCGGAAGTATCGGCACGGTTCACTCTCGACGCCATGCCCGGTAAACAGATGGCCATCGATGCCGATCTCAATGCCGGCTTGATCGGCGAGGAAGAGGCGCGCAAGCGGCGCACGGTGATCGCCCAGGAGGCCGACTTCTACGGCTCGATGGATGGCGCCAGCAAGTTCGTGCGCGGCGATGCCATCGCCGGAATCGTCATCACGATCATCAACATCCTTGCCGGGCTCGTGATCGGAATGTCCCAGCACGGCCTGGGGTTCGCGGCCGCGGCCGAGACCTACACCCTGCTCACCATTGGCGACGGCTTGGTGGCGCAGATTCCCTCGCTCATCATATCCACGGCAGCTGGCATTGTCGTGAGTCGCGTCGCCACCGATGAGGATCTGTCGCAGCAGCTCGTGGCGCAGCTTTTCACGCGTCCGCAGGCACTCTACGTCACTGCGTCCATCCTGGCCCTGCTCGGGCTCATTCCGGGCATGCCGCATCTGGCCTTCTTGCTGATGTCGGCAGCGCTCGCCGGGGCTGGCTTCATGACCGAACGCGGTGTCCGGCAGCCGGAGGTGCAGCCACCGCCTGCGCCGCCCGCGCCGGAGAGTGCCGACATAGGCTGGCAGGACGTTCCTGGCGTCGATATGCTCGGGCTGGAGGTGGGTTTCCGGCTCGTGCCGTTGGTGGATCGCAACCAGGATGGCGATTTGCTGCGCCGCATCCGCGGCATTCGCAAGAAAATCGCCCAGGAAATGGGGTTCCTCGTTCCGGCGGTGCATATCCGAGACAACCTCGAACTCAAGCCCAACGGCTATCGCATCACGCTCAAGGGTGTTGAGACTGGCGCTGGTGATGTTCTGGTGGGGCAGTTTCTCGCCATCAATCCAGGGCGCGCCTTAGGGCCTGTGGCTGGCAGTGCGACGCGCGATCCCGCCTTTGGCCTGCCAGCTGTCTGGGTGAGTGCGGAGAATCGCGAGCAGGCGATTTCGCTGGGGTACACGGTGGTGGACGCGGCGACTGTCATCGCCACCCATTTGTCGAGTGTCATTCAGGCGCACGCAGCTGAGTTGCTCGGGCGGCAGGAGGTACAGGCACTGCTCGACCATGCGGGCAAGGAATCTCCAAAGCTCGTGGAGGAACTGGTGCCAAAACTCCTGCCCGTGACTGTGGTGCAGAAGGTGTTGGGCAACCTCTTGGCCGAAGGCGTGCATGTGCGCGACGTGCGCACTATTCTGGAGACGCTCGCCGAGCACGCCACGCGAACCCAGGAGCCCGATGAACTCACTGCAGCGGTGAGGCTCGCCTTGTCGCGTGCTATCATCGCCTCGATACTTCCTGGGGGCGGAGAGCTGCAGGTCATAGCGCTCGATTCCGAACTCGAACGGGTATTGATGCAGGCGTCCCAAGCGAGGGGTCCGGAGGGCGCCGGCCTCGAACCGAATCTTGCGGAGAACCTGTTGAAACAGGCAGCCAAGCTGGTACAGGATCAAGAATCCATCGGTCAGCCCTCCGTGCTCATGGTCCCCGCGCCTCTTCGCACCTTGCTGTCACGCTTCCTGCGGCGTGCGTCTCCGCAGTTGAAGGTGCTCTCACATGCCGAGGTCCCCGACGGCCGCTCCGTTCGAGTGGTCGCGGTTCTCGGGAGCCGGGCCTGATGGCCAGGCTGCATCGGTCGCGCGGCTGAGCGGCAATGGTGGTGCGGAAGTTCTTCGCCCCTGGCACCCGCGAGGCGCTTCGGCTGGTTCGCGAAGGCCTTGGTACGGACGCGTTGATTCTTTCCAACCGTCAGGTACCAGGCGGCGTGGAAATCATGGCCGTGGCTGAGAGCGACCTGAATTCAGCTGTTGCGACTGGGGCTCCCGCGACGGCGGATCCGTCGTCGGCCTTCGACGGAAGCACCACGCGAGACATCCTGTCGGAAGTCCGGCATTTGCGCGGCATGGTGGAGTCCCAACTTGCCGGCTTTGCTTGGAAAGAGCTCACTCAGAACTCGCCTGCGCAAGCCGAACTGATGCGCGTCTTGCTGGGGCGGGGATTCGGTGCGCGGTTCGCAAGAGCGCTCGCCTCACGCCTTCCCGCCGATCTGCGCGGTGCGCAGGTGATGCGTTGGGTCAAGGCAGTTCTTGCGGCCAACCTGCATGGCGTACGGGCGGGGGAGGATCTGGTGTCCCG
>JBIIUM010000296.1:0-3193 GCA_044339985.1 Burkholderiales bacterium | reverse complement strand
ACCTGCCCCTGCTGCTCACCCCCGCGGAGGCTGACAACGCGGGGCCGCTCATGAGGCGCCTCGGCTAACGCTACGCGCAATACGTCAACCCTACGGCTTGTATACCTGCGGCGCTGGAGCGCCCCTGAGCAATCCCTCGGTGCTCAAGTCCTCATCAACCTCGGGCCAGTGAATTCCGTAACCGCCGCCGCAGACCTGCCAACGGGCGCGCTGTTCGGCGGTTGCGGTTGACAGCCTTGGATACCACGCAAGCGGTACGGTAATGGTGCGCCCATCCATCAAGTCCACGCACAGGCTGTGCTCCGTGAACTGGACATTCTTCACCCGCTCATCCGCGCTTGGGGCCAAAATACCCATGCCATGCCTCCAGTAGTGTCGACTGCTCCTCACGCACGATACGTTGAATTTCGGCGAGATCCTTTGAACTGAAACCCGCGTTTCGCGCTAACGAAACTGGCTGCAACCAGAACTTTGCCGACCGCTCATCGCGATCCACATGTATATGCGGCGGCTCGTTGGGTTCGTGGCTGTAAAAATAAAATCGGTAAGGCCCTCGGCGCAAGGCGGTTGGCATTGGTCTACAACATCCGCCGAAGTGACAACGGCCGCATCACTCGTGAGCCTTTCTCTGAACACCAGATGTGCTGTCCACGGTAGCGCCCGGGCGGGTGCCGCCTCGTTAGGAGCGGCCAGTTGCTAAGTACCGGGAGCGCGCAGCGTCACTGGGCCTCCCGCGCTCATGCGACGGAGAGGAAGCGGACGCATCGAAAGAAATAGTCAGCGTTTCGGAACGCGCCAGCATGAGGGGACGGGCGATCAGTGGGTTGTTGTTCGGTTTTTTGCACGGCAAAGATACCCCTGTCGCCGTGAAAAACCAATGCAACACTTTCTCCACTTCCGGGGGCAGCCGCATCAAGACCATCCAGCGCCCGGGCAACACAGCGGTGCAGGAGCTGTTCTACGGCCCCGGGCGGCGGGTGCTGCGCGAGGTTCTTGAAGACGGCACCGAGCAGCGCTTCAGCTACCAGTTGGCGGGGGCGTGCGTGACCCACATCTCCAACCCCACGCAGCGCTGCACGAGCGGCTGTCCGAGCGAGGATTCCTGGGAGAACTTCTCCGCCGGCTGGCGCATCTCCGGCGGCCAGGTGCTCTCCACCACCTCCTTTTGAAGCTTCCGGCACCCAATGATGCGTTGGATGTCCTGTGAAGTTGCTGCCCTCAAACCTTGCCTGTTACCCCGATGGTCTGCACCGCCATGGCAGCCGACACGATTCCGATGCCCTGATGGCTACCGATGCCGAGCAAGTCGCTGTCTCCCGACACGATGAGCTCGGCGCCGCCGGCCACCGCTGCGGTGATGACGTGATCATCGTCGGCATCGTTGGGCACCACGCGCGGCACCTCGACCGGCGCCACTACTTCGACGACCTCGACGTAATCGGCCAGCACCGCCTGGGCGGTCTTGCCGATGACCGCCAGCCGCTTGGCCGGTGACGGCCGCGTCAGCACATCAGCCAGTTCTTCCAGCAGCGCCGCGCTGCTGATGAGCTGCACATCGCCGCGCTGGCGGATAGCTTCGAGCAGCCGGTAAGGCGTGCCGCGCCACAGCAGCGCGGACAAGGCCACGTTGGTGTCAAGAACGATCCGCACCCGCGTCCTTCGCTGCTGAGCCTGACGCGGCCAGGCGCGCCCGCCGCTCAGCACGTTCAACGCGTGAGGCCTTGACCTCGGCTGCGATCTCGTCCTCGCTCATCGGCTCTACGCCAGCGGCTTCGAGTGCCGGCGCGATGGCCAGCAGCCGATCAAACGCCGCGCGCTTGGCCGACTTGGCGGCGAGGAACTCCACGAAGTCCACCACCTCAGCCACCTGCTGTGGCGACAGCGTCCTGATCTTCGAGATCAGGTCCTGTTCGTTGGTCGTGTTCATTGGTGATCTCCCGAGACCCTGCGGGCGCTTGACGCACCTGCGCTGGCGGTTACTTCATGGTTAGAAAAGCGGGGTATCGGAACGCCCGCGGGAATCTGCTCATTGGACACGGCCAACGGGCGCAGCACATCGAGCCTGGCCAGTGCCTCACCAGGACGCGCCCCTTTGAGAGCGCATTGCGCGCGGGTAGCCAGAATGGCCGTGAAACCGGGCCGTCCGCAACCGGCGCGGCGGCAGCTTCTCCATCGGCTCGATACACCGTGGTTCCTTTGAAGCCATCGCAAACACCACTCTTCGGGAGACCATTTGAATAAACGCTGCGTCGGACAGTACCCTGGCATCTGCTCTCGAAGGCCCATGGCGCCGGTTGCGGCGTTGCGGGTCTGCGATGGTCTTCGGCAAGTCAAGGACGATGCTACAACGGCACTGATGCGGTCCCAAGTGGTCGTGGTCGCCCGCGGGCAGTTGAGCAGCCTCACCGCCCCCAAGCTCCAGCCTGGCGATCCGCAGCGGCAGTGGGCGTTCTCCTACAACGCCGCGGGCGATGTGGTGGAGCAGCGCGACCCGCTGGGCAACGCCCAGATGATCGTCCCCGACGCCATGGGCCGCCCGGTGGGCTTCACCAACCCCCTGGGCTTCAGCAGCAGCACCGAGTACACCCCCGTGGACCAAGCCGCCGCCACGGTGGACCCCCTGGGCGGGCGCACCCGCCTGGCCTACGACGCCGCCGGGCGGCTTGCCTCGGTCACCGATGCCCGGGGCACGGTGCTGGAGCGCTACACCTACGACGCGCTGGACCGGCTGCTCACCCGCACCGATGCGGCTGGCAAGGAAGAGCGCTACGCCTACGACGCCGCGGGCCGGCTCACCCAGCGCACCGACCGGCAGGGGCGCATCACCACCTATGCCTACGACGTGAACGGGCAGCTCACCCGCATTCAGCACCCCGAGGGCACGGTGCAGCAGCGCGCCTACGACCTGCTCGGGCGGCTGGAGCGGCTGGAGGAGGGCGATTTCGTCGAGGAATACACCTACGACGCCGCCGACCGCCTCACCCGGGTGCGCACCCGGCTGGCCGGGCGCAGCAGCAGCGTGGAGTACGGCTACGACGCGCTGGACCGGCGAGTCTCGCGCACCCTCGATGGGGGCGAGCGCACCGAGTACAGCTACGACCTGGCGGGGCGGCTCACACAGGTGCGCGCCCGGGGGCAGAGCACCTTCTACAGCTGGGATGCCGCCGGGCGGCTGAGCACCAAGGTGCTGCCC
>JBIIUM010000087.1:0-12013 GCA_044339985.1 Burkholderiales bacterium | reverse complement strand
GACGCGCTCGACCGCGTCCGCTTCGAGCACCCCGCCGTCAAGGTGGTGGTGCTCACCAGCGCCCGCGAGCGCATGTTCTGCTCCGGCGCCAACATCTACATGCTCGGGCAATCCAGCCACGCCTGGAAGGTGAATTTCTGCCGGTTCACCAACGAAACGCGCAACGGCATGGAGGATTCCAGCCGCCACGAGGGCCTGCGTTTCCTGGCGGCGGTGAACGGCACCGTGGCCGGCGGCGGCTACGAGCTGGCGCTGGCCTGCGACGAGATCCTCATGATCGACGACCGCTCCAGCACCGTGAGCCTGCCCGAGGTGCCGCTGCTGGGCGTGCTCCCGGGCACAGGCGGCCTCACCCGGCTCACCGACAAGCGCGGCGTGCGCCGCGATCTGGCCGACTTCTTCTGCACCACGGCCGAGGGCGTGCGCGCCGATCGCGCCAGGCAGTGGAAGCTGGTGGACCACGTGGCCCGTCCGCAGCAGTTTTCCGATGCGGTGGCCGCGCGGGCGGCGGCGCTGCACGCCACCAGCACCCGCCCCGGGCTGGGCGCCCGCGGCATCACCCTCGAGCCCCTGGAGCGCGCCGAGCACGCGTCGGGGTTCCGCTACCGGCACGTGGAAGTGGCTGTGGACCGGGCCGCGCGCACCGCCACGCTCACCGTGCATGCGCCAACGGGGGCGCAGCCCGACTCGCTGCCGGCCATCGTGGAGGCCGGCTGCCGGTGGTATCCGCTGGCGCTCGCCCGCGAACTCGATGACGCCATCCTGCGGCTGCGCAGCAACGAAACCGACATCGGCCTGTGGCTGCTCGACACCCGCGGCGACGCGCAATCCGTTCTCGCCATGGACGCCTTTCTGGAGGACAACGCACATCACTGGCTGGTGCGTGAAACGGTGGGCTGGCTGCGGCGGGCGCTGGCGCGCCTGGAGGTTTCCTCGCGCTCGCTCTATGCCATCCTGGGCGAGGGCTCCTGCTTCGCCGGCACCCTGGCGGAACTGGCGCTGGGCGCGGACCGCAGCTTCATGCTGGCGCTGCCCACGGACGACGCGGCCGCGCCGCGCCTGACGCTGACGCGCGCCAATTTCGGCCGCTACCCCATGGCCAACGGCCTGGCGCGCATCGCCAACCGCTTCATGGGCGATGCCGCCGCCGTGGCCGCCGCGGAAGCGGTGGCGGGCGACGCCCTGCCCGCCACCGTGGCCGAGGAGCTTGGTCTGGTCACCTTCGCGCCCGACGACATCGACTGGGCCGACGAGGTGCGCCTCGCCATCGAGGAGCGCGCCAGCCTGTCGCCCGACGCCCTCACCGGCATGGAAGCGAGCCTGCGCTTCGGCGCCCCCGAGACCCGGGACACGCGCATCTTCGGGCGCCTGTCGGCCTGGCAGAACTGGGTCTTCCACCGCCCCAACGCCACCGGCGAGCAGGGCGCCCTCAAAGTGTTTGGAACCGGCAGCCGGGCGAAATTCGACTGGCAGCGTGTCTAGGAAAGGCAGCCCATGAGCATCAACTACGCCGAGAAGATCCCCAACAACGTCAACCTGGCCAACGACCGGACGCTGCAGCGCGCCCTGGAGCACTGGCAGCCGCGTTTCCTCGACTGGTGGCGTGACATGGGCCCGCACGATTTCGCCCAGGCCGACGTCTATCTGCGCACCGCCGTGGGGGTGGACGCCCAGGGCTGGGCCAGCTACGGCGCGGTGAAGATGCCCGACTACCGCTGGGGCATCTTCCTGGCCGACCCCATCGCCGAGCGCACCATCGGCTTCGGCGACCATGCCGGCCAGCCGGTGTGGCAGCAGGTGCCCGGGGAATTCCGCTCGCAATTCCGGCGCCTCATCGTCACCCAGGGCGACACCGAGCCCGCCTCGGTGGAGCAGCAGCACCTGCTGGGCCACACCTGTCCGTCGCTGTATGACCTGCGCAATCTCTTCCAGGTCAACGTGGAGGAGGGCCGGCACCTGTGGGCCATGGTGTATCTGCTGCACGCCTACTTCGGGCGCGACGGCCGCGAGGAGGCCGAGGAACTGCTGGCGCGCCACTCGGGCGACACCGACAAACCGCGCATCCTGGGCACCTTCAACGAACCCATCAGCGACTGGCTGTCGTTCTTCATGTTCACCTACTTCACCGACCGCGACGGCAAGTTCCAGTTGAAGAGCCTGGCCGAATCCGCCTTCGACCCGCTGGCGCGCACCTGCCGCTTCATGCTCACCGAGGAGGCGCACCACATGTTCGTGGGCGAAACCGGCGTGGGCCGTGTGGTGAAGCGCACCCTCGAGGTGATGAAGGCGCTGGGCAGCGACGATCCGGCCGCCATCCGCGCCGCCGGCGCCATCGACCTGCCCACCATCCAGCGCTACCTCAACTTCTGGTTCACCTCCTCCCTCGATCTGTTCGGCTCGGAGGTGTCGTCCAACGCCGCCTCGAGCTTCGCCAACGGCATCAAGGGCCGCCCCGACGAATCGCAGTACGAAGACCACGACTGCCGCGCCGCCACCTTCTCGCTGGACACGCCCCAGGGCCGCGAGAGCGTGCCGCTGCGCAACGCCCTGAACGAGGTGATGCGCGAGTCCTACATCAAGGATTGCGAGATCGGCGTGAAGCGCTGGAACCTGGCCATCCAGCGCGCCGGCCACGAGGCCCTGCGCCTGAGCCTGCCCAGCCCGCGGTTCCATCGCTCCATCGGCGTGTGGGCAGGGTTGCCGGTGGACCCGTCGGGCGCCCTGGTGGACCCCGCCGAGCACGCCCGCAGCCTGCCCCGGTGGCTGCCTTCGGACACCGACCGCGCCTTCGTGCACAGCCTCATGCGGCGCGTCACCGAGCCCGGCAAGATGGCCGCCTGGATCGCCCCTCCGGACCGGGGCATCAACAACCTGCCGGTGGAGTACGAGTACGTCAGGCTTCAGTGAGGCCCAGCCGGTGATGCCCCGCGCCGAGGAGACCGGGCGCCTGCGCCCTGCGAGCAGCGGCTCGCCGAAGGATTGACCGGGCGCGCCGCCGCGCCCCTCCTCAAGCCTTCCCCTCCGCCCGCCGCATCGCCTCGATGGCCTGGCCGAAGGCGCTGGAACCCGGCAGGTTCGAGCCGCCATCCACGCCCAGCACCGTGCCGGTGATGTAGGCCGCCAGCGGCGAAGCCAGGAACACGGCGGCCTGGCCGATCTCGTCCGCCGTGCCGTAGCGCCCCAGGGGGATGGCCGCCGCCTGGCGCGCCTCGAATTCGCTGCCGCCCAGACGGCGCATGCCCTCGGTGCCGGCAATGGGTCCGGGCACGATGCTGTTGGCACGGATGCCGTACTTGCCCCATTCCAGCGCCAGGTTGCGCATCATCATGTCGATGCCCGCCTTGGCCGCGCCCACGTGCACCTGGTAGGGATAGGGCACATAGGCCATGCCCGCGGAGATGAACAGCACGCAGCCGCGCGTCTGTTTCAGTTGCGGGAAGGCCGCCCGGGTGGCATTGAAGGCGCCCAGCAGGTCGATGTCCACCACGGTCTTGAAGCCGTTGGCGGACAACTCCTCGGCGGGCACGGGAAAGTTGCCGGCCGCACCGCACACCAGAACGCCAAGGGGGCCCAGGGCCGCGGCGGCGTTGCCCATCACCGCCTCGAGGCGGGCGTAGTCGCGCACGTCGGCGGCCTCGGCGTGCACCCGGGCGCCCAGGGCGCGCAACTGCGCCGCTGCGGTGTCCAGGCGCTCCTGGCGGCGGCCGCAGATGGCCACCGACGCGCCCAGGGCAGCGAAATTGCAGGCGATGCCCAGGTTGATGCCCGACCCGCCGCCGGTGACGAAAACAGTGGTGCCCTCGAACAGGCGCCTGGGGAAAAAATCCTGCACGAGCATGGCGAATCCTCCAAGGACAAACGCGCTCAGGCTGCGGCGGGGTGAGCGGCGCCGGCGTCTGCGGCGGCAACCGCCGGCGCACGGGTTCGCGGAAGTCCTCGCCGCCGCCCGCCACCGACTGCTCCGTGCCGCGCCGCCGCGGCAACGGGATGCGCCCGCCCGCGCGTCCCGATCAGGCATCGTGCAGCGTTTCGGGCGGTCAGGCAACGGCCGCCGCCGGCTCAGAACGCCACGCGCCGCGCGATGTGAGCGAGAGCCTCTTCCACCTGGTCCACCAGGATCAGACACACCTCCTCCGGCCCGATGACCGCCAGGGCGCGGTCGATGGCCAGGAATTCGCCGCGGATCTCCTCGATCTCGGCGGTGCGCGGCGCGCCCTCCAGGCCCTCGCGCAGCAACGCCAGCACCTCGCCGTCGGCACGGCCGCGCTGCGCCGCGTCCTGGTAAAGGATCACCCTTTCGAAGCAACGGCCGGCAATGCGGGCCTGCTGACGGATCTCGTCGTCGGCTCGGTCGCCCGCCGCGCTGATCACCAGCGTGCGGCGTCTGGCCGGCATCGCCTCCACGGCCGCCACCAGCGCCTCGATGGCGTCGGAGTTGTGACCGTAATCGGCGAACACGCGCGCGCCGCGATGGCTGAATTCATTGAAGCGCCCCGGCGCCGAGGCGGCATCGCCGGAAAACCCCTCCAGACCGCGCTCGATGGCCTCCCAGCCGACCCCCACCGCCCAGGCGGCCGCCACCGCGGCAAGCACATTGTCCACCTGAAAGGCCACCGTGCCGCCACGGGTGAGCGGGATGCGGGCGAGCGCCATGCGCCGCTCCTCCCGAAGACCCTCGGCCGCCACCACCTCGCCGCCGTCCACGAACACGGCGCGGCGGCCGCGGGCGCGGTGGCCGGCAATCGCCGGCAGCGTGGCGTCGCGGGCGAAGAACATCACCGCCCCCTGGCAGTGGCTCGCCATGGCCACCGCCCGCGCGTCCGCGGCATTGAGCACCGCCACGCCGTCCGCAGCCACGTTCTGCACGATCACCGACTTGAGCACCGAGAGCTCCTCGACGGTGTGGATGTAGTTGAGCCCGAGGTGATCGCCGTTGCCGATGTTGGTGACCACGGCCACCTTGCAGCGATCGAAGCCCAGCCCCTCGCGCAGGATGCCGCCACGCGCGGTCTCGAGCACCGCGGCGTCCACGTCCGGGTGCATCAACACGCTGCGCGCACTGCGCGGGCCGCTGCAGTCGCCGCTGTCGATCTGCTCGCCGTTGACGTACACGCCGTCGGTGACGGTCATGCCCACGCGCAGGCCCGCGGCCCCCAGCAGCGCCGCCGTGAGGCGCACGGTGGTGGTCTTGCCGTTGGTGCCGGTGACCGCCACCACGGGGATGCGGGCGTCGTCGTGATCGCCGAACAGGGTTCGCACGATGGCCTGGCCCACGTCCCGGCCGCGCCCGCAGGAGGGCGACAGGTGCATGCGCAGACCCGGCGCGGCGTTCACCTCGATCACCGCCCCGCCCTGCGCCTCCAGCGGCAGCGCCACGGTTTCGCACATCACGTCCACGCCGCACACGTCCAGCCCCACGGCGCGCGCGGCCTCCACCACGCGCCGCGCCAATTCGGGATGAACCTCGTCGGTCACGTCGGTGGCGGTCCCGCCGGTGCTCAGGTTGGCGTTGTTGCGCAGCACCACCCTCGCACCCTTCTCGGGCACGTCATCGGCGGCGTAGCCCTGGGCGCCCAGGCGGGCCACGGCGATCTCGTCGATGTGGATGCACGACAGCGTGGTGGCGTGCCCGTCGCGGCGCCGGGGATCGGCGTTCACCCGATCCACGAGCTCGCGGATGGTGTGCTCGCCATCGCCGATCACGTGCGGCGGCTCGCGCCGGGCTGCCGCCACCACGGCGCTGCCCACCACCAGCAGGCGGTGGTCGTGGCCCGGCACGAAGCGCTCCACGAGCACCTCGCCAGAATGTTCCACGGCGGCGCGGAAGCCCACCTCCAGGTGCGCGGGGGTGAGAATATTGACGGTCACGCCGCGTCCGTGGTTGCCGTCGCGCGGCTTGACCACCACGGGCCCGCCCAGCGATTGCATGGCGGCGAGCGCGTCTTCGAGACTATCCACGGGCACACCCTCGGGGACGGGCACGCCAGCGGCCGAGAGCAGTTGTTTGGTGAGCTCCTTGTCCTGGGCGATGGACTCGGCGATGGCGCTGGACACGTCCGTCTCGGCGGCCTGAATGCGCCGCTGCCGGCTACCCCAGCCGAACTGCACCAGGCTGCCGTCGGTCAGCCTGCGGACGGGAATGCCGCGAGCCACGGCGGCATTCACGATCGAGGCGGTGCTGGGCCCGAGGCGGATATCCTCGTCGAGCGCACGCAGCTTCGCGAGCGCACCCTCCAGGTCGAAGGGTGCATCGGCAAGTGCGGCCTCGTGCAATTGCAGCGCGTACTTCAGCGCCATCCGACCCACCGCCTCCTCGGAGTACTCCACCACCACGCGATGGATGCCCTCCTCCAGGGCCGGCGCCGAGTGGCTGAAGGTGACGGCGCAGCCGGCCTCCGACTGCAGGCGCAGCAGCGCGAACTCCAGGGCGCAGGCAAGCGGCAGCTCGCCCCGGTGGCCCACCGGCCGGATCGGTCCCAGCGCTGGAAAGCGCGCCCGCAGGCGCGCCTCGTAGCGATGCATGGCGTCGATGGCGCGCTCTTCGCGCGGCAGCTCCACCACCAACTCCAGCGCCGTGTGGCGTGTCCACAAGTTCGGGCCACGCAGGGCACGCACGCGGGAGACCTTCATGGGCGCTCCCTAGCAGACCGCATCGACGCCGGGGGCGGCGACGGCGGTGAAGGTTTCCATGCCGGTGCGGATCAGTTCGAGCGGAAGCCCCAGCGCGAGCCCGACGGCCGTGGCGGCCAGCACCGGCACCGCGCCGTGGGCTCGAAACACGGGCAGCGCGTCCATGGGTGCGAGCGCCTGCTCCGCCGCGCCCGTGGCCACCGTGAGCCGGCCGTGACGCGCGAATACCGCCTGGCCACCCTTGGCGCAGTGCGCCCGCACCTGCTCGCTGAAGGGGCTGGCCGAGAACGGAATCACCGCACCCTTGCTGAGTTCGGCCATCCCGGCCACCACCGGGTCATCGGCGTTGATCACCGCCGCGCCCGCGGGCAGCACCACGTCCACCTGGGTACGAAGGACCTTGTAGAGGTCTTCGGCGTCGTTCACGCGGTGCTCGGGCATCACCTGGCCCGGGTCCAGGCCGGTGACCACGCCCACCTGGCACCAGTCGTAGGCAAGGCCCTCGATGGCCAGCGTGCGCAGGCTGCTCTCGATCACCGCCGCCTCCAGGGTGCGGTTGGTAAGCAGCCTGCGGGCGGCGTCAAAGTTCGAGGCATCGCGGCGGTCCACGCACCGCCCCTCGATGCAGAGCCCCGTGACGCCGGCGAGCCCGCTGCGCAGACCCCGCAGCGACAGCAGGTGCGCCACCAGACGGGCGGTGGCGGTGGCGTGGGCGCTGCCAGCCACGCCCACCACGGGGATGCGGCCATCGTCGCCCGCCGGAAACAGGTGCTCCACGATGGCCTCGCCCACCGGCCGGCCCGGCCCGTTGGAGGGCCGCAGGTGAAACAGCAGGCCGGGGCCGGCGTTCACTTCCACGATGGCGCCGCGCTGCTGCGCAAGCGGACGGGAGATGTCCTCGGCCACCAGATCGATGCCGGCGATGTCGAGCCCCACGATGCGGGCGGCCAGCGTCGCCTTGGCCGCCACCTCCGGGTGCACCTCGTCGGTGATGTCCACCGACATGTTGCCGTTCCTCTGGATGAGCACCTGCACGCCCGCGGCCGGCACCGACTCGGGCGTGAAGCCCTGATGCTCCAGGTCGAGGCGGACGATGGAATCGAGCCGCACGGGATTGAGCGGGTGATCCTGGGTTTCGCCGCGGCGCGGGTCGGAATTGAGTTGCGACTCGATCAGCCCGGCAATGGTGGAGCGGCCGTCCCCCAGAACGTGGGCCGCCTCTCCTCGGGAAGCGGCCACCATCCTGCCGCCCACCACCAGCAACCGGTGCTCCCGGCCGGGCACGGCGCGCTCCACCAGCACGCCGCTGCCCTCCGCGAGGGCCACCTCGTACGCCGACTCCACCTCCGCCCGGGTCGTGAGCCCGATGAACACCCCTCGCCCGTGGTTGCCGTCCACCGGCTTGACCACCACCGGCTCGTCGATTTCCCGGGCCGCTTCCCAGGCGTCCTCGGCCGATTCCACGGTGCGGCCCTCGGGCACGGGGACACCGCAGGCGCGCAGCAGGGTGTTGGTGAGGTGCTTGTCGCGGGAGATACCCTCGGCGATGGCGCTGGTGCGGTCGGTTTCGGCCGTCCAGATGCGCCGGGCGCGGCTGCCATAGCCGAGTTGCACCAGATTGCCCTCGTTGAGCCGGATGGCGGGAATGGTGCGGGCCTCCGCGGCGTGCACGATGGCCGCGGTGCTGGGCCCCAGCCAGTGGCGGTCGGCCAGCCCGCGCACCGCCGCGACGGCACCCGCCACGTCGAAGGGCTTGCCGTCCATGGCGGCGAGCACCAGCCCGCGGGCGGCCTCCACCGCCGCGCGGGTAACCCTGGCCTCGCGGCAACTAACCGCCACCTTGTACACCCCCCGCGGCCCCGCCTCGCGCGCCCGGCCAAAGCCGCCCGGCACACCGGCCAGGCTCTGGATCTCGAGCGTGACATGCTCCAGCACGTGGGCCGGCCAGGTGCCCTCCCGCAGCCGGCGCAGGAAGCCCCCCCGTTCGCCGTAGCTGCAACGGTGTTCCACCAGCCCGGGCAGCCATGCTTCGAGGCGCTCGGGGTAGCCGGGAATGCGGTCGGAGGGCCAGTCCTCCAGGTCGCCGATGTCGACGACCATTTCCATCACAGGGTCATAGGACCACAGGTTGGGCCCACGCAGGTGGGTGTGTCCGGAGATGTGCATCTTTTTGTGGTGGTGGACGGTTTGCCCGCACGGGGTACCGCCTCATCGGTTTCAGGGAAGTGGCGGTAACGCGCCGGGACCAGACCGGTTTACACATCCTGTTACAAACACCCGATGCACGGTGTACCCTCGCAACGCCTCGGGCATCTTTCCGCCCGCGGGGGCGGTTCCAGCCCGGTAGTCCTCCGCACATCCGCCCTCCCATGAAAATCCCGTCCGCCCCCCTCCCCTCCCCCGGGCAGGAAACCGTGCGCGGCTGGATGGAGCCCGGCGAGCGCCTGCTGGCGGTGCTCGAGACCGACCTTGATGCCCGGCTGCGCTTCGATCCGGGGCTGGTGGCCGTGACCGACCGGCGGGTGATCGCCCGCGCACCCGAGGATGCGGCTCCGCGGGCGTGGCCGCGCGCCCTCGGGCTGGCGCTGGAACTGCACGACCACGCCGGTGCCGCCGAGCTGGCGCTGACGGCTCAGGGGCAGCGCTTGGCGGCGTGGCGGTTCACCATCGGCCGCAACCCGGCGGCGCGACGGCTGGTCGTGGCCCTCGGCGGGCCAGCGCCCGGCGAAACGGACCTGGAGGAAGCCCCGGCCGACGACGACGGCGACCCCGCACCGGCTTCGGCCCGCAGTCTGCTGCGCCTGTGGCGTTTTGCCCGGCCCTATGGGGGCCGACTGCTGCTCGGCCTGCTGCTCACGCTAGGGTCCACCGCCGCCGCCCTGGTGCCCCCGTACCTCACCATGCCCCTGATGGACCGGGTGCTGGTGCCCTGGGGCAACGGCACGCCCATCGACTGGCCGCTGGTGCGGCTGCTGCTGGGGGCGCTGCTGGCCTCGGCCGTGTGTGCCTGGGCGCTGGGCTGGGCGCGCACCTACGTGCTGGCGCTGGTGAGCGAGCGCATCGGGGCGGACTTGCGCAACGCCACCTTTGAACACCTCCTCGGCCTGTCGCTGGACGACTTCGGCGGCCGACGCACCGGCGACCTCATGTCGCGCATCGGCGCCGAGACCGACCGGATCTGCCTGTTCCTCTCGCTGCACCTGCTCGACTTCGTCACCGACGTGCTGATGATCGCGCTCACGGCGGTGATCCTGCTCTGCATCGACCCCGGGCTCGCGCTGGCCGCGCTGCTGCCGCTGCCCTTCATCGCCTGGCTGATCCACCTGGTGCGCGACCGCCTGCGGCGCGGCTTCGAGCGGGTGGACCGGGTGTGGGGAGAGGTGAACAACGTGCTCGCCGACACCATCCCGGGCATCCGCGTGGTCAAGGCCTTCGGCCAGGAGGGCCGCGAGGCGGCGCGCTTCCGCGAGGCCAACCGCCAGAACCTGGCCGTCAACGACCGGGTCAACTTCACCTGGGCGCTGTTCTCTCCCACGGTGGTGCTGCTCACGGAGGCCGGGCTGCTGGTGGTGTGGGCCGACGGCATCTGGCGCGTGTCGCAGAGCACCGTCTCCGTGGGCGTGCTGGTGGCCTTTCTGGCCTACATCGGGCGCTTCTACACCCGGCTGGACTCCATGAGCCGGATCGTCTCCTTCACCCAGAAGGCCGCCGCCGGGGCCAAGCGCATCTTCGAGGTGCTCGACCGGGCGTCCAGCGTACCCGAGGCGGCTTCGCCGGTGCGACTGCCCGCGGCGCGCGGGCGCATCGAGCTGCGCGGCGCGGGCTTCCGCTACGGCAACCGGCGCGTGCTGAACGGCATCGACCTGGTGGTGGAACCCGGCGAGATGATCGGCCTGGTGGGCCCCAGCGGCGCGGGCAAGAGCACGCTGGTGAACCTTGTCTGCCGCTTCCACGACGTGTCGGAAGGCGCCATTTTGCTGGACGGCCACGACGTGCGCACCCTGGCCCTGGCGGACTGCCGCCGCCAGTTCGGCGTGGTGCTCCAGGAGCCCTTCCTGTTCTACGGCACCGTGGCCGAGAACATCGCCTACGGGCGGCCGGAGGCCACGCGCGCGCAGATCGTGGCCGCGGCGCGCGCCGCCCACGCCCACGAAGCCATCCTGCGGCTGCCCCACGGCTACGACTCGCTGGTGGGCGAGCGCGGCCAGGCCCTCTCGGGCGGCGAGCGCCAGCGCGTGTCCATCGCCCGTGCCCTGCTCACCGACCCGCGCATCCTCATCCTGGACGAGGCCACCTCCTCGGTGGATACCGAAACCGAGAAGGAAATCCAGAAAGCGCTGGACAACCTGGTGCGCGGGCGCACCACCATCGCCATCGCCCACCGCCTGAGCACCCTGCGGCGCGCCGACCGGCTGGTGGTGCTGGACCGCGGCGAGATCGTGGAAACGGGAACCCACGATGCGCTCATGGCACAGGGGGGCACCTACTTCCGGCTCTACCAGGCGCAGGTGCGCAACGACGGCGGCTCGCCCGCGGAGACGGCGCCGGGCCCTGGCGAACTCGCCGCTCTGTCGCAGCACACCCACCCGAGGCCCTGACCCGTGGACGCCGCCACCTTCACCCTGAGCACCGATGCCGCCGGCCGCCTCGTGCTCACCACCGCCACGGGGGAGCGTCACACCGGCGTGAGCGTGCTGCGGGCTTTCCCCGTATCCGCGCCCGATGAGGGCTTTGCCCTGGTGGACGCCGAGGGGCGCGAACTGGCCTGGGTGGACCAACTCGCAGCGCTCGACCCAGCCACCCGCGCCCGGGCCGAGGCCGCCCTGGCGGGCCGCGAGTTCCTGCCCGAGATCCTGCGGCTGCGCGCGGTCAACAGCCCCGCGGCGCCCAGCACCTGGACGGTGGAGACCGACCGGGGCGAAACCCGCTTCGTGCTGGCCGCGGAGGAGGACATCCGCCGCCTTGGGCAGGGCCGGCTGCTGATCTCCGACGCAGCCGGCGTGCAGTACCTGGTGCGCCGGCTGGACGGCCTCGACCACCACAGCCGCAGGCTGCTGGAGCGATTCCTGTAGCGCCAGGCGAACCGGACCGTGACCCGGGCCGTACGAGGACCGGGCCACGGGGCCCCCGGCACGGCCGCCGCCTGGGCCGCTGCCGGAATGAGGTCATGGCAATTCCGCCGATGTCCCGAGTTGCCGCCGCCGCCAACCACGGCTACCATCATCCCAACTTCCCGATCCTGACGCCCATGACTTTTCCTTCCCACAATTTCATAGGGCCCCGTTGGTCGGAGTTCGTTTCGATGCTCCGGGTGATCGCCCTGGCCGCGGTGATCGCGGGCGTGCCCTGCGCCGCCCTGGCGGCCGCGTCATCCACACCTCCC
>JBIIUM010000295.1:0-3197 GCA_044339985.1 Burkholderiales bacterium | reverse complement strand
ATGGCTTCTTCGCTGAACCTGGCGATGGCCGTGAGCGTCTCCTGCAGGGAAGCACCCCGCGCCAGCAGTTCCAGCACACGCTGCTGGCCCGCCAGCAACTTGTCGGCCGACAGGCCGGTAAGGCGCGAAAGGCGCGCCTCTGGCCGCGTCCCGGCATCGCGAGGCTTCGGGGTATGGCCATACATGATTCGTTGGTTTTCGCGAGAAATTCTTTATTTCTAAGACGAAAGGTTACGCCATTTTCGAAGTCTCGTCCCGGCGATACTCGCACGAGATTCCACTACGGTTTGCGGTGCCTGGGCTGGCAACACAAAATCTGCCGGTGGATGTGCCGCCGGCAACGTACGCACCAACTCGCCGCACCCCGCCCCAGCGTTCTGTTCACGAAGGGTGCGGACTCTTGGGCCCACACGATGGCGGCGCGCCCTTTCTCCCGGTTCGGGATCGCCCAAGGCCGGATACAACGGGGCGAGCGGACGGGCTTCAATGATTCTTCCCACGCCGAGCCTTTTTGGCATGAACCGGCCTCTGACAAGCGTACGCCTGACCCGGACCATGCTCTCTGCCCATCGCCCTATGCGTCTCGCCGCCGCCGGCGGGATCCTCCGCCTTCTCGGGGGCATGGTCCTGGGCGGTTGCGGACGAGACAACGCCTCCGGCGCGCCCGCCCGGGACGAGGTTTCCGTGTACACGGACTATGAAGACTCCTGGGCCGGGGCGGTGGGAATAGACGAGTACGCGAAGTGGCCGAAGCGGCAGCATGCGGCACGCGACCCCGAGGCCGGCCGCAAGGCACTGGTGGAGGACCTGGGGTTCGCCAGCGAACGGAGGTTCACCCGGGGCACGGGGGGAGCATCACCTGGAGCTCTCGCCGAAGAGAAACGGCGCCGACTACGCGAGGCAGCAGATCGAGCGGCTCTAGCGCTCCGAGGGCGCAGGGCCCATCCCTCGCCCGGGCGGGTGATCTGGCGGACACTCACCGGCGGACACTCAAGTTGTCTTACAACTGATATCCGTCTATGCTGCGGCAGATGAAGCCTCTGGACCTGCCCTTCGTGGGCCGCAAACAGCGCCTCTCCGACCGGGTGGCCGACGAGCTGCGCGCCGCCATCACCGCCCGGCGTCTGCCGCCCGGCAGCCGCCTGCCCACCGAGGCGGCCTTGTCCCGCAGCTTCGGCGTAAGCCGCCCGGTGGTGCGCGAGGCTGTCTCCCGCCTCGCCTCCGAAGGGCTGGTGGAATCGCACCAGGGCTCCGGGCTGTTCGTTCCCGAGCATCGTCCCCTCACGCCGCTGCGGCTCGACCCGAAGGTGCACGAATCCAGCTCCACCCTGGAAGAGCTCTACGAACTGCGCCGGGCCGTTGAAACCGAGATCGCCGCACTCGCCGCCCTGCGCCGCACCCGCGCCCAGATGGCGGCCATCCGCCATGCGCTCGCCGCGGTGGAAGCCGCGCGCCACAGCGGCTCCGACGGCGTGGAGGAAGACCTCGCTTTCCATCAGGCCATCGCCGAGGCCTGCGGCAACCGCCTGCTCAAGTCCACCTGGGCCTTCCTGGGCCAATACCTGCGCGGCGCCATCCGCATCACCCACTCCAACGAGTCGCGCTCGCCCGCCTTCGAGGCTGCCGTGCACGCCGAGCACTCGGCCATCGCCGAGGCCATCCGCCAGCGTTGCCCCGAACAGGCGCGCGCCGCCGTGCTGGCCCACCTGGAAGGCGCCACGTCACGCCTGGCGAGCGCTGCCCGAACCCACTGAACCTCCCCCGAACTCAACCCCTGCGGAGAAACGCCATGCCCGGATCCATCCTCACCGCCCTGCAGCGCGCCGACTACGAGCGCGACGGCTACGTCACCGTGCGCAAACTCTTCGACGCCGACGAAATCGCCATCCTGCGCAGCGCCATCGAGCAAGACCCGGCCCTGCGCAGCCGCCTCTACGACCGCAAGGACGCCTCCGGCAAGGCCACGCGCATGGCCACCTGGAACCACCCGGGCGACAGCGTCTACGGGCTCGCCGCACGCTCGCACCGCATCGTCGACACCATGGAAGAGCTGCTGGGCGGCGAGGTGTACCACTACCACTCCAAGCTCACCGCCAAGGAGCCGCTGGAAGGCGGCGCCTGGGAGTGGCACCAGGACTATGGCTACTGGTATCACAACGGCTGCGTGTTCCCCTACATGGCCAGCGTCATGGTGGCGCTGGACCGCAGCACGCGCGAGAACGGCTGCCTGCAGGTGGTGAAGGGCTCACATCACTGCGGGCGCATCGAGCACGGCGTGCTGCCCGGCGAGCAGGTGGGGGCCGACCCGAAGCGCGTGGAGGAAATCCTCAAGCGCATGCCGGTGGAGTACGCCGAGCTCGAGCCCGGCGATGGCATCTTCTTCCACAGCAACGTGCTGCACCGCTCCGACCAGAACCGCTCCGCCAATCGTCGCTGGACCGTCATCCACTGCTACAACGCCGCACGCAACAACCCCTACCTGGAACACCATCACCCCTTCTACACGCCGCTGCACAAGGTGGATGACGACGCCATCAAGCGCGCCGGCGTCGCCTTTGCAAGCTCGGAAGAGGAGTTCCGCGTCAAGTCGGCCAATCCGCCGGAGCTGAAGCGGCGTATCGCCTGACGGCGCGGCGCGGCCCGCAATTGCCCGAGAACAGGCATGCCACCCGCCCGGGAGTGGCGGCACGGGGCAGGAAAAGCCGGCTGCATGCCGTGGCACGCCGACGGTAGTCAGATGAAGGGATTGACGATGAGAACGCCGGCAATCCTTACCCCTGCCCGCATGTCCTCGCCGTAGAGCACACTGCAACGGGCTGCGGTCGCCGTCTGTGCGATAAGCCCCGGAAAGCGCTGTGCGCCGATGCTCACGGCGTCAGCCTGCATGCCGCGGTGCGGTTGGCGATCCACCAGCGGACGGATGCCAACGAACGCCTGAGCCGCAATGGCAAGGGGGCAGGTCGTGTTGCGGCTGAAGAGCCCGACTCGCGATGGCACCAACCACACCGTCATGCAGCCCCAGACGTTCATGCAGGGCCCGGCTACGCGGGTGCCACGCCCGCGGCTGCACCTGATCCGCTTTCACGGGGTGCCCGCCGCGAACGCGACGCTGCGTGGGGCGCTAACCCGAATATTTCACCAGTATGAGGTCGGCGGCCTCGTGCTTTCGCGCGTTATCAGAGGTGATCGAAGCCTTC
>JBIIUM010000294.1:0-3203 GCA_044339985.1 Burkholderiales bacterium | reverse complement strand
CGAGACGTCGATTCAGGCTCTTCGCCAGGTACTGATTCGGCCTGTCAAACGCGATCGTCGTCGGCACCATGGTTGGCACGGGCCGTCGATGCCCGACCGCGTCCAAAGACGCGGTCGGGTATCCGCTACCTGTCACTGCCAACCTGGAGCCAACCGACATGACCATCAAACCCTCGAACGAACCCACCCTGCTTCGCCGCCCGCAGGTGGAGCAGCGCACCGGCCTGTCGCGCAGCAGCCTGTACGCGTACATCAAGGACGGCCGCTTTCCGCCTCCCGTGCCGCTCGGCCCGCGTGCGGTGGGCTGGCTGGAATCGGAGGTGAGCGACTGGATCAACGCGCGCGTCAAGCTCGCGCGCCAGGGCCGTACGCCGGCCGCTCGCTGAGTGCGCATGCCCGTGCTTGGTTCCTTCGGACGCGCGGCGACGCCGTGGGCGGCACCCATCGACACGGGGCAGGTGCTCGACCAGTTCCGCGCCGCGCTGATCGCGCGCGACATCATCCCGCCGGAGCCCATCCTTTCCGATGGTCACCTCCATCGATGCAACGCCGTCGGCCGGCACGGCAAAGGCGATGCGGCCTACGTGCTGCACCTGGGCGGCCTGCCGGCGGGCGGGTTCGAGAATCACCGCGACGGACGCGACTGGGAGACATGGCGCTTCGATCTCGGCCGACCACCCACCGCCGCCGAGCGGGACAGGTCCGCGCAGGTCGCACAAGTTGCCCGCCGAATGCGGGACGACGATCTTCGGCACCGTCAGCAGGAAGTACGGGCGAAAGCCGAGCGCGTCTGGGTGGCCGCACCGCTGGCGCCGGAAACCCATCCCTACCTCGCGCGCAAGGCGGTCTGCGCGTACGGGCTAAGGGTGTTCAAGGGCGCGCTGGTGGTGCCCGTGCGCGACCTGGCTGGCGCGCTGCACAGCCTGCAGTTCATCAGCCCTGGCGGCGTGAAGCGGTTCCTCAGGGGTGGACGCGTGAAAGGGCTGTGCGGTTGGATCGGTGAACTGCCTCCGCCATCCGGAGATGCCGATCTCACGCTGCTCGTTGCCGAGGGCGCCGCCACCGCCGCCAGCCTTCACGAGGCGTGCGGACGCCCGGTGGTCATCGCTTTCCACGCCGGCAATCTCGGCGTGGTCGCCACCGCGCTTCGGGCGCGATACCCCGGGGCTCGTATCGTGGTGTGCGCCGACGATGATCACCGCACGCCCGGCAACCCTGGGCGCGCCCACGCGGCCGATGCGGCGCGCGCCATCGGCGGCCTCGTCGCCGAGCCGCGCTTCGATGATGACCGGCCTGAAGACGCCACCGACTTCAACGACCTGCACCGGCTGCTCGGGCTGTCAGCAGTGCGGACAGCATTGGCAGCGGCGAGAACGCCGCCACCGGTTGCCGATGCGGGTTCCGGTTCGACCAGCACGGCGCACCTCAGCAACACCGCTACCATGACCAGCGCTGGTCTCGGCACCAGCGCCGCGATCGGCATGAACACCGGTAGCGCGACCGTGGACTGTGCCTGGCCCGACCCTGAGCCGCTGACCGCGCCAGTCGACTCCCAGCCCTACCCGGTGGATGCGCTCCCCGCGCTGCTGCGCGATGCGGTGCTCGAAGCGCAGGCCTTCGTCCAGGCGCCCGCCGCGCTCGTGGCCTGTTCAGCGCTTTCGGCCTTGTCCGTCGCAGCGCAGGGCCTCGTGAACGTGCGACGCGATCCTCAGCTCGCGGGGCCGGTGTCGCTGTACCTGCTGTCGGTGGCCGAATCGGGCGAGCGCAAGACCACCTGTGACCGGATCTTCGGCGCCGCGCTTCGGGACTGGGAGCGTGACCGTGCGCTCGCATGTACGCAGGAACTCGCCGAGTACGAGACCGCGTCGGCTTCCTACGAGGCCAAGAGGGCCGGTCTGCTCGAATCGATCAAGCGCAAGCGCCGCGACGCGCAGGACACGTCCGACGATGATCGCGCGCTCGTGGAGCTGAGGGCCACTGCGCCGCAAGCCGTCAGCGTGCCCCGCCTGCTCTACGCCGACGCCACGCCCGAGGCCCTCTCCCACGCGCTGGCCACCGGCTGGCCGAGTGCGGCCGTGATGTCGGCCGAGGCCGGCGCTGTTTTCGGCGCGCACGGCATGGGCTACGAGACCATCCTGCGCAACCTCGCGCTGCTCAACGTGCTGTGGGACGGTGGCGAGATCGCCGTCGACCGCCGCAGCAAACCGTCGTTCCGGTTGCGCGACCGCCGGCTCACCTTCGGCGTGATGGTGCAGCCCGAGGCACTGCGCGGGTTCATCGAGCGGGCAGGCGCGCTGCCCCGCGGCAGCGGCTTCATCGCACGCTTCCTGATCGCGTGGCCGGACAGCACGCAGGGGCAACGACCCTATCGGCCAGCGCCCGAGGTGCTGCCGGCCGTCGATGCGTTCAACGCACGTGTGCGCGCCTTGCTCGACACGCCGCTCGCCATGGATGCGCAGGGTGGGCTCGCGCCGACGATGCTGGATCTCTCGCACGCGGCTCGCGCGGCCTGGGTGCAGGCGCATGACCGTATCGAGCGCCAGCTCGGAGGTGGCGGTGACTACGCCGCCATCCGCGATGTCGCCGCCAAGGCAGCCGAGAACATCGCGCGTCTGGCCGCGCTGTTCCACGTGCTCGATCACGGCCCGGACGGCGCGATCGACGCAGGCTGCATCGAGCGCGCCGGTCGCATCGTCGACTGGCATCTGCACGAAGCCCGCAGGCTGCTGGCCGACCTCGATGCGCCGCCCGAACTGGCCACCGCGATTCGCTTCGATGCCTGGCTACACAGCGAGGCCGCACGCACCGGCGACCCGCGCATCGCCTCGGCCCGGATCTACCAGTACGGCCCCGGATGCGTGCGCGACAGCAACGCGCTCAAGGCTGCACTCGCGCTGCTGGAAGAGCGCGGCCGCGCCCGCGCGGAGCAGGAAGGCCGCCAACGGTTCGTGGTGGTGAACCCGGCATTGCTCGATGCGCCCGTCGTTGGGCCATGACCCCGTGGACCATCGCGCTCGCTGCCCCGGGGGCCTTGCTGTTCGTGCTGTTCCTGCTGTTTTCCGTCCACTACCCGGCGTTGGCGCGCGCACGATCAACCGCAGGAACAGCACGAACAGCAAGGGGTAGGATGCGTTGCGGGAAGTCCATCACACGCAGCCCGATGTTCAGCGGGTACGGTCAGCGGGTACGATTTTGTAAGGTTC
>JBIIUM010000086.1:0-12132 GCA_044339985.1 Burkholderiales bacterium | reverse complement strand
AGAACCGCGACATCTTCCCCACCCTCACCGTGCGCCAGAACCTGCTGCTGGGCCAGAAAGGCACCCGCGAGTCGGGCCGCTGGAGCATGGAGGACATGTACCAGCTCTTCCCGCGCCTGCGCGAGCGTGCCGATGCGCCTGCCGGCGTGCTCTCCGGCGGCGAGCAGCAGATGCTCACCCTATGCCGCACCCTCATGGGCGACCCCGACCTGGTGATGATCGACGAGCCCACCGAGGGCCTCGCACCCAAGATCGTGGAGCAGGTGGCCAACCTGTTCGACGAAATCGCCCGGCGCGGCATCAGCATCCTGCTGGTGGAGCAGAAGCTCGCCATCGCCATGAAGATCTCCCAGCGGGTGTACGTGATGGGCCACGGCCGCATCGTCTTCGAGGGCACACCCGCCGACCTGCGCGTCAACGAGTCGGTGCGCAAGGAGTGGCTCGAAGTCTGAAGCAGTCGCCGGTCCGGCCCCGCCCGCGGGCTGCGGTTCCAGTTCCGTATTCACCCCTTCCACTCTGGAGGGCCCCCATGGCCATCGTCGATTACCGTGTTCAGAACCACGTGGGCGTCATCGCGCTCAACAACCCGCCTGTCAATGCCCTGTCCGTGGGCAAGGGCCTGCTGCAGGGCATCCTGGATGCAATCCAGGAAGGCGAACACGACCCCGCCGTGAAGGCCTTCCTGCTGATCGGCGGCGGGAAAAACTTCTCCGGCGGTGCGGACATCACCGAGTTCGGCAAGCCGCCCGTCCCCGGCATGGCCACGCTGCGCGACGTGCTCGCCTACATGGACACCGTCACCAAGCCCATCTGCGCGGCGCTGGCCGGCCCCACCATGGGCGGTGGGCTCGAACTGGCTCTGGGGGCCCACTGGCGCTGCGCCGTCACCGGCGCCCAGATCGGATTGCCCGAGGTGAAGCTGGGCATCCTGCCCGGCGCCGCCGGCACCCAGCGCCTGCCGCGCCTGATCGGTGCGAAGACCGCGCTGGACATGATGGTGAGCGGCGACCCGGTCAGCACCGAGCGTGCCCACGAACTGGGCATCGTGGACGAAATCGTGGAGGGCGATCTGGCGGCTGCGGCGCTGAAATTCGCGCAGCGGGTGGTCAGGGAAGGCCGGCCCATCCGTCGCATCAGTGCCATGACCGTGGCCGTGGAGGGTGATGCCGATGCCTTCTTCGCCGAAGCCCGGGCGCACATCGCCACGCAGTGGCGCGGCTACCCGGCGCCCCTGGAGATTGCTGCCTGCGTGGAGGCCGCCGTGAAGCAGCCCTTCGCCAAGGGCGTGGCCTTCGAGCGCGAGCGCTTCGAGGTGCTGGTGGCCACCCCCGAGTCGAAGTCGTTGCGCCACGCCTTCTTCGCCGAGCGCGCCGCCGCCAAGGTGAACGGCCTGCCCGAGGACACCCCGGTGCGCGAGATTCGCAGCGCCGCCGTCATCGGCGCGGGCACCATGGGCGGGGGCATCGCCATGAACTTTGCCAATGCTGGCATCCCGGTGAAGATCCTCGAGGCCTCGCAGGAGCGGCTGGACAAGGGCCTGTCGGTGATTCGCGCCAACTACGCGGCCACCGTATCCAAGGGGCGCCTCAGCCAGGAGGCCATGGACAAGCGCATGGCCCTCATGACGGGCGTCACCGGCTACGACGAACTGCGCGACGCCGACATCATCATCGAGGCCGTGTTCGAGGAAATGCCGGTCAAGCAGGAGGTGTTCCGCAAGCTCGACGCCGTGGCCAAGCCCGGCGCCATCCTGGCCACCAACACCTCCACGCTGGACATCGATGCCATCGCCGGCGTCACCGCGCGCCCCCAGGACGTGATCGGCCTGCACTTCTTCAGTCCCGCCAACGTCATGAAGCTGCTGGAGATCGTGCGCGGCGCCAAGACCGCCGGGGATGTGATCGCCACCAGCATGAAGCTCGCCAAGACCATCCGCAAGGTGGGCGCGCTGGTGGGCGTGTGCGACGGCTTCGTGGGCAACCGCATGGTGCACGCCTACTTCCGCGAAGCGGGCTACCTGTTGGAGGAGGGCGCCCTGCCGCAACAGGTGGACCGGGTGATGGAGGAGTTCGGCTTCGCCATGGGTCCGTTCCGCGTGAGTGATCTGGCCGGCCTGGATATCGGCTGGGCCATCCGCAAGCGCCAGGCCGCCACCCGCGACCCGGCGGAGCGCTATTCGCGCATCGGCGACCTGATCTGCGAGAAGGGCCGCTTCGGCCAGAAGACCGGCGCGGGCTACTACCGCTACGAGAACGGCCGCAAGCCCGTGCCCGACCCCGAGATCGAGGCGCTGATCGTGCAGGCCTCGAAGGACGCCGGCTTCACCCGCCGCGAGATCTCCGACCAGGAAATCCTCGAGCGCTGCCTGTACCAGCTGGTGAACACGGGCGCGCAGATCCTCGAGGAAGGCATCGCCCAGCGCGCCAGCGACATCGACATCATCTACCTCTACGGTTACGGCTATCCGCGCTATCGCGGCGGGCCGATGATGAGCGCCGACCTGATCGGCCTGCCCAGGGTGCTGGAGGCGGTGAAGGGCTACGAGCAGCGGGTGGGCAAGTGGTGGAGGCCGGCCGCGTTGCTGGAGAAGCTGGTGGCGGAGGGGAAGGGGTTCAACGGCTAGGGTCTTGGGCTGCGAGGCTGCCGTCCAAGCCCTCGTTGCCGGGCCTGCGCGCGGCCGCCGTCACGGCCCCTGCCATTGGCTGCGTCGCACCTGGGCGCCGCCGCGGCTCACCAGGTCCGGCAGTAGCCGCGTGCCCAGGCCCGGCCCCGGCGGTGGGGCCACGAAGCCGTTCTCCACCCGCGGCACCTCCGTGAGGATGTCGTGGTACCAGGTGGAGTAGTAGGCCCGCACCACCTCCATCACCAGCGCGTTGGGGATGTGCGTCATGAAATGGATGGACGCCACCCACACCACCGGGCCGTTACAGTCGTGGGGCGCCACGGGCCGCTGCCAGGCCTCGGCCAGCGCGGCAATCTTGCGGGCCTCGGTCAGGCCGCCGCACCAGCCCACGTCCAGCATGACGATGTCCGCCGCCTGGGCTTCGAGCACGTCGCGAAACGGGTACAGGCCGCCCAGCGTTTCGCTGGCGCACACCGGGATCGAGGTGGAGCCCCCGTAGGCCTGCAGCGTGGGCACGTCGCACATGCGGATGGGGTCTTCCGACCAGTAGGGATTGAAGGGCTCCAGGGCCCGGGCGATCTGCCGCGCCTGCTGCAGGTTCCACAGCGAATGGAACTCCGCCATCACCTCCATGCGGTCGCCCACCGCCGCGCGGATCTTGCGAAAGGGTTCCAGCGCGCGGTCGATGTCGTGGCTGGGCAGCAGGCTGCCGCCGCGGTCTTCCGCCAGCGGGTCGAAGGGCCAGATCTTCATGGCCGTGAAGCCCTCCTCCAGCAGAGAATGCGCCAGTTCGTCGGCGCGATGGGTGAAGGCCACCTGGTCGTCGTAGGGCCCCTCGGCGGGCGGGGCCTCGGTGCCCACGGCCATGAGGCGCCGACCCACCGACCGGGTGTTGTAGTGGTAGCCCGCGCAGGTGTTGTAGACGCGGATGCGATCCCTGCTCTGGCCGCCCAGGGCGCGGGCCAGGGGCTGGCCCGTGGCCTGGCCGAAGATGTCCCACAGGGCAATGTCCAGCGCCGACGCGGCGCGCACCTCGGTGCTGGAGGACTGGAACCCCAGATAGGTGGCCAGCAGCGCGCGATTGTGCCGCTGGATGTCCAATGGGTTCTGGCCCAGCAGCAGCGGCGCCGACAACTCGTGGATCTGCGCCTCCACCGGGCCGGGGCCGCGCGAGGTTTCGCCCAGCCCCACCAGCCCTTCATCGGTGTGCACTTGCACCAGCAGCAGGTTGGGGCGCGCCGGCAGGCGCATGGTCTCGATGGCGGTGATTTTCATGGGCCTGTCTGCCTGCGGTGCGTGCGCATTACTCGGCGGTGATGTTCTTTTCCTTGATGAGCCTGCCCCACAGCGCGGTCTCGGTGCGCATGAGCTTCGCAAACCCGGCGCCGTCACCCCCGCCGGGCTCCACGTCGCTCTCCGCGAAGCGCTGCGCCACCTGGGCATCGCGCAGCGCCTCGTTGAACGCGGCATTCAAACGCGCAAGCACCGCCGCGGGCGTCTTGGCCGGCGCCAGCAGGCCGAACCAGGGCGTCATCACGAACTCCGGGTAGCCCGCTTCGCGCACCGTGGGCACGGCGGGGAACAGCTTCGAGCGCTTCGGCCCGGTCACCGCCAGCGCCCTCACGCGGCCCGCCGCCAGGTGTGGCGCGATGGAGGGCAGGTTGTCGAACATCATGTCCGTCTCGCCCGCCATCAGCGCCGTGCTGGCCAGCGCGCTGCCCTTGTAGGGCACGTGGCGCAGATCGACGCCCGCCTGCGCCTGGAACCACTCGCCGGCCACGTGAATGGACGAACCGAAACCCGACGAGCCGTAGGTCATGGGGTTGCCGGCACGGCTCTTCGCCAGCGCCACCAACTCCTTCACCGTGGTGGCGGGCACGGAGGGGTGCACCACCAGCACGTTTTGGATGGAACCCACCAGCATCACCGGCGCGAAATCGCGTTCCACATCGAAGCCCAGCCGCGGGTAGAGAAAGGCGTTCAGCGCGCAGGTGCCGATGGTGCCCATCACCAGCGTGTAGCCATCGGCGGGCGCGCGGGCCACCAGCTCCATGGCCAGATTGCCGCCGGCGCCCGGCCGGTTATCGACGATTACCTGTTGCCCCAGGATCTGCGGCAATCGCGCCCCCAGGATGCGCGCCAGCAGATCGGGCGTGCCCCCCGGCGGGAAGGGCACCACGATACGCACCGGCTTGCGCGGAAAGTCCTGCCCCAGGGCCGGCAGCGCCGAAGCCAGGGCGGTGGCGAGAGTGGCGGCGAGAAACTGGCGTCGCGGCATGGCGCGGGGCTCCCAGGGCGTATTCAGGCGTGATGATGGCAGAACGGCCTGTATCAGCAATGGACCCAGGCGCTTTCAAGGTCCGCAAACCGACTCGACCCGCGCCAGGTGGCAGCGCTGTCCTCATGCGGCATCCCATGTTTCCGATGCGCTCCGGGAACGCCTGCAACGCCCCCGCCGGAGGGTCAATGAGGGTCGCGGGGTTAGGAAACCGGGCTCTGCGGTTCGCCGTTCCGTGGGTTGGGGCACAGAAAAAACCACTTGCGCCCTCGCCGCGCACCCTTCACATAACCCACGCAGCGCTTTTGACCACCGTTCGAGGCGGAGCCGCCCCCGTCCCGTCACCGCATGGGGGTGAGTAAAACGCGGCGTGTTGCGACCTCAGCCGCCGCGCTTGTCCGCCTGCTCCAGGAACGCCTCCATCAACCCTTCAGGCGCGTTGACGATGTGTTCGGGCCCCGGGAAGCCGCCGCCGCGCACGTCGGCGATGAAGTCGCGAAAGCCACCCACGCGCTCGGCCTGCATCGCATCGCGCATGGCGCGCAGGTCGCGGTACTGCTTGGAGTGGCGAGGGTAGGGCGGGCCGTTGTTGCCGAGAATGTCCTCGGCGAACAGAAACTGGATGTCGCCGCCGCTGCCCGCGCCGATGGAGGAGGTGAGCAGGGTGGTGCGCCGCGTGATCTCCGCCAGCAGCGGCGCGGGGATCACCTCCACCTCCACAGCCCAGGCGCCGGCCTCTTCGATGCGCTTGACCTCCTCCAGCACCCAGAGCGCTTCATCCAGGGTCTTGCCCACGGCGCGCAGGCCGCCGGTCCAGGTGCTCTTGCGCGGCACCAGTCCGGCGTGGCCCTGTACGGGAACGCCGGCTTCGGCAGCCGCGCGGATGAAGCGCGGCGACCACTGGCACATGATGGCGTCGGCCCCCAGTTCCATGGCCGTGTAGGCCAGGCGCACCGCCTCGGTCTCGCTCGCCGCCGCCACCAGCGGCACGGAGAAGGACATGAAGGTGTTGGGCGCGGCCTTGCGCAGTGCGGCGGCCAGCTCCGGGCGCTTGGGGTCGAAGCGCACCTTCATGGTGTCGATGCCGGCCTCTTCAGCGGCGGCGGCCTCTTCGGGGGTGAAGGGCAGGGTCTCGCACAGCACCCGCTTGCCCTTGGCGTCGCGCAGATCCTTCACGGTGTAGTTGCGCGTGCCGTAGGCGCCGCCCAGGGTCATGATGCGCTTGAGATTGCGCTGCGCGGCATCGCGCGGCGGGATCCCGCCGTCTCCGGTGGCGTGGCTCGCCATGATGCTGTCTCCTTGCTGGTGATGAGAACTGGCGAGGCAGTGTAGCGCGGGGCGGGAGAGGGCCGTGCGAGCCCAGCGGGGGCGGCGGGCGGCGGCCTGTGCTGCGCCCCGTCCAATCCGCGCACGACGCTCGCTGCCGGTGGCTTTCAAACCCCCACCAGCGCACGTCACGGCGCGCAGTAACGAGCCGGTCTTGCCACGGCTGGAAATCGCGCGGCGAACCTGCGAAGCTTTTGCCATGCGCTTGCAAAACGGTCCTCGCGAACCCTGCTTGACGGCGGCAAGGCCGCGATGGGCGGGCTGGCCATGACCAGCCCCTGGCTCCAGGTGCCCCTGGTCGACTATGAGGGTCACATGGCGCTTCCAGGCATCCAGCAGGCGCAGATGTTGTCGGACATCCTCGCCGGGGCGCTGGAGCGCGTGCGGCCGGGCTCGGTTGCGGTGCTCGGGTGTGCAGGCGGAAACGGGTTCGAGCGAATTCCGGCCAGCGTGCGGGTGGTGGGGGTGGACCTGAACCCGCGCTTCTGCGCGGCGGCGCTTGCCCGGTTCGGCCAGCGCTTCGAAAGCCTCGAGGTGATCGCGGGCGACATCCAGACCGGTGATGTGTGCTTCGCACCCGTGGACCTGCTGTTCCTCGGCCTCGTACTGGAGTATGTGGACGTGGACGTGGTGATAGGAAACAGCCTTTCCATGCTGCGGCCCGGCGGCACGCTGCTCACGGTTTTGCAACTCCCCAGCGGCAAGCACGGGAAGTTGTCACCATCGCCCTACTCAAGCCTTCAGGAGGTGGCAAGCTTCATGCGCTTGGTGCCGCCGGAGGATTTGCTGAGGATTGCGCAGGCGCGGGGTTACCGTCAGCTTGAGTCGCGCACCGTGATATCGGTGAGCGCAAAGCCCTTCCAGGTGCAGATGTTCACCTTGATGCAGTCCACTCCCCCCACGCCGCACGCCAAGCGTGGCGGCGCTTGAGGAGGGCTCGTCATGGAGCAAGGCGTGCTCGAATCTTCGGCGCCAGGGTCCGGGCGGGGTGTGCGGAGTCTGCCCGTGCGGCTGCGGCCCGGTCAGGATCTCCGGCAGGGTCTGGAGGAGGCTGCGCGTGCAGCCAGTGTTGCGAGCGCTTTCGTGATCTGCGGCATCGGCAGCCTGACCGACCCGCGGCTGCGGTTCGCCGGTGCCCGGGAGGAAACGGTGCTGCCTGGACCGTTCGAGATGCTGAGCCTGTCGGGGACGCTCACCCCCGGCGGCTGTCATCTGCACATGGTGGTTGCCGGCCCCGACGGCCGGGCGTGGGGCGGCCACGTAAGCCGGGGGAACACGATTCGCACCACGGCCGAGGTGCTGCTGGCGGCGCTGCCGGACGGGGTGCTGTCGCGGCGCTTCGACCCGCGCACGGGCTTCATGGAACTGGTGGTGCAAGAGCCCGTGGCGGGCGGGGCCCATGGCGCCCCAGCCAAGGGCCGCGCGCCGTAGGGCGCGGGGCCCCTCGTTCGCCGCCCCTCCCTGGCTACAGGTCGCGCGCCACCCGCAGGCCCACGTTGTTGCTGGCCTTCACCGGCTCGATGCCGTAGCGGTAGGCAAAGCGCAGCCACTGGGGAAAGATGTTCCAGCTGCCGCCGCGGGCCACGCGCTTGAAGCACGGCCCGGCGCTGTTGGGCGTGCCGTCCGCCGGCGCCGCCGCGTAGGAGGGCAGCTGGCAGTCGGCGGTCCACTCGAACACGTTGCCGATCATGTCGTGCAGGCCGAAGGCGTTGGCGGCGTAGGCGCCCACGGGGCCGGTTTCCACCTGGCCATCGGCGCAGGGCAGGGGTTTCCACTGGAACATGTACTTCGCTTCCGAGTCGCGGTCGTAGATGTTGCCGTGGCGGCAGGCTTCGGCGGCGTTGCTGCCCCAGGGCGTGGCGGTGCTGCTGCCGGCCCGTGCCGCGTACTCCCACTCGGCTTCGCTGGGCAGGCGATAGGGCTTGCCGGTGGACTTGGCGAGCCACTTCACGTAGGCCTCGGCCTGGTGAAAGCTCATGTTGATGGCCGGGCGGCGGCCGCGTCCCCAGCCTTCGTCGGGCGCATCCTCGCAGCCCCGCTCCTTCACGCACGCCGCCCACTCGTCCCAGGTCACCTCGAAGCGGCCGAGGGCGAAGGGCTTGGCAATGGTGACGGTGTGTACCGGCCCCTCGTCTTCGTCGCGCCCCTTTTCGTCCTCGGGCGAGCCCATGGCGAAGCGTCCGGCGGGAATCACCACCATCTCGGGGCAGGCCGGGCAGTCGCGCAGCAGGGTGCCGGGTGACGCGTCGGCCGACAGGGCGGTGGCAGGCACGATGGCCGCGGCCAGGGCGGCAAGGGTTGCGGCAATGGGCAGATGGCGCGCGGGCATGGCGTCTCTCCAGGTGTGGACAAGGTCTTCGGCAGGGCCGGCGACTGCGCAACATGCCTGAAAGCGCGCCGTCTGTCGCGCCGCAGTGCGCAAATTTGGCCGCCGCCCCGAGCGATCCGGCTACCATAGCCGCCGCAGTGCGTCCGGCGGTCCGCGCCGGGACGATTGCCCTGAGAGGTTGCCCCGCCGTGCCCACCGCCGCCTTCGCCGCCCGTCTGGGCCAAGCCCTGCCGCCCGCAGTACCGGGCGAGCCCCTGGTGCTGCACGGCGCCGCCGGACCCGTCACGCTCTACGCGGCAGGGCAAGCCCAGTCGGGCGTATCGCCCATCCTGCTGATTCACAGCGTCAACGCCGCCGGTTCGGCCTACGAGATCCGCCCTGTGTTCGAGCACTTCGCCGCGCACCGGGCGGTTTACGCGCCCGATCTTCCCGGCTTTGGCCTGTCCGACCGCTCCGATCGCCCCTACACGCCACGGCTCATGACCGACGCCATCCACGACGCACTGGATGTCATCGCCGCGCGCCACGGGCCCGTGCCGGTGGACGTGCTCGGCGTGTCGCTGGGCTGCGAGTTCGTGGCGCGCGCGGCAGTGGAGCGGCCGGAGCGCTTCCGCACCGTGGCGCTGGCCTCGCCCACGTCCTTCGGCCGCCGCGCGCCGCGCCGCGGGCCGCCCGGCTCGCACCTGGGCATGCCCTGGCTGCACAAGGTGTTCACCCTGCCGCTGTGGTCGGGCCCGCTGTTTCGCGCGCTCACTCATCCGAAGTCGATCCGTTTCTTCCTGTGCAAGACCTTCGGCTCGCGGGCTATCGACGAGGGCCTGTGGGCCTACGACTGCCTCGCCACACGCCAGCCCGGCGCGGAGCACGCGCCCTTCTTCTTCGTGTCGGGCTTCCTGTTTTCCCGCGATGCCAACACCCTGTATGAAGCGTTGAAAGTACCGGTGTGGATGAGCCACGGCACCGTGGGCGATTTCACCGATTACGGCTGGAAGGAGCGGCTGGCTGGCCGCTCCAACTGGCGTTTCACGGTCTACGAGGGCTGCGGGGCGCTGCCCTTCTTCCAGCGTGGCGCGGACTTCGTGCGCGACTACCAGGCCTTTCTGGATACGGTGGCCTGAGCAATCTCACGCCGCGCGCCGCCCCCGCAGCCACTCCAGCGCCAGCATGAGCGCCGTGGTGAACACGATCAGCAGAGTGGCCACGGCGGCGATGGCCGGGGTGATGTTCTCGCGGATGCCGGTGAACATCTGGCGCGGCAGCGTAGTCTGCGACGGCCCGGCGAGAAACAGCGTCACCACCACCTCGTCGAAGGAGATGGCGAAGGCGAGCAGCGCACCAGCCGCCACGCCTGGTGCGATCAGCGGCAGTGTGACCCGCGCGAAGGTGGTAAGCGGCGAGGCGCCCAGGCTCTGGCTCGCACGTACCAGGTTGGTATCGAAGCCCTGCAGCGTGGCCGACACCGTGGTGAGCACGAAGGGCGTGCCCAGCGCCGCGTGCACCAGGATGAGCGCGGCATAACTGTCCGCCAGCCCGGCGCGGGCGAAGAACAGGTAGGTGCCCGTGGCCACCACCACGATGGGCACCACCATGGGCGCGATCAGCAGGCTCATGAGCAGCCCTTTGCCGGGGAAGCGCGCCCGCGCCAGGCCCGTGGCGGCCAGGGTACCCAGCACGGTGGCGATCAGGGTGGCGGCGGGCGCCACGAGGAAGCTGTTGCGAAACGCCCGCGCCCACTCGGCCGACTCGAACACCTCCCGGTACCACTGCAGTGACCAGCCGGGCACCGGATAGGCGAGAAAACTGCTCGCGGAAAACGACAGCGGCACGATCACCGCCACGGGCGCCAGCAGGAAGGCGATCACCGCCACGCACAGTGCCTTCCACGCCAGCAGGCCGACGCGCTCTGCGGGGCCCAGGTGAGGTGCGTGCCTCACAGCGCCAGCGCCGCGTGCCCGTAGCGGCGATACAGGCCGTAGAGTATCAACGTCACCGCCAGCAGCACCGTTCCCAGCGCGCAGGCCATGCCCCAGTTGAGATTCACATTGGCGTACTGCGCCACGCTGTAGCTCAGCATCTGGTCGGCGGGGCCTCCCACCAGCGCCGGCGTCACGTAGTAGCCCAGCGACAGGATGAACACCAGCAGGCACCCGGCGCCGATGCCCGGGGTGGTCTGCGGAAGCACCACACGCCCGAAGGCCTGCACCGGGTGGCTACCCAGGGACACGGCCGCGCGCAGGTAGTCGGGTGGTATCGCCCGCATAACGCTGTAGAGGGGCAGGATCATGAAGGGCAGCAGGATGTGCACCATGGCCACGATCACGCCGGTGCGGTTGAACAGCAGCGCGAGCGGCGTTTGAATCAACCCCGCGGCCAGCAAGCCCTGGTTCACTAGGCCGCCCGATTGAAGCAGCACGATCCAGCCCGCCACCCGCACCAGGATGGAGGTCCAGAACGGCACCAGTACCAGGATCAGCACCCGGCTGGCGGTGCGCGTCGGCAGGGTGGCGAGCCACCACGCCAGCGGATAGCCCAGCAGCAGGCAGGAGAGCGTCACGACGGCCGCGATGCCCAGGGTGCGCCACAGGATGGCGCGGAACACCGTCTGCTCCGGCGGCATGGCCGTGATGGTGCCCCGGGCGTCGCGCTCCAGGTCCACGGCGGCGAGCAGGTAGTCGGGTGTCCAGCGTGAACCGTTGCGGGCGATCACCTCCCAGAAGCGTGGTTCTCCCCAACGCGCGTCGATGGCAAGCAGCGCGGCCCGGGCGCCGCTCCCGGGCGCCGCTGCCTGCCCTGGCGTTGCGGCCTTGCCGGCCGGCGAGGCCAGCGCACGCCACGTGGTCATCACCAGCGAGCGGGCGCCGCTCGCGTCGCTGTTGAGCCGCCGGGCCAGGGCGCCGGCCTCGGCCTGCTCGCCCAGGGCCGACAGGTCTGCCGCCAGCGCGGTGAAGGCCGCATCGGGCGGCGCAGCCTCGCCGCGCCAGCCTTGCAGCGCCCGCACAGTGCGCGGCAGGGCCTGGGCCACTTCTGGATTGTCCACGGCGCGCAGCAGCAGCGCGCCGATGGGCACGAGGAAGGTGAACAGCAGGAACAGCAACAGCGGGGCAGCCAGCGCCAGCGCGCGCCGGATGCGGGCGCGGGATTCGCGCCGCAGGGCCTCGCGCAGGGCGCCCGCGTCCATGGGAACCGCCCGCGCGTGCTACTGGGCCGCCCAGGCTGCGAAGCGCTTCTCCAGCGCCTCGCCCTGGTCTGACCAGAACCGGAAGTCGAACTTGAGCGCGTCCTTCACGTTGGCCGGCGCGGTGGGCAACTGGGCCAGTACCTTTGCGTCGAGCCCGTTGAAGGCCTTCATGTGGGTGGGGCCGTAGCTGATGAGCCGCGCGAATTCCGCCTGCCGCTCGGGCGTGATCGCCTGCGCGATGAAGCGCAGCGCCAGGTCTCGGTTGGGCGAACCCTTGGGGATGGACCAGTAGTCCAAGTCGTAGATGCTGCCCGCCCATACCAGCCGCAGGTCGCGGCCCTCGCGGCGCGCGGTCTCGATGCGGCCGTTGTAGGCGCTCGCCATGACCACGTCGCCAG
>JBIIUM010000012.1:0-35320 GCA_044339985.1 Burkholderiales bacterium | reverse complement strand
CGCTCGACGGGCAGTCATTCCGCGCGCCCAAGCTCGCCCCGACCGCTCGGCCGCGCAGTCTTGCCAAGACGGCCAAATCCAACCAAGATTGACCCGCTACGAGATGCTCCTGACGGCAGCGTACTGGGCTGAATATGCCGGTTGGTGACAGCCCGTAACTTGCGTAACGTGAAGTCAAGTCGATCTGAGCCAGATCACGGCAGCGTCATGCGCGCGGCCGCACGCTGAAGCGGTTCAACCACCGCCGCGGCGTTCGCTTCGTCGGCTCGATGCAGTCGGCAGACCTGACGGGAGGGGCAGGCATGAACGAAGATGCGGTCCGAGCAGTTCCGGGTGCGCTCACGGCGGACCCGGTCATGAACAACCTCGTCGGCGAGTCCCAGCAGTTCCGTGCCATGCTGCGGATGATCCGCAAGCTCGCGGGCTGCGAGGCCACCGTGCTGATTCAGGGCGAGACGGGCACAGGCAAGGAACTCGCCGCGCGCGCCATCCACTATCTCGGCGCCCGTCGCGACCGCGTGTTCATCCCGGTCAACTGCGGCGCGATTCCCGAGACGCTGGTCGAGAGCGAGCTGTTCGGTCACGCACGCGGCGCATTCACCGATGCCCGAGAGGCGCACGCTGGCCTGATCGCGCAGGCGGAAGGGGGCACGCTGCTACTCGACGAGGTCGAAGCCATGGGCATGCGTGCCCAGGTAGCGCTGCTGCGCGTGCTGCAGGATCGCCAGTACCGGCCGGTCGGCGCCTCCGGCGCGCGCGCCGCGGACGTGCGGGTGATAGCGGCCAGCAACGTGGACCTGATGGCGCTGGTGGAGCGACGCGAGTTCCGCAGCGACCTGCTGTTCCGGCTCAACGTGCTCGTGCTCGACGTGCCACCGCTGCGTGCGCGCGGCCGCGACGTGGTGTTGCTGGCTGAAAGCTTCGCGCGACGCTTCAGCGCGCAGTACGGCATGGCGCTGAAGCCACTCCATCCCGAGGGCGTCGACTGGCTGCTCGGCTACCATTGGCCCGGCAACGTGCGCGAGCTGGAGAATCTTATCCATCGTCAGGTGCTGCTCGGCGACGGCGGCTATCTGGATCCCCGACCCGCGTCCCTGAGAACAGCGCCCGCGAGCGCACCGACCACGCAGCCGTCGCGTCCCTGCGGCCATCCGTTCCGCGAAGCGAAGGCACGCGCCATCGCCGAGTTCGAACGCAGCTACATCGTCGATCTGCTCGCCAGCACGCACGGCAACCTGAGCCTCGCCGCGCGCGTGTCGGGCAAGGAGCGCAGCCGCCTCGGCCGGCTCGTGAAGAAGTACGGTCTCGTCCGCGAGCAGTTCGCGAACGACCACGCCCCCACCTGATTCCCATTCCCGGAGCGCCTACCGCGGTGCTGCATGCCGCGGCCTCCGCGCGCGGTCGACTGCGGCGCTTTCGCCGCATGCCGATGCCATTGCGCCGCACCCCCGCGCCTCGTGCTGCGGTCCGCGACCGCTGCTGCGTCGACGCCGCACCCGCCACGCGATCCCGGCAAGTTTCCTCAACCACATCAGCGGCTTGTGTCATGCCATGCGAGTGGCACGGCGGTTGCGGTGAGCAACCTAAAGATTGACCTGCGAGGGCGCGCCGATGGGTGCGGGTGACGATGCTGTGGAGTCGATAGCAGAGGCACTGCGCCGCTACGTGGCCGCGCATCCGGCCGCGGCGGACAGCCTCGAGGGCGTGCAACGGTGGTGGCTACCGGCAGAGCTCGGGCCGCGTGCGCCGGCAGCGGTGGAATGGGCATTGGCGCAATTGGCCAAAGAGGGCGTCGTGGTCCAGCGCCGCCTGCCGGACGGGCGGGTGCTCTACGCGGCGCGGGGGACGTGATCCGAAATGCAGGCCGGCAGACGGAGGAGAGATGGCGGGGTTCGGATCGATCGCGGCGACGGGTCAGAGCATCGTGCGCTATCTCAATCATTGCTTCGATCTCGAGCAGCCGCTGGACTCCGAACGCACGACCGCGCGCCTGTTGCGCACCGAGCAGTTCGACCGGTCGGCGCAGGTGGACGGCATCAGCGGTCACACGCTCTCGGTGTTCCTCTATCGCATCGACTTCAACAAGGCAATGCGCGCCGCGTGGTCCGGGGCCGGGTCGGTCGACGGACGCGCGCATCTGGCGCTCGATCTCCACTACCTGCTCACCGCCTGGTCGGACAACGCGGAGTACGAGCACCGCATCCTCGGCCGCACGCTGCAGTGCCTCGAGGAGACGCCGATCCTCGCTGGGCCGCTGCTCGATCCCGCCGGCGGCTGGGCCGCGCACGAGGCCCTGCAGCTCATGATGGAGGAGGTCCCGACCGAAGCGCTGATGCGCACCTTCGACTCGCTGCCCGGCGACTACCGGCTGTCGGTGCCGTACATCGCCCGCGTGCTGCGACTCGACACCACGACCGCGCGTCCCGACGCGCCGGTGCAGACCGTAGTCAACGGCATGCGTCCGCAGGTGCCCCGATGAGCAACCTGTTCCTGCCTTCGAGCTACGACGAGAGCCTGCACCGGCTGGCGCTCGGCATCGAGCCGATCGACGCCGCGCGCGGCCGGCGCCTCCGGCATCCGCTGTACATCACCTTCGATGAAGTGCCGCGCGGTCTGCCGCGGCCGCGGGTGGTTCGCCACGGCTCGGGCCTCGCAGTGCTGCTCCATGGCGATGACGTGCCGGCCACGTTCGCGCTGCGCCTGTTCGATCACGGCGAGCCGCACGACCCGGCGCTGTTCCGCGCCGAGACCAACCAGCGGCGCTTCGTCCCACGCCGCCTGCGCATCACGATTCCGGGGGCGGCGGTCGCAGCGGCGGATCCTACCGGTCTCACCCTCGCGGAGCGCATCCGCCACCGCACCCGCTCGCGCGCCTGCCGCCCGGGGTTGTTCCCTGGCGTCGGCTACGACGTGAGCGATGCCGTGACGGGTCTGCGCGGACGCATCGTCTCGAGCGATGGTCAGCCCGTGCCCTGGACCCGCCTGCTGGCGCGTCGGGTCGGCGATCCGTCTACGGCACCGCCGGTCGCCGTTGCACACGGCGACGATCGCGGCGAGTTCCTCCTCCTCGTCGAGCCGGGCGCCGCGTCCATGAGCACGCTCGACCGGACGCTTGCGCTGACGCTGACCGTGCACGTGCCGCCGTTGCCGACGCCCCTGCCGACGCCGGCGGTGCAGGCCGTGGACCCGCTCTGGCGCCTGCCTGTCGACACGCTCGACCTCACGACCCCCTTCGGTACCGCGACGGCGTGGGGCGTCAACGAACAGTTGGAGGCCGGGCGCGTGCCGCCGTCGACGTGGACGGTCGTCGCGCTCGCGCAGCCCGCACCGATCGAATTCGAGTACGGACGCCTGGTGTCGCGGGGCGACCTCCGGCTCGTCCCTGTGTAATGCCCGCAAGGGCCCACTGATGGAGGCCATCGATGCCTGAATATCTCGCTCCAGGGGTGTACGTCGAGGAAGTCAGCTTCCGCGCGAAGTCGATCGAAGGCGTGCCCACGAGCACGACCGGCATGGTCGGCCTCGCGCAGTACGGTCCGGTTTACTACAGCGGCGGACCGCTGACGATCGCACCACGGCTCATCACCAGCTACACCGAGTTCGAACGTATCTACGGCGGACTGGAGCGGCTGCAGCTCTCGGACTTCGCCGACCGCGAGACCTATCTCGCGCATGCGGCCCGGGCCTTCTTCGCCAACGGCGGCAAGCGGCTGTACGTCACACGCGTGTTCAGCCCGAACAGCGCCTCCGACACCGGCGTCGCTCGCCGCGACGTGCCCGTGACCGGCACGCCGTACACGGCCCGCTGGCAGGCCCGCTGGCCCGGTCGTAAGGGCGAGGTGCACGTGCAGGCGCTGGTCAAGCGCAGCAAGAATCTGCTGATCGACTTCTCCACGCTCTATCCCGCCGGCGACCCGCGCCAGACCTGGGGCATCCAGGCCACGCGAGCGCGCAACGGTGCCTTGGTGGAGATCATCCCGAACGGCACGGCGATCCCTGTGGGCAACACCCCGCTGCAGGCCACGCAGCTCGCGGTGGTCGAGGTCGATGCCGATGGCCGCCAGACCTTCCACGGCGACGGCGCGCCGGTGACCCCACCCGCGGACGCCACCATCCAGCTCGTCGAACTGCAACTGCGCGTGCGCATCGATGCGGAGACGCTGGCGGTGTACGACGACATCGCGCTGCATCCGAAGCAGAAGCGCTATCTCGGCCATATCCTGCAGCGCGACGATCCCGAGGACGAGAACGCGCCGCTCACCTTCGTCTGGGATCCGCAGCCCGCCGGCATCACGCCTGCCGATCTGTGGTTCCTGCCCGCCCGCCTCGCGGTGGCGCTGCAGGCCAATCCGAGCCCGCGGCTCGCGGGCGGCAACGACGGGCGCATGCCGGCCGTCGATGGCACGCGTGACAGCTTCGAGGGCATGGAGGCGCATCCCGACTTCGTCGAGCAGAAGGCGACGGGCCTCAACGCGCTCGGCGAGATCGACGACATCGCCATCGTCGCGATGCCCGACGGCGCCGCGCTCGACGATCCCGACGCCCGCTTCATGGCGATGCAGCGGCTGATCCAGCACTGCGAGAACCTCCGCTATCGCATCGCCGTCGTCGACGCGCCCGCCAACAGCTCGATGAACGAGATCCGCGCCTTCCGCGGCAAGTTCGACAGCAAGTACGCGGCGCTCTACCACCCTTGGATCGAGATCCTCGACCCGACCGAGCGTGCGTCGCAGGGGGCGCCGCAGCGTCGCATCATGCTGCCGCCGTCCGGATTCGTCACGGGCATCTACGCGCGGAGCGATATCGAACGCGGCGTGCACAAGGCGCCGGCGAACGAGGTGGTGCGCGGGCTCACGCGCTTCGAGATCAACATCAACAAGCCGCGGCAGGACGTGTTGAACCCCGAGGGCATCAATGCGCTGCGCTTCTTCGAGGGCCGCGGCAACCGCGTGTGGGGCGCTCGCACGATGAGCTCCGATCCCGAGTGGAAGTACGTCAACGTGCGCCGGCTCTTCATCTACATCGAGCACTCGATCGACAAGAGCACGCAGTGGGCGGTGTTCGAGCCGAACGGGCCGCGGCTTTGGGCCAACATTCGCAAGACCGTCGAGGACTTTCTGCTCGTGCTCTGGCGCGACGGCGCGCTGCTCGGCGACAAGCCGGAGGACGCCTACTTCGTGCGCTGCGACCGCACCACCATGGTCCAGAACGACCTCGACAACGGCCGGATGATTTGCCTGATCGGCGTCGCGCCGGTCAAGCCGGCCGAGTTCGTGATCTTCCGCATCGGTCAATGGACCGCGGATTCCAAGGTTTGACGGGAGAACCCTCATGGCGACATTTCGCGAGAACCCCTACGGCGCCTTCAACTTCCTCGTGAGCCTCGGCGGCAGCCAGGGCTCGGGCGACGCCGGCCAGATCGTCGGCGGCTTCTCCGACGTGAGCGGCCTCGGCATGGACGTGAACTACTCCGAGTACCGCAACGGCAACGAGAAATTCAACACGTCGCGCAAGGTGCCCAACACGCACAAGCTCGACGATGTCACGTTGAAGCGGGGGCTGGTCGGCTCCGACGACATCTTCCAGTGGATCAAGACCGTCCGCGACGGCACGGCCGATCCGCGGCAGGTGCAGATCACCATGCTCGACGAGGCGCGCAACGCAGTGGTCACGTTCACGCTGCGCAACGCCCAGCCGAAGAAGTACACCGGGCCCACGCTCGCGGCTAAGGGCGGCGGCGAGGTGGCGATGGAAGAGCTGCATCTCGTCCACGAAGGCATCGAGTACAAGTAGCCACGATGCGCGTCTTCCGTCACGCCGTCGTGCGCGTCAGGGCAGGCGGCTGACCCGTGGGGGCATCCGTCCGCCTGCCGCTCGGCGCACCTGGCATCCACCGCCAGCCCGAACCGCTGCTGCGCGCGCTGACCGGCGTGCGTCTCGACGTGTGCGGCTTCGCGGGTGTGGCGGTGCGCGGTCCGGTGCGTGAGCCGGTGGTGGACGAGGAGGCGGACGGCCGCTTCTGGCGTGGCGGGGTGGAGTGCGTCGATCCCGACCGGCCGCGGCATCGCACGGTCGCCGTGGCCCTCGAGAGCTTCGACGACTACCGGCGCCTGTTCGGCGGCTTCGAGGGCCCGGGTCTGCTGCCTTACTCGGTGGCGGCATTCTTCGAGAACGGCGGCCGGCGCGCAGTGGTGGCGCGCATCGTCCACGACTACGGTCCCGGCGCGGCGGCGAACGACGCCGGGGTCGCCGTTGCAACGCTGGCCGGCCTGCACCTGACGGCAACGCTGCGAGCGCGCAACGAAGGCACGTGGGCCAATCGGATGCGCGCGCAGCTCTCCTTCGCGGCGCGACCGACGGTGATCGATGTCATCGGCGGTGCGCTGCGGCCGGCACCCGGCGCCGGGCTTGCTGCCGGCACGCTGTTGCGCATCACGCTCGACAGCGGCGTGCAGGCTCTTCGCTTCGTCGGGGCCGTCGTCGACGTGCCCGACGGCGAACGCCCCGCGCATGTCCCGCAGATCGTGCTCGATGCTCCGCTTCCGGCGCCCGCCGAGCGCTTCGAGATCGTCGAGGCCGCGCTTGTGCTCGACGACGGCGACGGACGCGTCGAGCGCTTCGAACATCTCGGTCTTGCCGACGGGCATCCGCGCTGGCTCGCGCGGGTGCTGTGCGAACAGTCGATGCTGGCGTGGCCCGGCGCCGACTGGGCGTCGGATCGGCTCATCCCGGTCGATGCAGCGCTGCCGTCGCTGCCGACCGCGCAGTTCGGCGGCGGGGTCGACCGCTGGCGCGACCTCGTCCACGAGGATTTCTTCGATGCGCGCTGGGCACCGGAGAACGGCGCTCCCGGGGATGGCATCTGCTGCTTCGCCGGCTCGGAAGTCGCCACGCTCGTTGTTCCCGATCTCTACTCGCCTGCGCCGCTTGCGCCCTACGAGGCCATGCCCGGAGTCGTCTCCTTCGCCGGCCCGACCTTCGCGCCGTGTCTCATGCCGCCGACCGCGCCGCCGCAGACCGTGCCGGTGGACGAGCTCGAAGGGCTCCACCTCGATCCGCTTCTCGATGTCGAGTCGATCGCGGCGCTCCAGCAGCGCGTGATCGATTTCGCGGAGTCGACGCAGGACGTCGTCGCGCTCCTCGACGTGCCGCCGGGCCTCGACCCCGCGCGCATCCGCCGCTGGCGAATGCGCCTCGCGTCGTCGTACGCCGCGGCCTACCACCCGTGGCTCGACGTGGCGCGGGCGGAGGATCTGCGCGATCGTCTCGTCACCGTGCCGCCCTCGGCCGTGGCCGCCGGCATAATCGCCGCGACTGAACTGGCGCACGGCGTGCCGCACGGCCCGGCGAACGCGCTGGGCAGCGGTCTGGTGCGCGCCGCGATCGCGGTCGCGCCCGCGCAGCACGACGAGCTGCACCAGCGCGGCATCAACGTCTGGCTGCGCGAGCGCGACGGCATCCGGCTCACGGCGGCGCGCACGCTCGCCACGGACCCGCGCGTGCGCCAGCTCTCGGTGCGCCGCCTGATGATTCTGCTGAAGCGCGTGCTGCTGCAGCAGATGCAATGGGTCGTGTTCGAACCGAACCGGCCGGCCCTGTGGCGCGAGCTGCGCCAGATCCTCGAGAGCTACCTGCGCACGCTCCATCGCCACGGCGCTTTCCGCGGGGCAACGGAGGAAGAGGCCTTCTTCGTCCATTGCGACGAGACGCTCAATCCGCAGGCGGTGCTCGACCAGGGACGCCTCGTCGTCGAGATCGGTGTCGCGCCCGCCGAGCCGATCGAGTTCATCGTCCTTCGCATCGCCCGCTCCGGCGACGGCATGCTCACCATCACGGAGTAGCCCATGGCCGAATCCTCGCTGCTGCGTGCCTTCCGCTTCCAGGTGCATCTGCGCCTTGCGCCGCAGGTGGTCTCGGGCCTCCAGACACCCGTGGGGCCGCCGGTGCCGCCCGCGGCGAACGACCCGGCGCGCCTGGGTGACGGCGGCTTCCAGGAGTGCACCGGCCTCGAGGTCGAGATGGACGTGCAGGAGTACCTCGAAGGCGGGCGCAACGATGGCGTGATTCGGCGCGCGGGCCGGGGCAAGTACCAGAACGTCGTGCTGAAGCGCGGCATGTTCTACGGCAGCGGCCGGGCCAACGGCGACCTGTGGCGCTGGCTGCAGTCGATGGTGGCGGGCGAGCGCCCGATCCGCCGCTACAACGGCGTGATCGAAGTGATGAGCGTGGCCGACGACGTCGTCGCCACCTGGACCTTCGATCGCGGCCTGCCCGCGAAGATCCGCGGCCCCGAGCTCAACGCGAAGACTGGCGAGATCGCGATCGAGGAACTGACGATCGCGCACGAAGGCCTGCGCCTCTGGGGGGCTTGAGATGCCGGATCTGCTGAAGGCCCGACTCACCGCGATCAGCAGCGACCCCCGCCAGCCCGGGCCGTTGTCCTCGCCCGCGGCGATGGATGTGCAGTTCAACCCGACCACGCTCCGCCTGCAGCTCGCGAACCAGGTGTCCGGCGGCCGGGCGCCGACGCATCCGGCGCGGCAATACCTCGGCACGGGCTCGCGCACGCTCACCGTCGAACTCGTTTTCGACACCGCCGACGAAGGCACAACCGACGCGCCTCGATCCGTCCGCGAGAAGACCAACATGGTCGAAGCCTTCGCGCTGCCCTACGACCAGCGCGGACAGAAGCAGGCACCGCCCAAGGTGCGCTTCGCGTGGGGTGTAACGGTCATCGAGGGCATCGTCGACAGCGTCAGCATCGACTTCGACCACTTCGCCGCCAACGGGACGCCGCTGCGCGCCAAGTGCGCGCTCAGCATCAAGGAGCAGGACGCGCGCTGGCAGCTGCTGGAATCCGGCGCCGGCGCCAATCCCGCGGGCACGACCCCGACGCCGACCGCCGCGACCGCCGGTGCACCCGGTACCTCGGGCAGCGGCAACGACCACAGTGCGGCGGCGCTCGGCGGCGAGAGCGCGGCGGACTTCGCGGCGCGCATGGGACTCGATCCGGCGGCGTGGCGCGGTCTGGCGGCCGGTGTCGCCTCGCCGCTGTCGTTGGCTGCCGGTCTGGAGATAGGCTTCAACGCGACCGTCGGCGCGAGCCTCGGCGTTGGCATCTCCGCCGGCGTGTCTGCGGGCGTGTCGGCGTCGCTCGACGCGAGCTTCGGGCTCGACGCCGGTAGTGGTGGTGGTGCGGTTGCCCCCGGCCCGGGGGCGCCGGCCGCCGCGGGCTTCAATCTTGCCGCTGCTGGTGGTGTGACCTCGGCGGTGCAGTCCGTGAAGATCGCGCGCGCCGACACGGCGCAGCGCGACACGAAGGCTGCCTTCGCGGCCGCCGCCGGCACGCCAGCCGTCGCGGGCGGCAGAGCCTCGACTCCGGTCACCGGTGCCGCGCCCGCACGGCCAGGATTGCCCTCGCAATCCCGGACGCCGCTCGCGCGGTCCGGCTTGCCGTCGGGCGGCACTGCGGCCGAGAAGGCCCCCGAGCGCCCGCGCGTCGATCCGCGGGCCGTCGGCTTCGGGTTCGGCGTGCCGCTGCGTCCCACCTACGGCGCAGCTGCGCGCGAACGGGCCCGCGGCCAGGCGGGCGCACCACCCACCACCGACGACCCCACCGTGCCACGCTGGCGCGAACTGCCGGTGCGCAGCGGTGCGACGGCGAGTGCGCATCGCCGCGGGACGACCGGCTGCGGCTGCACGACTTGCCGGGGTCGCCGATGACCGTGCACGTGGACGAGATGGTGACCGAGGTCTCGGTCGAGCCCGAGACAGCCGCCGGACCGGCGGCGCGAGCGCCGTCCGACTGGCAGGCCGCGGCGCGTATCCGCGAACGACATGCGCGCCTCGAGGCGGATGCGTGGCGCACGGCGGCGGAGGGCTTCGATGACTGATCCGCTCTATGTCTCCACGGCGCCGGTGTTCAAGGTGGACGGCCAAGTCCGCGGCGAGCTCGCGCGCGACCTCGTGCGCCTGGAGGTGACGGAAGACACCTTCGGCTTGAAGACGCTGGTGGCGCGCTTCATCGCGCAGGGTCCTCTTCCCGGCGCGAGCAGCGAAGGCCTGCTGTACCTCGACGGGTGCGTCGTGGATTTCGGCAAGCGCGTCGAGGTCTCCATCGGCGCTGCGTCGAGCGCGCGCACCGTGTTCGCGGGCGTGGTGAGCGCGCTGGAGGCTTCGTTCCGCCAGGATCGCGAGCCCGAGGTCGTCGTGTTCGCGGAGGACCGCCTCATGGACCTGCGCATGAGCCGGCGCCTCAAGACTTACAAGCAGATGAGCGATGCCGACGTGGCGCGCGCCATCGCCGGCGAGCACGGGCTTGCAGTGGAGGCCGACGTCGACGGCCCGACCTACGACGTGCTGCAGCAGTGGAACATGAGCGACCTCGCCTTCCTGCGGGAGCGCGCGTGGCAGGTGCGCGCCGAGGTCTGGTTCGCCGACGACACGCTGCATTTCAAGTCGCGCGACAAGCGCACGGCGACCACCATCACGCTGGTGCAGGGCAACCATCTGCTCGAACTGGACGCCCGCGCTGACCTTGCGCACCAGCGCACCAAGGTCAAGGTGAGCGGCTACGACGCCTCGAGCCGCGACCGCATCGACGAGGAGGCGGGCGCGGACGCGATCCAGGCCGAGGTGAGCGGCGGCCGCACCGGGCCGGCGGTGCTGTCGCAGGCTTTCGGCGAACGCGTGTCGTACCGCGTGCGCGAGGCGCCGCTGGTGGCCGCCGAGGCGACGGACTGGGCCCGCGCGGAGATGCTGCGGCGTGCGCGCGGCTTCGTGCAGGCGCGCGGCCTCACCGACGGCACGGCCGACATGATCGTCGGCAGCCTGCTGCGGCTGGAGCGCATCGGCGCGCCCTTCGAGGGCGACGGCTGGCACGTGACCGAGGTGCGGCACACCTACGACCTCGAGGACGGGTTCCGGACGCGCTTTGTCGCGGAACGGGCCACGGTGAACGCATGAGCCCGTCCGGCCGCCCCAAGGGCGAATGCCGCAGGGCGTGCCGCCCGCAGGTGGTCCAATGAGCGACGGCTTCCGCCCCGACGGCGACGCGCCGCGCTACTTCGGCGTCTATCCCGCGATCGTCACCGACATCGTCGACCCGGATTCCCTCGGCCGCGTCGAGGTGAGCCTGCCGTGGCTCGGCGCGGACGGCGCCGACGTGCGCGCGTGGGCCACGCTGCTCTCGCCCTACGCCGACGACGACCAGGGGTTCCAGGTCTTGCCCGAGGTCGACACGCAGGTGGTGGTGGCCTTCGAGGCGGGCAGCCTGCGCCGGCCGTACATCGTGGGCTGCGCGTGGAACGGCCGCGAGTCCATGCCCGTGTCGCCCGCGGCACCGAACAACAAGCGCGTGATCAAGACGCGTTCCGGCTCGCTGCTGGAGTTCGACGACAGCGACGGCGCGGTCAAGGTGACGCTGTCCACGAGCAGCGGCCACAAGCTCGTCCTGAACGACGCGCCGCAGGAAGTGACCCTCACGCACCAGAACGGCTGCACGATCGTGATGAACACGGCGGGGCAGGTGAAGATCACCGCCAACAGCACCGTCGAGGTCACCGCTGCCGCCGTGAACGTGCACGCGCCGATGGCCAAGTTCGACGGCGTCGTGAAGTGCACGACGCTGATCGCCACCTCGGTGGTGTCGCAGTCGTACACGCCCGGCGCGGGGAACATCTGGTGAGCGCGCATCCGCATCCGTGGACGCTCGTGGCGCCCTGGTACCGCTGGGACCGGCCCGGCGTGCCTTCGTCCGGGCGCGACACGGCGCCGGTGTTCCAGAAGTTCGCCGCGGACGACTTCGTCAACGCGTTCCTGAAGGATCCGCAGCACTCGCTCGCGTTCGACAGCGCGACCGACGAGGTGCACGAGGTCGACTTCTTCCCCGCGACCGCACCATCCGCCGCGGCGCTCGCCGGCAAGATCTCCAGCCTGTTCCCGCTGAACAAGGCTGGCGCGCTGTCGCCCACGCGCACGCGGCTGCGCTCCACCGGCCTGCGCAAGATCTACCTCGACACGCACAGCCGCCACTACCTCGTCGTGTGCGAACTGCACTGCGACGTGGCCGGCTTCCCCGCGCCGAAGCCGAAGGAGGTGTGCCAGGCCGGCTTCGTCGTGCGTCGGCGGCACCTGTCGTATCCGGAGGGCGCCCGCCGGGAAGCTGCGGCGATCGTGAAGAACCTCGTGGCGGTCGAGGCGGAACTCGCGGCCCGTGCGAACGGCCGTGCCACCGGGCATTCGAAGCCGAAGGCGCTGATCAGCCATCTGCGCACGCTGTTCGGCACCGGCGGCGTGCCTGTCGAGACGACGGTGCTGGAGCAGCGGCGCGTCGAGCTGCGGCGCGTGCTCGACGCGTGGAAGCACTCGAACGACGTGCACTGGATCCACGAGGGCTGGCAGGCGAGCGCGGAGGAGCGCATCGGTGCATGGGAGGTGGTGGAGGACACGCCGCAGGAGCTGCAGGAGGCGTGGTTCCCGATGTGGCCCCTGATCCCGGACCCGTCGCTGCCGCAGCACGATGCCGCCGGGCGCACGCTCTTCTTCGGCGTGTTGCCGACCGCGAGCTTCGACACCGACGCGGCCGGCCGCGCGCGCTTCGATGCGAGCACGACCTACGAGGTGCGCTGCTTCGTGCGCCGCCACGATCCGCGCTGTCCGCGCGACGATGCGCCCGACTGCCACGGGGAGCTGGTGTGGAGCCCGCCCACCGAGCGCTACCGCCTCGCGGCGCAGTTCGACCTGCAGGGCAGCGCGAACCGCCCGGTGACGATCCAGATGCCCGACCTTGCGGAGCTGGCGGCGCAGGCCGTCGGAACCCGGCTCGGCAAGTTCTCGCCCGTGAAGATCATCCAGCCGCAGTCTCTGATGCCGAAGGTGAGCGGGGGTGTCGTCGCCGGCGGCCAGATGAGCGGCAGCTCCATCTGCTTCGTCTCGATCCCGCTGATCACGATCGTGGCGCTGTTCGTGTTCCACATCTTCCTGCCGATCGTCGTGTTCATTTTCGGCCTGTGGTTTCTGCTCGCGTTCAAGTTCTGCATCCCGCCGAAGGTCGGCTTCGACGTGAACCTCGAGGCGAAGCTCGACGCCGCGCTGCAGAAGCCGTCGCTCGACGCGGATTTCTCCTTGTCCGCGACGTTGCCGGACGGCAGCGTCGTGGGCGTAAACGCCGCAACTCTCAATGCCGATCTGCAGGCCGGCGTCGGTGCGGGCATCGAGGCCGCCCACGGCATGAAGCCGGGCAAGGGTGCGCAGCAGCTCGGCCGCTTCCCGGACCAGCGCGACGCGAACGGCGTGCTGCGCCGGGACGGGATGAGCAACGGGCCGCTGGCGGATCTTGCTGCGGTGATGCGCGAGGTCGATGCCCTGCCGAACGACGTGGCGAGCGATCCGCCGGTGCGCGGCGATCTCTCCGCCGATCTCGTCTACGAACGCCGGCGCGTGCCGGAAGCGGTGGCCTGACATGGCTGCCACGCCCGTGCGCCCCCGCACCCGCCTCGGCCTGGGATGGGGTCTGCCGCTTGCACCGGACGGCGCGGGGCGGCTGCCCCTGGCCGAAGGGGCGGAGAAGGTGCGCCAGTCGATCCTGATCATCCTGGAGACCGAGCCGGGCGAGCGCGTGATGCGACCGGACTTCGGCTGCGGGCTGCGGCGCTACCTGATGCAGCCCAACAGCGCCGCCACCCGCACGCTGATCGAACGCGACGTGGGCCGCGCGCTGGAATTGTGGGAGCCGCGCATCCGCCTGGATGCCGTGACGGTGTCGCCGGGCGAGGACCCGGCGCTGGTCCTGATCGACATTGCGTACTCGCATCTGCGCGACGGTCGCCGCGACAACCTCGTCTATCCCTTCCATCTCGAATGAGGGCCTGACGCCATGCCACTGCCCAGCCCCATCCTCGACGATCGCTCCTACCAGCAGCTGCGGGACGAGCTGGTGCGGCGCATCCCGGTCTACACGCCGGAGTGGACCGACCACAACGCGTCCGACCCCGGCATCACGCTGCTCGAACTGTTCGCCTTCCTTGGCGAGAACCTGCTCTACCGCTTCAACCAGATCCCCGAGGCGACCCAGCTCGAGTTCCTGCGCCGCCTCGACATGCCGCTGCGCGCCGCGATCCCGGCGCAGGCGATGCTCGCTTTCAGTACCGAGCGTGCGGACGGCGTGCTCGCCGCGATCGGGTCTGCGGCGCAGGCGGGCGACGTCGCATTTGAAACACTGACCGAGACCATCGTGTGGCCGCTCTCCGCGATCGGGGTGGGGCGCGTCCAGGCTGGGGCGCCCGACCAGCACACCGAGCCCGAGGTCTACGCCCTCGCCGTGCGCGCCGTCACCGCGCTGGGGCCGCTGAAGTCGGGCGAGGTCACGGCCTACTACCGCAACGCGATCGTGCCTGCGGGTGCCGACGAGGCGCCGGCGGACCTCCCGAACACGGTCGACGGCAGCCTGTGGGTCGCGCTGAAGGCGGAGAGGAATTTCGATCGCACCCGCCTCGCCGATCGCGTGATCAACATCGGCTTCGTCCCCGATCCTGCGGCCGATGCCATGGGGGTGAACGCGCTGCCGCCCTGTCCCGGCGATGGCCCGGCGGCGGGCGGACCCGCGGTGGAATGGCAGATCTCGCTGGCCGCGCTGGCGGACGGCGTCCCGGTGTACCGGCCGCTCAAGGTGGTCGGCGACACGACGGCCGGCCTCACGCGCGAGGGCGTCGTGCGCCTGCAGCTGCCGAAGGATCTCGCACCCGTCGGCTTGCCCGTCCCCGACGATCCCGCCCGCGCGGGCACCGGGCTGTTTCCGCCGGTGCTGGACGACGAAACGCAGGCGAAGCTCTTCTGCTGGGTGCGTGCGTTCCGCGTCGACCGCAGCGACCTTCCGCGCACGCAGTTCGTCTGCGCGAACGCGGCGACGGCGCGCCAGTCGACGCTCGCCCGGCCCGAGTTCCTCGGCACCGGCAACGGCCAACCCGGTCAGCGCTTCGGGCTCACACAGCGCCCGGTGCTCGACGGGACGGCGCAGATCGAGGTGGAAGAACCCGGCGGCTGGGCGCGATGGGCCGAAGTGGCGGCCTTCCACGCGAGCGCGCCCGACGACCGCCACTTCCGCTGCGATCTCGAAGCGGGCGAGATCCGGTTCGGCGACGGCGAACGGGGTCGGGTGCCGCAGATCGGCGAGCGCATCCGCGTCGTCGAGTATCGGCACGGTGGCGGCAAGCGCGGCAATGTCCCGGCGAAGGCCATCGCGAAGAGCGCGGTCGGCGGCGTGAAGGTCGCCAATCCGCTGCGAGCCACGGGTGGCGCGGACACCGAGACGATCGAGGCCGCGCTCGAACGCATGCCCGGGGAGCTGCGCCGTCGCGATCGTGCGGTCACGGCCGGCGACTTCCGCGAACTGGCGCTTGCCACGCCCGGCGCCGCGGTGGGTCGCGCCGAGTGCCTGCCCCGCTTCCACGCGCCGACGCTCACGCCCGAGCGTCCGGGAATGGTCACGGTCGTCGTGTGGCCCACGGAGGATCCGAAGCATCCGGATGCACCGCTACCCGACCGGCAGCTCCTGCGACGTGTCTGCGCCTGGCTCGACGAGCGCCGGCTCGTCACCACCGAGCTGTACGTCGTGCCGCCCACGTATCGCGAAGTGGCCGTGTCGATCGCGCTCGAAGTGAAGCCCGGCTACGGCGTCGAGGCCGTGCGTCGCTGGGTCGAACTGGTGGTGCGGCAGTATCTGGCCCCGTTGCCGCCGTTCGGTCCGTCGGGGCAGGGCTGGCCGCTCGGCCGCCGTGTGCACGGGCCCGAGCTCGAAGCGGCGGCGCTGCAGGTGGAAGGCGTCGAGTTCCTCGAAGGGCTCGCCGTCGCCGGTCGCGATCCGCGCACGAAGGTGTGGGTGCCCGGCACCGTCGAGCTGGCGAGTCACGAAGTGCCCTGGCTGTCGGAGATCGTCGTCGTCGCGGGTGGCGTCGCGCTGCCGGCACCCGGCACGGTGCTCGAACCCGTCGTCGCCACCACGCCGGTGCCGGTGCCGGTCGAGCGGGACGAATGCTGATGGATGGCCAGTTCCTCCACCTGAGAGGCGCGGATCAGTGGGTGCGCGCCTCGTTCGAGGAAGCCGCACTGGCCGACGGCTGCGTGCAGCTCGCCTGGGAGCACGAGAACGAGGCGGGGTCGGTCGTGGCCGCTGCGCCGCCGCGTGCGGGTGGTCTAGCGTTCGATGCCCATTGCGGGCTGCTGCACAGCCTGCCCGACAGCGGCGGCATCGAGCGCCTGCTTTGGGCGGCCCAGGATCCGCTCGCCCCCCAAGGCGGCGAACCGCCCCCCACGCCGCTGCTGGTGGCGCCCGGAGACGACCATCGCGGTGACTTCGCACCAGTTACCATGCCGACGCCGCTCGCGAACCCTCTCGGAATTGCCGTCGACGAGGACGACCGGCTCTTCATCGCCGAGCATGGCACGCGCTCGGTGCTCGTGCTCGACCTGTGGAGCCGCCGTCTGTTACGGCGCGTGGCGTTCGCGGGCCGGCCACTCGATGTCTTGGCGCGCGGCCGCGAGGTGCATGTCGTCACGGAGAACCCGTCGGGCATGTTCCGCCTGACCGCGCGTAGCGGACCTAGGCGCATTGCACTCCCGGCCGGCGTGACGCGGCCGTCGCGGCTAGCGCGTGCTGGCGACGGCTCGCTCTTCGTGCTCGACGCCGCCGGCACCGTCGACGCGCGGCTCGTGGAATGCAGCACCCGCGCGTGGGATCGCGCGGTGCCTTTCGCCACCGACATCGCGTGCTACGCGCCCGGCACCGAATGCGATGCCGCCAACCCGTTCATCGTCGTTGCGCGCCGCCCGGGCGAAGGCTTCCTGCGCTATTGCGTGACCACGCTCGGCTTCGAAGAGGCGCCGCTGCTGTCGGCCCGGGACTACGACGGCTACGGCATCGTGCGCACGCCAGATGAGCGCATCGCGTACTGGACGGCGCACGGCCTGCGCTACGCCGTGATCGCGCGCCGCCGCCATCGCCGCAGCGGTCGTGTGATCGGTTTCCGCCTGGACTGCGGCGAGTTCCAGACGGCCTGGGGGCGCGTATTCGTCGATGCGTGCGTGCCGCGCGAGTGCACGGTTCGCGTGCGCTGCATCGTCTCGGACGATCCGCCGGACATGCCGCGCGTCACCCGCCTGGCGCCGGTGAATCTTCCGGCGCCGGTCATCCCCCACGATGACCAGTCGCCGCCGTTACCGCCGCTCGCCCTCGTGCCGGCTGCGAAGGCGGAAGGCGGCCTGCTGCATCGCCGTGGCAACGGCTCGGAACTGCCGTGGCTGCGGCGCGCCGAGGACGATGCGTTCGCAACGTACGAGATCCCCGCGAGCGACGAGCGCGGTCGCTACCTGTGGATCGTGCTCGACCTCGCCGGCAACACACGGGCGACGCCGCGGGTGCGGGCGGTGCGAGTCGAGCGTCCCCGACACGATCTGCTCGCACGCCTGCCGCGCACGCTCTCGCGCGAGGCCGAGGCCGAGCGCTTCCTTGCGCGTTACCTCTCACCGCTCTCCGGGCTGCTGGGCGAGCTCGATGCCCGCGCGTGGCTGCGCGAGGCGCTGTTCGATCCGCACTCGGCGCCGGAGGAGGCGCTCGCGTGGCTGGCAGAGATGGTGGGTCTCGCGCTCGACGAACGCTGGTCGGTGCCCGTCCGCCGTCGCGTGGTCGCCGAGGTGATGCCGCTCTTCCGCGTGCGTGGTACGGTGGGCGGCCTGAAGCGCTTCCTTCAGATCGTCACGGGCGTCGAGCCCATCATCATCGAGAAGTTCCGGTTGCGCGGCGGCGCCGTGATCGGCGAACCGGTGGCGCGCAGCTCGCGCGCGATCGTTGGCGGTGGCCTGCGCGTCGGCGGCAAGGTGGGCGATGCGACGGCGGTGCGCCTGCCCGGCGCCACCCCGGACGCCGATGCGTTCGACACCCATGCGCATCGCTTCACCGTGATGCTGCCCGCACGGCTGTCGGAGGAGGCGATCGCCGTGGCCGCGCACGTGCTCGACGTGCACCGGCCCGCGCACACGCTCTACGACCTCTGCACGGTGGCGAGCGGCATGCGCGTCGGGCGCGGCCTGCACCTCGGGCTCACTGCCGTAGTCGGTCGATCGAGCGCCTGGCAGCCCCTCCTTGTGGGCAGCACGCCCGTGGGCCGCGGCACCATCGTGGGCCGGCCCGAGGCGGGTATGCGACCGGCGTCGAGCCGTCTCGGCGTGGATACGCGGGTGGGTTGATGGACACCCTGCACATCGGCCGCCTCGCCACACGCTATCGCGTGCCTGCGCGCGCGCCGTCGCAGATGCGCGAGCGGCTGGACGCAGTGCGAGCCGATGTCCTCGACGCCGCGCTCGACGCCGCTCTCGCCCGGGCCGGTGTGCGGGTCGAGGAGGACGTGTGCGTGCGGCGCGTGCACGCGGCGGTGCGGCTCGCGGCGCGGCGCGGTGATGCGGATCTCGGCGCCGACTGGAGCGCGGCTCTCGTCCAAGCGCTTCTCGACGCGATGCAGGGTGAATCCGACGTGGTGCGCTACGGCTCGCGCATGCAGGCGTGGATCGATTGCGCGCAGGGTATCGCGCGCGGCGACCTGCGCCGCGCGTGGGCGTGGCGTCGTCTCGGACTTGTGGCGCTGTCCGACGATGCGGGCCCGTCTGTCGCCGCCGCGACGCTGGTTCACGGACTCGAATGGGTGCCGGAAGTGATCGTGCCGGTGCTCGTGGCGCTCGTGCGTGCCGCGATCCTGCCGGCGTTGGCCGCCCGGCTCGATGCAGCGGACTGGAAGCAGCTCGCAGCCGCAGCGCTCGTTGTTCATCGCGCGCCACGGTCCCTGCTACGGCCGATGCACTCGCAGGCGGCAGCTGGGGAGGCCGCCGTCGCGCTGCTCGCGGCATCGCCGCTGCGGACGCTCGCCCTCTGCACCGGCGAGGACAGCGCGCTCCCCGTCGCCGTGCTCGTGGCGCTCGCGGCGGACCCCGCGTTTGCGCGACGCGGCGGCGAAGCCGCGCACGCCATGGTCGCCGCGATCGCCTCGGCCCTCGCGGCGCAGGCACGCGGTTCGGTGGAGGGGCGTGCCGCGGACGCACCCGCCGCCGCGGCCGACGTGCGCCGGTCGCCAGCGCGGGCGCCATTGCAGGACGCGACCCACGCGGACGTTCCCGCAGGCGCGGGAGAGCACGTGCCATCTTGCGTGCCGGTCGCCGTTACCGCGGCGACCGCCGGCGCGGCGGCGACCGGGACGGAAGACGGCGCCGCTGCCGACGACGGGACCCCGACGCGTGTGGGCGAGGGCGGCGTCGATGCGCGGCCACCGAAGCGCGAGGTCGACGCGTCTCCCGTGCCTCGCGAGGCGGTTGATGCGGGCAGGGAAGCCGATGCAACGGGTGCGGCCAGGTCTGACGACGTTCGCGAAGCCGACCTGTCGTCCGCGCCCGGCGAACGTCTCTTTGCCGCGACCGACTGGGGCGGACTCCTGCTGCTGTTGAACGTGCTCGATGCCGCCGGCGTGCCTGACGCCGCGGCGGACCGGTTGGCAGTGCGTCCCCTGCGCTGGACGCTCCACCAGCTCGCCCTCGCCTTGGTGCCGATCGATCCCGACGACGCCGCGGCGCTCGCCTTCTGCGGTCTCGCACCCGATGTCGCGGCGTCGTCCGTAGATGCCGATACCGCCAATGCGGCGGAGCTGGCGGTGATCCGCGACCTCGCGCAGGCAGTCACGACCCGGCTGCGCGAGGCGCTCGCCGCCGACGACGCGGACGACGCCGCGATGCTGCGTCGCGTGTGTCGCCGTCCGGCGACGATCGCCTTCGATCCGGGCTGGATCGAGGTGCGGTTCCCGCTCGCCGCGCTCGCGACGGACGTGCGCCGGTGCGGCCTCGATCTGCATCCCGACTGGCTGCCGTGGCTTGGCGCGGTCGTGAGGATCGTCTATGAGTGACGACGCGATCAGCGCCCGCGTGACACGCGAGGTCGGCATTCTTGCCGGGCGGCTCGCAGCGCTGCTCGACCACGCCTTGCCGGGCTCCAGCGCGTCGACGCTGGCTGACGGTCGCGGCTTCCTTCAGGCGGCGTTCGCTGCCGTGGCGGACGGTCTGCCGCTGGCAGAGTTCGCGGGCTCGGCGGTGCACCGGCCGGCACCGGATGCGCGTCACCCGATCGATCACCTGGCGCACGGCCTCGCCCTAGACGATGCCGCGCTCGATCTCGTGCTGCTCGCGGGCCTGCCGGAGGAGCACGAGGGCTACGCTGCCTTGCTGCGCGGCCTGCATCCGCGCGGCGAGCCGTGGCTGCCGGTGGGCCTCGCCGCGCAACTGCTGTATCCCTCGAACGCGGAGCGCCTCCAGTTGCGCCGTGCGCTCGAAGGCGGGCCGTTCGTCCGCTGCGGCGTGCTGCGTCTCACGGGCGACGGACCGTTCTTCGAGCGCTCGATCCTGCTCGCCGAATCGCTCTGGCCCGCCCTGCACGGCATCGATGCGCTGCCCGAACGGCTCGATCGGTTCGACGCTGACGGCGGCACCGCTGCCCTCGAAGTCTGGCTGGCGCAACCGGCTGCCCGACGGGCGGCCAAGGCGATCGCCACCGGCCTGCGCTGCACGGTGCTGTTGTCCGGTGACGGTGACGAGGCGCTGCACTGGCGCGGATGTGCACTGGTGCGGCAGGCCGGGGCGACCCCGCTGGCCTTCGCGCTGCCCGCGAACATCGATCCGGCGACGCAGCGGCTCGCACAGGCCCATGCCCTGGTGCGCGGCGCGACGCCGGTGCTGCGGACGATCGCGTCCGATCCGCCGTCGACGGCGCCGGCCGTCTTCGCCGACTTCCCCGGCACGGTGGTGCTCTGCGCGCCCGCCGGCAGCGCGGCGATCCGCCCGGGCGCGCCGCTGCTGCCGCTCGATGCGGGCACTGCCGTCGCGGCATCGCGGCGTGCGATGTGGCGCGAGGCGGTGCCACGTCTTGCCGGCGATGCCGCCCATCTGGCCGCGCGCTTCCCCGTCGATCCGTGGGTGGCGGCCCAAGTGGCGCGGGACGTGAACGCCGTGGCCCGCATCGAGCAGCGCACGGTCACGGCCGACGACCTCGCGGCAAGCCTGCGCGCGCGGGCCGGCCTGCAACTGGGCGGGGCGGTGAAGCTCGTGCATCCGGTGGCCACGTGGGACGACCTGATCCTGTCGGCCGATCGACGCCGGCAGCTCGAGGAAGCGGTCGATCGCCTCGCGCAGCAGGCGACGGTGCTCGACGACTGGGGATTCCTCGCCGGACGCACCGGCGGTCGCGGCGTGCGGATGCTGTTCTCGGGTCCGCCCGGCACCGGCAAGACGCTCTCGGCCGAGGTGATGGCTTCCGCGCTCGGTGCCGACCTGCTGGTGGTCGATCTTTCGCGCGTCGTGTCGAAGTGGATCGGCGAGACCGAGAAGAACCTCTCGGCCGTGTTCGACAGCGCCGAGCGCGCCCAGGCGGTGCTGTTCTTCGACGAGGCCGATGCGCTGTTCGGGCGCCGCACGGAAGTGAGCGACGCCCACGACCGCTACGCGAATCTCGAGACGGCCTACCTGCTGCAGCGGCTCGAGCGCTTCGACGGACTCGCGGTGCTCGCCACCAATCTGCGCCAGAACCTCGACCCCGCCTTCCTGCGCCGGCTCGAGTTCGCCATCGACTTCGACGAGCCCGATCGCGACAGCCGCCACGCGCTCTGGCGCGGCCACATCCCCGACGGCGCTCCGCTTGACCGGGACGTGAATCTGCAGGAGCTGGCCGCGCTGTATCCGGTGGTCGGCGGCTTCATCCGCAATGCGGCCGTGGCCGCGGCCTTCCTCGCCGCGGCCGACGGCTTGCCCATCGGCCGCCAGCATCTGGTGCGCGCGGTGCGGCGCGAGTACGCCAAGGCGGGACGTGCCTTTCCGGGCGCGCCCCACGGACTGAACCCCTAGGGCGCGCCATCCGAGCCGGCAGCCCGCCAGACACAGGAGACAAGCACCATGGCCAATCCCGCCACCCTTCAACTGCTCGCCGCCCAGACGCGCACCACTGCCGAGACGCAGGCCGCACAGGCGCGCACGGAGAGCGCCGCCGCGCAGCAGGCGCTCACCGCCGCGGTCGATGCGCTGTCGGCTGCGACGACCGCGTGGATCGCGCAGGGTACGGAAGTGGAACGCATCCGCACGGCGCTGGCCGTGATTCCCACCACCGCCGACGCCAAGCCGCTGCTCGACCAGCTCGATGCGGCGACGATCGCGCAGCGCGCCGCCGAGGCGGGGATCCTCGCGGCCGAGCGCACGCTCGCCCTGGCCCGTGCCCGCGTTGAACGCGCACTCGCCGCTGCCCGATTGGCCGAAGGCGCCGCGGTCGCGGCGATCGCGGCCGTGGGCACCGAGGAGCGCGCGGCGGCGGCCCGTGGCGCGCTGGTCACGGCGCTGGGCGCGCCGGCTCTGTCGACTCTGCCGGCAGACGCCACCGCGCTGCTGGCCTCCACCCGCTTCACCGCAGCGCAGACGGCCACAGCGGCAGGGCTGCCCGCCAAGCTGCTCGCCCGCGCCCGCAGCCGCGCGTCGATCGCTGCAGAACGCAGCGCCAATCGCGCAGCGGCGTTCGCGTCGATGATCGCGCTCGCCGACGGACAGGTGGCCGCCAGCGGCAGCATTGCCGACAAGGCGGGGCCGCCGCAGCGACATTTCGATGCAGCGGTCGCGGCGTTGCAGGCCTACGTGACGAACGCGCGGCTGCGCTTCGATCGTGCGCAGGCCACCCTTGTGCGCCTGGCCGATCCGCAGCAGAAGTTGGTGTTGACCGCGCAGCAGATCGCCCGGCTGGACGACGCCGCGTTGAAGACGGCGCGCGAGACCGCGGCCGACCACGAACTGGCGGTGGACGAGGCCGCGCGCGATGTCGCCAAGGCCACGGACGATCGCGATATCGAGCAGCTCAAGCACAACGCTGGCGTGACGGACGATCTCGCAGCGAAGGAGACCGCGCTGACCGCAAAGCAGACGGCACTCACGACGGCGAACACGGCGTTCACGGCGGCGGAGCGCGCGCTGCTTAAGCAATGGGCGGCGGCCGCCCCCGATGCCATCTGGCGCGATGTCGCGGCTTTCGATGCGGCGAAGGCCGCGCTGACCGATCTCGCCGCGCACCCGCCCGCAGTCCTGGTCGCCACCGTGGGCGCAAAGGAGACGGCGCTGATCACGGCGCTCGTGGATGCGGGCAAGGCGCGGACGGCCGCAGCCCTGGTCGACGCCGCCGGCGCCTCGCGCGTGCCGGCCGTTGCGTTCGACGACGGCGCCGCCGAGCGTTCCGCGTTCGCCGCGCTGCGCGGCGACGCCTGAAGCTCGCACCGAATTCACATCGAGGAGGCCCGTCATGGCCGACACCAGTCAATCCGGTTCCTGTTCCGGCGATACCGACGCGGCGCTGCTGCCGAACAATCCGTTCGAGGCGCTGCACTACCACTTCGGCATGCTGCTGGGCGTCGACGACCTGGAGACGGAGCAGGGTTTCCACCACGGCAAGATGCGGCTGCACAACGGCTGGCTGCATCGCGAGGGCGTGGTCTGGGGGCTCGCCGTGCAGGGCGACGAGGAGCATCAGGAGATCCGCGTCACGCGCGGCCTCGCGCTCGATCCTGCCGGCCACGAACTGCATCTCGACGTCGACCACTGCCTGAACGTGCCGGCGTGGTTCGCCGCACTGCCCGAGGCCGAACGCAGCCGCTGGCGCGCCGGTGTGGCGGTCGGCGAACCGTTCCGCGTCGAGGCGCACGTAGTGATCCGACACCGTGCGTGCCTGTCGCGCCAGGTGCCGGCGATGCTCGAACCGTGCGACGGCAGCGGCAGAGACACCGCGTACTCGCGCGTCGTCGAGACGGTCGACATCTGCCTCGTGCCCGGCCGAGCGCCGACGCCGGCCACGGCGCCGTACCACCGACTGCGCCTGCTGTTCGGGCTCGACGACGTGCGTGCACGCACGGACGGCACGCCGGAGCCCGATGACACGGCCCTCGTCTCCGCGCGCGACGGCATGCTGACCAAGCCGCGCCGCGAACGCCTTGCGGAAGCGCTGCGCCTGCTGCGCCTGTCTGCGGCGGAGGACAGCGCTGCGCTTGCGCCCCCGAGGTCGGTCGAGGGCGACGAATGGTTGCTGTTCCCCGGGACCGACGACGCGTCCGTCGTGCTGGCCGACGTGGCGATGCTGCTTGCGCCCGTCGGCGAGACGGCGGAGATGCGCACGCACGATGTCGACTACACGCCGCGCCCCGCGCACGTGGCCACGCGCACGATCCAGGAACTCCTCGCGGCCGCGTTCTTCTGCTGCAGCGGGGCGGGCGGCGCGGTCCCACGGCCGGCCGACGACATCCTCGGCACGCCGTCCACGATCCCGGCCGTGCCCGCACTGGTGCCAGGGGAGCCGCGCGCGGCGGTCGAGGCTGCGCCGGCCGTGTTCAAGTCGGCATCGGTCAAGGTGACGGCGAAGCGGATGGTGCTCGCCACCGCGCAGCCGCTGGCGGCAGGCAGCGTCACGCCCAAGGCCTTCGCCCTGCACGTGATCGGCCCCGATCAGGCGTGGACCGCGGTGCGCATCGAGACCGCGCGCTACGACCCAGGCAAGGGCACGGTGACGCTCGCCTTCCGCGAGGAGTTGACCGTACCCGCCGGTGGTGCCGCACGCCTCGTCGCTTCCACCGGCGGCGCCACGCCCCTGCTCGCCGCGGACTTCTCTCCGCTCGCCGGCGGGGATTTCGTCTTCATGCACAAGGGGAGCTGACATGACCTCGTCCACGAACGCCGGCAACCAGACGCTGGTGCTGATCAGCGGCGGCAACGGGATCACGCTCATCCCGACGGGCACGCCGCTGAAGCGGCTCAACTACTTCGACGGCCAGTTCCTGCGCGCCGCCGACCTGCAGGCGGAACAGGAGTACCTTCGACGGCTCGTCGCGCTGTCGAACCAGGCAGGCGGCGCGGGCGTCGTGCACGGCTTCGACCTTGAGGCCGACGGCGAGGCGGTCACACTGAAGCCGGGCCTCGCGATCGATCCGCAGGGTCGCGTGCTGCTGTTGCCGCAGGACAAGACCGTGTCGGTCACGGAACTGATCGAGCGCTCCGCCGAGATCGCGCGCACCGCGCGCAGCCGTGCCGCCGGCCGCACCGGCGGCTTCGACGAATGCGACGTGCTGCGCGAGACGCCGCCCACCGCCGTGGCCGAGCGTTCGTGGTACCTCGTCACCATCGCCCACGCGGAGGCGCTGTGCGGCGAGGACTACGTCTACGGCAAGCTCTGCGAGGAGGCGTGTACCACGGGTACCGACCGCCCCAACCGGCTCGAGGGCGTCGTGCTGCGCGCGCATCCGCTCGTGCTGGATACCGCGCTCCCCACGTCGACGGCCGAATCGCTGACCTGCACGCACCTGCGCTCGTGCATCGCCTCGGCGTTCTACGCCGACGAGGCGCGGCGTCTGGGCAGCCTCATCTCCGGGGCCGGACTGCGCTCCGACGTCTGGTGCCACGGCGCGACACCCTTCGGCGGCAACGAGGTGGCGCTCGCCGTGCTGGTGCACGACGGCAGCGGCAAGTTCTTCCTCGACCAGTGGATCGCCCGCCGCGAACGCATCGATGCACCGCCGAAGCGCCACTGGCAATGGCGCATGGCAATGCGACCGTGGGACGTGTACCTCGCGCAGATCCTCCAGTTCCAGTGCCAGCTCCACGACGCCTTCAAGCGCCAGCCGGTGAGGCGCGACGAGGACGACCCGTGCAATCGCGCGCGCACCCTCGTGGGCGAGGCCGTGCAGCACTTCGACCGGCTCGCCGCCTACTACCGTGAGACGACCGCGCAACTCGCCGGCCTCGCGCGGGAGACGCGCGAACGCGTGCTCGTTTCGCCGGCGGAGCTGAAGCAGTTCGACGCCTTCCGCGACCGTCTCGTGGCGGCGAAGAACACGTTCGCCTTCCTACCCGAGAACCGGCTGCTGATCCGTCGCGGCATCGTGGAGGTGCCCAGTGCCGGCTACCTGCCGGTGGTGCCCGGCGACACCCTGACGGTGAACGCGCAGGTGCGCCGCCTGCTCGGCGAGGGCGTCGACCTGCGCTTCTGCATCGTCCGGCCCGACTTCGTGCCGCACGCGCTGGAGGAGGCGCAGCACATGGAGCGCATCTCGCTGCTCGAGGGCCTCGACCACGCCGATCGCAAGCCGAAGGTGGACGTGCTCGTGCCCGACGGCCGCATCGCACCCGGCCGCGACGAGACCGGTCGCTACTACGCGATGCGGCTGCACCTGCTGCCGTCGAACTTCGTGCCGATCGCCATCTCCGTGGTCCTGGCGCGGCGCATGTCCAAGGCGCCGGGCGGCGCGGCGGTCTCGGCGAAGTCCTACACCGACATCACGCGCGCCATCGGATTGCAGGGCGGGCTCGTCGCGCGCGAAGGCGAGACCTTCCGCTACGAGGGCGTGGCCCGCGCCGATCGCCAGAGCGGTGGCGGCATCGCGTTCCACTACGCCGGCTTCTCCGACCAGTTCGAGCTGGAGACCGGGAGGCCGGTGCCGGCCCCGGAACCGCCCCCGAGCCCGGCGCCCGAAGCGCCGCCCTCCCCGGCGCCGGCACCGGCTGCCGGCGCGGCGCCCGAGATCGTTCGCGCCATTGCCGAACGCATGCGGGAGGCGACCGCGGCCTCTTTGCCCGATGAGACGGAGAAGCGCGGCCCGCACATCGGCATCGAGGATCTGCTGCTGGCGCGCATGGCGGCCGCGCGCCGCTTCTGGGTGGCCGAGAAGGAGACGGTGCGGGACGTGAACTCCGCCGTGTGGGCCTCCATGTCGCTCGCCGCGGATCCTGCCACGCTCGCGACCGGGGGACAGACGCGCGCGCACGCCGAGGTGATCGTGCTGGTCGTGCAGCCTGTCGCGAGGAGCCCGGTGGCCCGGATGCGGGAGACGTACGACCTGCCGTCGGCGCTCGCGCTCGTGCTGCAGGCGAGCTTCTCGGGTGATCTGCGGGTCGAGGACGTCGAGTCGCGCACGGCCGGCGGCGACGAGACGGTGCGCGTCAGCGGTGCGCTGTCCGGCGACCTCGTGCTCACCATGACGGTCGACGGCGAAGACCATTCGCTCACGCTGCAGGTGGCGGACTCGGTGCAGATCACGCGCGTGCTGGCGCCCCACGGCTACCGCTACGCCATCGAACTCGACGCCGCCGCGGCGCTCGGCCCGCTGGTCGATGCGCTCGATGTCGATCGCACCTGGACTTCGCCGGAAGACGCCGACCTGCGCGGCAACGTGCGCTGTCGGCTGCCCGCGGCGGACGACCTCGGGTCGTTCGCGAAGCGCCGCGCGTCGTCCTACATGATGATGAGTGAGGGGGTGAGGTTCGACGCAGTGAGCCCGGACACGGTGCGCGGCAAGGTGCAGTCGCGGCAGCTGTTCCGGGCCTGGCAGACGCTGAATGCCGCCGTGGCCGAGCCGCAGCATCCGGCGCACGAGCGCGCGATCCGCGCCCTGCGCGCCATCGGCAAGGCGCTCGGCAATTCGCGCTTCGCCGACGTGAAGGCCGCGCTGCTGTTCCCCGCGGTGAAGAAGCAACCGGAAGCCGCCATCCTCGCGACGCGCGACTGGGTGCTGTTCCACCGCCGTCGCGACAAGGTGTGCCAGACGGTTGTGCCGACGCCGGAGGTCCGCACGCGGCGTTACGCGGTCTACCAGGCGGACGTGAAGGCGCAGAAGGAACTCGACACGCTGCAACGCGCCGTGGTGGCGAACGAGACGGCGGTGATCCGGCGTTTCGAGCCGCGCTTCATGCAGATCGTGGAGTTCGCGGGCGGTGTGCAGAGCGTGCTCTCGCCGCACGCGCAGGTGCGCGCGACGTGGCGGCAGGGTGTTGGTGAATCGGCCGGCGGCATCGTGGGTGGCGTGATCGCGAGCCGCGGCCTCGCGGTCGCCGAGGGCAAGGCGCTGGCGCGCGAGCGGCTCGACGCATTGGCCGACGTGCTCGACGTGGAGTTCGACGTGAGCCAGAAACCGGACTATCTGGTGGCGGAGCGCGTGCCGGATGCGTTCCAGCAACCCGACGCGGATGGGGTGATCGTATTCGCGACGCATGCGGAGGTGGCGGGCAACTGCCACGAGGTGTACGCGGTGCCCGACACGAGCGAGATGTACATGATCGTCGAGGAAGCCGGCGTGGCGCGGCTGGCCGCGGCGCTTCAGAATGCGAAGGGCATCGTGAGCCTGGGCAAGGTCGGGTTCACCGGCACCGTGCCGGTTGCGACCGAGCTCGCGGCGGCGGTCGGGCGCTGGCCGGCGAACTTCGGTGCGCCCACCGAAGCGCGGGCGATCTCGTTCGTCGGCGAGCCCGCCGCGGTCCGGGCGAGCTATCTCGCACAGTCGGCGCAGATCTTCACGGCCGTGCGCGGCACCGGCCAACCCGGCGTGGCCGGTTCGAAGGCCCCGATGCCTGCCTGCCCGGCGGTGACTGTGATCGCGGGCACCGTGGTGACACTGCGCGTGCTGCTGATCCAGTCCCCGGTGTTCCAGCACGGGACGGAGGTCACTCCGTCGGCGATCGCGCCCCTGCTCGCGAGCTTCCGCAACAATGCCCCTGGGGTCGGCGAGCTGGAGCGGTTCGTCGCGTCGCTGCAGGGCCGGGCGAAGAACGTGACCCTGCTCGCGCAGGCAGGCACCGGTTCCGACGGCGCCGAACAGCGCCTGCAGGCTGCACTGGACGCACTCGCGAAGCGCCCGGGGCAGCCCGCCATCCCGGCGGCGGACCAGGTCATCCGGCGACTCACACCCGGGCAATGGGCCGACGTGAAGTCGAACCTCGGCGGGTTGGGGGACTACGACGAGGTGATTGGGTTCGGGGTGTGACACCGGATCGCCGCGTGCGACTGTCGCCGACCATGAATGATGTTCTCGCCGTGAGCGGATACCTGCCGTGAAGGTCGCGCCTGCCCGTGCGCCCGCGCGGCAGGTCGCTTCGCGCGATCCGCCGCACGCCGCTCCACAGCCGGACGGCCGCGCGGCGGCGCCCGTGTGGCGGGCGCTGGCGCTCGGCGGGGTCGCGCCGGACGCTGACGGGACGCGAGGAGAACCTTCGCCGCGTCGCGGCGGCGTCAAGATCGGGGCCGTCGACGATCCGTTCGAACGTGAAGCCGACAGCATTGCGGATCACGTCATGCGGATGCCGGTCGATCGCGCGCCTCCACTCGCCGACAGGACGGCGACGCCCGCCGTCCAGCGGATCTGCGCGGCGTGCGATGAAGAAACAATCCGCCGCATGGCGGCCACCGTCACCGACGCGGGGACATCCGAGGAGCCGGCTGGGACGTTCATGTCGGGAGGGACGCCGTTGCCGCGCACCGTGCGGGAGTTCTACGAACCCCGGCTCGGACGCGACCTGTCGGGCGTTCGCGTCCATGCCGACGGGGAGTCGGCGGCCCACAACGATCGATTCAACGCGCTCGCGTTCACGGTGGGCAGTCACGTGTGGATGGGTCGGGGCCAGAGCGTGGCACCTTCCTTCGTCCTCGCACACGAACTCGCTCACGTCATGCAGCAGAGCGCACCGCCGGCATTGCATGGCGGCGCGGCAATGCACTCCTCCCGCGACGCCCAAACACCGTTGCGCCGCTTCACGCCCTACTGGGAGCCATACGACTACAACGGCAATCGTACGCATGGCGAGGTGTTGCCGGAAATCGGGCGTCTGAACGGGATCTTCACTGAAGCCCCTGTCCCCAATGCCGATCGACTCTCGGTCGGGTACAACAGCCGTGGCCGGGCCGACTTCTACAGCGCCTCCACCACCGTGGGTGTCTATTTCACCGGGCACGAGACTGCCGACTATCTCGGCTCTCATCGCGATCTCAAGAGGAGCGGGGCTCGCTTCGGTCACAGGACGCTCGCCGCACCGCGTGGCACGACCCGTGGCGGACCGGTCCTGAACGTCGCGGCTGCACCGACCGACATCGGTGTCGGGGATCTCAAGCCCAGCCACGGCACCATCGAAGCGCTGGAAGGCGTGGCGCAGATTCAGAACTACAACCGCGGATTCGAGCTGGCCAGAGGCGAGATCAATGCCCTTCGCGGCGGCACGGATGGCACATGGGGCAGCTTGAACGCGCATGTGCTGGCCCACGGCGCGTTGCAGATTCCGGAGCGCTATCAGCCGCCCGCGTTCAGTGGTCAGACACCACGGCCGTTGGTGATCAAGCAGGTGGCCAGCCGGGCCCATCGCCCGGAGCCGCGCGTGGAGGGACGCCTCGCGGTCCAGCCCGACCGGTCGAATCCGGGGATATGGAACTACTTCTGGGTCCCCACCAGCCCGGTACCGGCGGCGACGCTGCCGGAGAGCGTGCGACGCCTTGGTCCCGAGGTGGAGCGTCGCATCATCGATCCGTTGCTGGAGGCGCCGGTGCGACGGGCGAAGTCCATTGATGCGCGGCGCGCGCCAACGTCGAGCAGCAGCGCCGCGGTCCAGGTGCGGCGCGACTTGTCGGGTGCGATTCGACGCGATGCTCGATCGCCAGCCAGCATCGTCGATCCATTCGACTACACGCGCTGGCGCGCGTCGCATCGCGAGATCACCGGCCAGTTCGGTGAAGCACGCCGCAGCCGCGAGTTCCGGGATGCCGAAAGCCGGTTGCTCGCCACGCGGGCGAACGAGGCGCTCCGCGAGCACGCCGGCTTCGCGGCCGGGCCGGACCTGGCCGAAGGGCGGGACACCGCCAGGCGCCTCGACAAGGTGGATTTCTGGACTGGCCTGAGCGCATTGCCTTTCGGCATGTTCCGCCGTGTATTCGGGCGTGCCTTCGTGACGGTGGCGCGCCTGTTCTTGCGTGCGCGGGACCGATTCCGGCAGATGCTGCGTTCGCGTCGACGTGCGGGGGCCTCGGGAGGGCTGGTGGGGGCGGCACTGAAGGCGGCCTTCACGGTGCTCAAGCTGGCGGCGGGATTCGTCATCGGCCGCGTGGTGGACCGACTCATGGAATCGCTTGTGACGGGCGTCACGCAGAAACTGCAGTCCTACATCCAGGGCGAGTTCGCCGATGCGCTGGAAGCCAAGCTGCAGGAAGTGGAGGAGTTGCGGCAGCGCATCGAGCGCACGGCGCTCGCGACCGTGGACGACCTGTTGCGACAGACGATCGGCCCCTACGAGGAAGCGCTGCGCGAGATCGAAGAGGTCCAGAGCGTCGTGAGCGACATCGTGTCCGTCGTGAACTTGGTGCGCTGGGGCGCGCGGGTCATTGCCTGCCTGTCTCCGCCGGCGTGGGGCTGTCTGTGGATCCTGGGTCAGGCAGTCCTCGAGCGGCTCGCGCAGCAGGTTGTGGAGACTTGCTGGTTCCAGCGCCACATCACGCCGATGATTGCCGGCATCGGTTTCGTCGCGCAGCTTCCGGCACGGTTGGCGGACATGATCATCGACAGCGTTCGCGGTTTCCTGCCGGAGTCCCTTCGAGACGTGTTCGCCACGGTCGATCGGAGCAGCGTGAGCGTGAGCGAACGTGACATCGAATGCGAGGAGGGGGGCGGAGCGGGCCCCGGCGCCGGTCAGGAGGAATTGGCCGACGCAATGCTGGCTGCGCAGACGCGTGTCGGAGAGGACCGCTTCGCCGCGTTCGCGGCGCTGTCGAGGGCGGCTGGCGTGTCGGGCAGTCGGCCACTGACGCCCGACGATGTGCGTCGCATTGCCGAGACGATCGAGGCGAGCGGAGTGAGCGCCGAGCAGATGCACGCCTATGCGACGCAGTACCCGACCGTGCCGCTGGGGATGCCTGTCGAACTGCCTGCGTTCCTCGACGCCGTGCGGGCGGGTGGTACGAGCGCCGCCGAGGGCGACGCCCATGACGCGGACGGCGGAACGGCCCTGCCACCAGCTGCGTCGGGCCCCGCGACGGCTCCGCCCGCCGCGTCAGGCGACGGTCGCGCTGCCGGTGATCCGGGGTCAGGTCCTGCCGTCGCCGTGGCGAGCGCGGCCGAGCGCAGATTCTCTGGTGAGTCGCACGGACCGTTGCTGGGCTCCAGTCTGGTGGTCCTGAACGCGCGTCCGGGACACACGGTCGGCACACGTACCCCAATCGATGTGCTCGGGTTCTGGCACAACGAAGCAGTGATCATGGTGACGGGCATCCCAGCCCGTGTCGTCCGCCGATCTTTCCTGCCGAGGGGGAGCAGTGAGTCCGACGCGACGCACCTGGTGATCCACTACGAACTGCTGGCTGGCGCGAGATTCGATCCGATCCCGAATGCCGTCGTGGCGGCCGGGCAGGTGTTACGCTACCCAATGCCGTGGGGAACGGGGCCTGCAAGGTCGCGTTGAACTGGACCTGCACGCGTTGCATCGGGCCCCCGCCGTTCGAAGATGTGGCACGCATCCAGCCGAAACCGGCGACAACGTGATGGAGTCCGAACATGGTGCTCGCTCGATGCGTGCGAAGGTCAGAATCGGATAGGCATCAGGTCGGAAACGGACGACCCGACAAGATTGGCAGAGGCGCGCGTACTCCGAGCGCATGGCGGCATCTGGCCACCCACACGACCGCATTGCATCGCCAAGCCGAGGCGAGTGTCCCCTGTTCCGCCTGCGAGGAAACCGACCGGACCGAACGTGGTGCGTCGGGCAGCGAGCGCGCGCAGGACGCGCCGTCGGGCAGCGCGTCGGCCGCGCCCACAACCAGCGCGCCCGCCACGCCTCCCGCGCGCCCGACGAGCGAGGACGTCTGGGGACTCCTCGTCACCCGCAGCATGTGCGGCTGCAAGGCCGGCATCCGCGATGACATCGACTGGGCGAACGAGGCGGGCGGGACGTACGCCGCGTGCGACACACCCGCCAACGCCACCAACGTCGCGGTCGAGGCGTGCTTCGACGCGGCGCATCCGACCGCCACGGTCGTCGCCTCCACGAGTTCCAGCGGCACCGTCACGTTGCCGGCGCCATCGTCCGATCCGTGCGAGCGCATCTCGCAGAAGGCGAGCTTCGTGCACGAGACGATGCACGCGCGGCACACCGACGACATGGCGCGCGCCCGCGGCCCCGCGTTTTTCGCCGCATGGCGCGCGCTCGCTGGCGACCCGGACCGGCTGAACAAGCTGCGTGTCACATTTCCCGCGGAGGTCGCGGCCCACCTGGCGCAGTGGCGCAGCGGGCACGATCTGGCGCAGGACGAGGCGAATTCCTATCGCTGGCAGCGCCGCTTCCTCGTCGACGCGCTCGCCGCGCTGAACCGCATCTGCTGAACGACGCGATGGCCCACTCTGGGGCAAGGCCCCGGTCACCGTGACCAGCGACGCGCCGCTGATCCTGCACGGCACGATCGAGACCATCGCGCCTTCGAGCAACGGTCATCGGCGCTGGATCGTCACGCTGCGGGTCGACGCGGTGGTCGAAGGCGTGTTCGCGGGCGACACGTTCAGCTTCTCGATCCACAGCCCCGCGCGCAGCGGACTGGCAACCGGGCAGTCGCGCTTGGTGCGGGCGCTGCCGGTTTCGGGTGGCTACACGGTCGACGAGTTCCAGTGGTTGCCGGGGTAGTAGCGGCGCGAGACATCCCACCGCACTGCGACTACCGCTCGCGGAAGAGGCTCGCGAGGCGCCCGAGCCGCCCGAGCCGCCCAAGCCGGTCCGACCAGGGACTCTGGAGTTTCCACTGCGGGTCGACATGGAAGGTGTTGTTCGGGCCGCGCTTCTCCTTCGGCCGCGGCAGTGGCGCCTGGTCCAGCGGCTGGTGGCGGCAGTCGTAGACGATCGTCATGGTGACGTGATCCGCGAGCGCGGCCGGAAGGATCGGATAGGCGCCCATGCCGGCGGATGAGCGCAGTCCATCAAGACGCCGTGATTCGCACCGCCTCGCGCTCTGGTCCGAGATACGGTTCCAGGTCATTGGCTGCAAGTCCTGACACCTTCTCGTTCGACACCCAAGATCAGCTGCGTGACTTTTGCGTGACTTCTTCCGGACAAGTCCGGCGCTGTAGGGGGAAAGTGGCGACGTGCGGTCCAATTGATGAAAAATAAAACAAATGATTACGAAGAAAGAACGCGCTACGAACCAGGGGGTCGTGGGTTCAAGTCCTGCCGGGCGCGCCAACCCTGCCAAGGGCCTGCATGCAAATGCAGGCCCTTTTTCTTTGCCCGCCGCCTGCGTGGCGTCACGTCCGCGGGCCTTGGGAGCGATGGGGTGCGCGGCGGGCGGAGTGCGGGGTCCCCCGCACCGGCCGGCGAAACGGCCAGCACCTCCGGCGGTGGTTGCATTCTGAATTCAGAGTTCTACAATGCGCGCTGTCGCGGCCCTGCCGCCACCACCGGGAACTCCATGCGATCGCTTTCGCCCCAGCCCACCCTCGTGGATCAAGTCTACGAGGCGATCCTGTCGGACATCACCGAAGGGCGCTTCGGGTCCGAGTCGCGCCTCATTCAGGAAGACATCGCCGCCGCCCTGGGGGTGTCGCGCCAGCCTGTGCAACAGGCCCTTCTGCTGCTCAGCCGCCACGGCGTCCTGCGCGATGCGCCGGGGCGAGGCCTCATGGTGGCTCCGCTCGACCCGGCCCAGGTGCGTGATCTCTACGAGATCCGTGGCGCCATGGATGGTCTCGCGGCCTCCCTCGCTGCCCGCCGCGCCAGCCCCGCCGCCGTCGAGGGTAAGGCCCTCATCGAGCGGGGCCGTGCGGCGGTGAAAAGCGGTTCCTTTGCCCGGATGATCGCGGCGGACATGGAATTTCATTTTCTGCTCTACCGGCTGTCGGGTAATCCGCTCGTGGCCCAGGTGTGCGCGCCCCATTGGACCTGTCTGCGGCGCGTCATGGGCGAGGTGCTGGCGCGGGCTGAGGCCCCTCGCGACATCTGGGACGACCACGAGGCCATTCTCGAGGCTGTGGTGGCGGGTGATGCCGAGCGCGCGGGGCAGTTGTCCCGGGCGCACGTGGACAACGCCTCCGATGCCCTGGCAGCGAGCATCGCCGCCCGCCCCGCGCCTCCGGCGGCTGTCGTGCCCCGGGCGCGCCGCCGTGCGGCTGCCTCCTGAACGCGCACCGCCAATCTTGACCAAGGAGTTCACCATGAATCGCATCCACGCCCCACGCCCTGCGCGCACGGTTTGCGCCGGGCGCCTGCGCACCTCATGCAAGGCCCGTGCCCCACGGCGCCCCATGGATCTCATCATCGGGAGAGCGTGATGGAGGCCAACCAAGCGCGCAGTGTGGCGGAGGCGGTGGCCGACGGGCTGGTGGCCCGCGGTGTCGACCGCGTGTTCGGGCTGCAGGGCGGCCACATCCAGCCCATCTGGGATCACCTCGGCCAGCGGGGCGTGCGCATCGTGGACGTGCGAGACGAGGGCGCGGCGGTG
>JBIIUM010000293.1:0-3261 GCA_044339985.1 Burkholderiales bacterium | reverse complement strand
GTCCACGATCTGGCCATCGCCATCGGCCTGATCGTGGACGGCGCCGTGGTGGTGGTGGAGAACACCTTCGCGCAACTGTCCCACCGGCACGGCGAGCCGCGCACCCGCATCGTGCTCGAGGCCGTGTCGCAGGTGTCCAAGCCGGTGATCTTCGGGGTGGGCATCATCATCCTGGTGTTCCTGCCGCTCATGACCCTGGAGGGCATGGAGGGCAAGATGTTCGCCCCTCTCGCCTACACCATCGCCATCGCTCTGACAGTGTCTCTGGTGCTCGCCCTCACTCTCACCCCGGCGCTGTGTTCCTACTTCCTGCGCCCCGGCAACGAAGAAGACACGCGCCCCATCCGTTTCCTGAAGCGTCACTACCTGGCGCTGCTGCAGAGCGCCCTGGCCCACCCGCGAGCCACGGTGGGCACCGCCCTGGCGCTGCTGCTGGCGAGCGTGGCGCTGTTCCCCTTCCTGGGTAAATCCTTCATCCCCACCCTGAAGGAGAACACCATCACTCCGGCCATCTCGCGCATGCCCAACATGGCCTTCGACGAGGTGATGAAGATCGAGATGGAGGCCTCGCGGCGCATCGCGGAGATTCCCGGCATCCGCATGACAGTCAACAAGGTGGGCCGAGGCGAGAGCCCCGCGGACCCGCAGCCGCACACCGATTCCGACCCGGTGGTGTCGCTGCTGCCGCGCGACCAGTGGCCGGAGGGATTCCGCAGCCAGGAGGACTTCGAAAACGCCATCCGCGAGCGCCTCAAGGACCTGCCGGGCATCAGCCTGATCATGCACCAGCCCATTGCCCAGCGCGTGGACGAGATGGTGACCGGCGTGCGCTCGCAGGTGGCCATCAAGATCTTCGGCGACGACCTGGAAGTACTCAAGGGCCTGGGTGACGACATCGCCCGCGTGCTCAACAAGGTGCGCGGCACCCAGGACTTGCGGGTGGAGCGCCTTACCGGGCAGCAATACCTCACCGTGGACATCCGCCGCCGCACCATGGCGCGCTACGGCCTGAACGCCGCCGACGTGCACGACCTCATCGAAACCGCCGTGGGCGGGCGCACCGCCACCGAAATCTACGAGGGCGAGCGGCGCTTCCCCGCGGTGGTGCGATACCCGGCTGATTTTCGTGAGCGAGTCGACGTGATCGCCGACGCGCTGCTCACCGGGCCGGCGGGCGCCCTGGTGCCCATGCGCGATGTGGCCACCGTGGAGGTCCTCGACGGCCCCGCGCAGATCAACCGCGAGTCGGGACGGCGGCGCATCGTGGTGGGGTCGAACGTGGCCGGGCGCGACATCGGCGGGTACGTGGCCGAGGCGCAGGCGGCCATCGCCCGGGAAGTGAAGCTTCCGGAGGGCTACTACCTGGTGTGGGGCGGGCAGTTCGAGAACATGGAGCGCGCCATGGCGCGGCTGATGATCATCGTGCCGGTCACCATTGCGGCCATCTTCTTCCTGCTGTTCGTGATGTTCAACTCGCTGCGCTTCGCCTCGCTCATCATCACCGTGCTGCCCTTCGCCTCCATCGGCGGTGTGTTCTCGCTGTTCATCTCGGGCGAGTACCTGTCGGTCCCTGCCTCGGTGGGATTCATCACCCTGTGGGGCATCGCCGTGCTCAACGGCGTGGTGCTGGTGTCCTACATCCGCGCCCTGCGGGAGGAAGGACTGCCTCAGGACCAGGCCATCGCCCAGGGCTGCGCCCAGCGCTTCCGCCCGGTGCTCATGACCGCCACGGTGGCCATGCTGGGTCTTATCCCCTTCCTGTTCGCCACCGGCCCCGGCAGCGAAGTGCAACGACCGCTGGCCGTGGTGGTGATCGGCGGGTTGATCTCCTCCACCCTGCTCACGTTGGTGGTGGTGCCAGCGCTGTACCGGTGGTTCGAGGAGCAGCGGTGATGGCAACAGAGGGCCCGGCCCCTTCGCCTGCGCGTTCCCATCATGGGAAGCGGGGACAGCGCTGCGAACGCGGCCTGGCGGAAGGGGCCGGCGCTCTGGGGTATCCTTTCTTCCCCGCGTTGTTGTTGCGCTTCCGGACGTTCGTGATGCACGCACTTCTTTCGCTCTTCTGCCTGGCGGCGTTGTGTCTTCCGGCCGCCCTTGCGGCGCAGCCGCCCGCAGGCGCGCCTGACCCGAGGCTGCCATGGGTGACAGCCGAGGCGACGGCGCCGGGCGTGGTGTTCCGGACCTTCGACAGCAAAGTGGTGGGCGGCAAGGTGAGTTACCACGCCTATGTACCGGATGCGCACGGCCGGGACGCGGGGCGGCTGCCGGTGCTCTACTGGCTCCACGGCACGGAGGGCGGAATTTCCGGCGTTCGTCCGCTGGCGAGGTTCTTCGGCGATGCCATGGAGGCAGGAAGGATCCCGCCCATGATCGTGGTATTCGTCAATGGCCTGCCGCGGCGTCTCTGGGCCGACGCCAAGGACGGGTCATCCCCGGTGGAGACCGTCTTCGTCACGGAGGTCATTGCCCAGGTGGACCAGTCGTTTCGGACCATCGCATCCCGGGAAGGCCGCGTCCTCGAGGGCTTCAGCATGGGCGGCTACGGCGCCGCCCGCCTGGGCTTCAGGCACACGGACCTCTTTGCCGGCGTCTCGATCCTGGCGGGCGGGCCCTTCGACCTGGAACTGCGCGGACCTCGGGCATTGCGCAATCCGCAGTTGCGCGAGCAGCTGTTACGTGACGTTTGCAGCAACGACTGGGATTACTTCAAGGCCATCAGCCCGCTCACCGTCGTACAGACGGCCGCGCCGGCGCTGCGCGCACGGCGCACGGTGGTTCGGCAGGCAGTGGGCACCGCGGACAACACGCGTGATCTCAACCGCGAGTTTCACGAGCGGATGACGGCCCTGAACATCCCGCACGACTACGTCGAGGTGCCCGGCGTCGGGCACGACCCCCGCGCCCTGCTGGAAGCCCTGGGCGATGCGAGCGGCGCGTTCTACCGGCGCGCACTAGGACTGCCCGGCCGATAACGGCAGGCGCGACGCTCCGCCACGAGGCCACGGGGCTCGCCGCCCTGTTGCGCCGCCGCCATCAGTTCGCCAGCACCCAGTCCCCGTTGCGGATCTCCACCATGCGGAAGGCCGACAGGTCCAGGCCCAGGTGGTCGGTGGCGGAGAAGTTCACCAGCCCGCCCGTGCCCATGTGGTTACGGGTGGCCTCGATGGCGTCGCGCACTTTTTCGCGGTCGGTGCTGCCGGCGCGGCGGATGGACTCGTGCAGGATCATGAGCGCGTCCCAGGCATGGCCGCCGAAGGTGGA
>JBIIUM010000011.1:0-35364 GCA_044339985.1 Burkholderiales bacterium | reverse complement strand
GCTGCCCAGTACCTGCGCGACGCGCGCATCACCGCCATCTACGAGGGCACCACGGGCATCCAGGCCAACGATCTCATCGGCCGCAAGATCGCCTACGAGAAGGGCGCCACGGCGCTGGCCTACATCACCCATATGCGCGCCCTGGATGCCCAACTCGCCGCCCATTCGGGTCACCACGGCCTGGCCGCCATGCGCACGTCGCTTGCCGCCGGCCTCGACGACCTGCACCGGGCCACCGCCTGGCTGCTGGACACCTATCCCCGTGATGCCGGTGCAGCCTCGGCCGGCGCCGTGCCCTACCTGAAGCTGTTCGGCACCGTAGCCGGGGGCCACCAGATGTTTCGCGCGGCGCTCATCGCCAAGGCGCGCCTCGATGCCGGCAGCACCGAGTATGACTTCTACCGCGCCAAGCTGGCCACCGCACGCTTCTACGCCGAGCACATCATGCCCCTGGCCCACGCCTTCCGGGTGGCGGTCACCGAGGGCTCGCCGGCGGTGCTGGCGCTCGAGGAAGCGCAATTCTGATCCGCGCCTGTCTGCTCGCCGCTGCCGCCCTGACCTGGGCGGGGGTTGCCGTGGCCGCCCTTTCTCCCGATGAAGAGTCGGCGCTGGGGCGCGACGTGGCCCTGTACGGCGACGCCTACGCCTGCAACGAAGAGCCGCTGGCGGATCGCCTGCGCGCCTCGGCGCTGCTGGCTCTCGCCGGGCGCGGCCGTCCCGCCCAGGACGTGCTCGAGTCGCGCCAGCGCTTCCTCGATGGCCTGCGGCAACGCATGAAGGCGGGCCGGGGCTCTGCCGCGGCCTGCGAGGCAGTCATCGCTGCACTGCGTACCCGCCTGGGCGAACTCGAAGGGCGTTAGCCAGGGCGGTGGATCGCCGCGGGTGCGGTGCGGCTGTTGCCGCGCTCTTGCGTCCTGCCGGTCAGCGGCGGTTGCTGGCGGGTCGGCTCGCGAGGAGGTGCGAGTCGATCGGGAGGGCGCCTTTGTCCCGGCGATGTGGACTTGCCGCGCGTCCTGGCCGCAGGTTGACACGCCTGCGTGGGGTGGGCACCCTTGTCCGCGCCCGCGTTTCGGGACGGGTGGCGGGTCTCCGGCGGGGGCCCTTCGATAGTCTGTCGTGACGCGAAAGGATCGACCATGCCCGTCATCGTCTGGGTCGCAGCTTCAGTTGCCGCAGGCTGGTTGTTTGCCGCAGCGGGGGCGCCGCTGTGGTTGGTTACGGTGATGGCCGCGGGTTTGCTGGGAGCGCTGCAGGGTCTGGCGGGGCCGGGGGGGGCCGTCATGGCGATGCTCTGGGCGGCGTTCGCGCTGGCGGCCGCGGTGCTCAATGTGGCGCCGTTGCGCCGGGCATTGGTGTCGGGGCCGCTGCTCGCCTGGTTCCGGCGGGTACTCCCGCCGATGTCGCCCACCGAGCAGGAGGCGCTGGAGGCCGGCTCGGTATGGTGGGATGGCGAACTGTTCTCCGGGGCGCCCGACTGGCGGCGGTTGCACGGCTTTCCGGTCCCTGCCCTGAGTGCCGAGGAGCGCGACTTCCTCGATGGCCCGGTGGAGGCGTTGTGCGCCATGCTGGACGACTGGCAGGTATCCCACGAGCTCAACGATCTTCCGCCCGAGGCTTGGCGTTTCATCCGCGAGCAGGGTTTCCTGGGCATGATCATCCCGAAGCGTTACGGCGGGCTGGGGTTCTCGGCGATGGGGCACAGCACGGTGGTGGCCAAGCTCGCCACCCGCACCCCGGCGGGCACGGTGTCGGTGATGGTGCCCAACTCCCTCGGTCCGGCCGAGTTGCTGCTGCACTACGGCACCGAGGCGCAGAAAGACCACTGGCTGCCGCGGCTGGCCCGTGGCCTGGAGATGCCCTGCTTCGCGCTCACCGGGCCCGAGGCGGGCTCGGATGCCGGTTCCATCCCCGACACGGGCGTGGTGTGCCGCGGCCTGCACGAGGGCCGCGAGGTGCTCGGCCTGCGCCTCACCTGGAACAAGCGCTATATCACCCTGGCGCCGGTAGCCACCGTGCTGGGGCTTGCCTTCCGGGCGCGCGATCCGCAGCGGCTGTTGGGGGGCGAGGAAGACCTTGGCATCACCCTGGCGCTGATTCCCGCCCGCCACCCGGGCGTGCAGATCGGCCGGCGCCACATGCCGCTCAACGGTTCGTTCATGAACGGCCCCACCCGCGGGAGCGATGTGTTCATCCCCCTGGACTGGGTGATCGGCGGCCGTGAGCGGGTGGGGCAGGGCTGGCGCATGCTCATGGAATGCCTGGCCGCGGGCCGGTCCATTTCGCTGCCTTCCTCCAGTGCCGGGGTGGCGAAGCTGGCCGCCCTGGCCACCGGCGCCTACGCGCGGGTGCGCACCCAGTTCCGCACGCCCGTGGCGCGCTTCGAGGGCGTGGAGGAGGCACTGGCGCGCATTGCCGGCAACGCCTACGCCATCGAGGCGGCACGGGTCATGACTGCCGGGGCCGTGGACCTGGGCGAGAAGCCCGCGGTGGTGTCGGCCATTGTGAAATACCACGCCACCGAGCGCGCACGGCAGGTGATCAACGACGCCATGGACGTGCATGGCGGCAAGGGCATCTGCCTGGGGCCGGGCAACTACCTTGGCCGCGCATACCAGCAGGTGCCCATCGCCATCACCGTGGAGGGCGCGAACATCCTCACCCGCAGCATGATCATCTTCGGGCAGGGGGCGATCCGCTGCCATCCCTGGGTGCTGCGCGAGATGGCGGCCACCCGCGAGGCCGATGCCGCGCTTGCCGTGCGCCAGTTCGACACGGCGTTGCGCGGGCACGTGAGCTTCGCCCTGAGTAATTTTGCCCGCGCGCTGTTCCACGGCATCACCGGCGCGCGCTTCGTCCCCGGGCACGGACCCGCGGCGGTGCGGCCCTACTATCGCGAGATGGGGCGCCTGTCGGCGGCCTTCGCCTTCGCGGCGGACGTGGCCATGCTCACCCTGGGTGGGTCGCTCAAGCGCCGCGAAAAGCTCTCCGCACGCCTGGGCGATGTGCTGTCGCAGCTCTATCTCGCCTCGGCGGTGCTGAAGCGGTTTGCCGACGACGGCCACCCGTCCGCCGACCTGCCGCTGGTGCAATGGTGCCTGCGCGATGCGCTGCACCGCGCCGAGCAGGCCCTGGCGGGCGTGGTGGCGAATTTTCCGTCGGGCGCCGCGGCACTGCTGCTGCGCCTTGCGGCCATTCCGTTGGGGTTGCGCCTGGCCGCGCCCTCCGACCAGCTGGGCGCGGCCGTGGCGCGCCTCATCACCGAGGCGGGCGAGGTGCGCGAGCGCCTGTCGCGCGAGGTGTTTCTGCCACAACGCGATGACGACCCGGTGGGGCGGCTGCGGGTGGCCCTGGAGTTGCTGCCGACCGTGGAAGCCCTGGAGGCGCGGTTGCGACAGGCGGCGCGCGAGGGCCGTCTTGCCGCCACTGGCGCGCCCGACCGTCTGGCTGGCGCTCAGGCGGCGGGGCTGTTGTCGGCCGAGGAGGCGGCCCTGCTGGCGCGCTACGAGCGCATCCGCCTTGCTGCCATCGCCGTGGACGATTTTCCCCACGAGGTGGGCCGGGCGCTGCGGGCGCCTGGACCCGAAGCGCGGGTGGCGGCTTGAAGGTGCCCCCGGCGGGACGGGCAACCGTGCGGCTGGAGGCGGCCTCGGCGGTGGATTGGCAGTTCACGGGTCCGGCATGAGCGCGGGCGCCCGCACCGTGTTCATCACCGGCGCCTCGCGGGGAATCGGCCGCGCCATCGCCTTGCGCTGTGCCCAAGCCGGCCACCGCGTGGTGGTCACCGGCAAGACCGACGCGCCCCATCCCAAGCTCTCCGGCACCATCCACAGCGTGGCCGCCGAGGTACGGGCCGCGGGTGGCGAGGCGCTGGCGGTGCAACTCGATGTGCGTGACGAGCACGCGGTGAGCGCGGCGGTGGCGCGGGCCGCTGACCACTTCGGCGGCATCGACGTGCTGGTGAACAACGCCAGCGCCATCTCGCTCACTGCGACGCCGGCCACGCCGCTCAGGCGCTGGGACCTGATGCAGCAGGTGAATGTACGCGGCAGCTTTGCCTGCGCCCAGGCCTGTTTGCCGTGGCTGGAGCGCTCGCCCAACCCGCATATCCTGACCCTCTCGCCGCCGCTCAACCTCAAGCCGCGCTGGTTCCGGGACCATGTGGCCTACAGCATTTCCAAGTACGGCATGAGCCTGTGCACGCTGGGCTTCGCGGCCGAATTCGCCGACCGCGGCATTGCCGCCAACTCGCTATGGCCGCGCACCACCATCGCCACGGCGGCGGTGGAGGTGTACTTCCCCCAGGCGGTGAGCGCCAGCCGCACGCCCCAGATCGTGGCCGATGCGGCCTGGTGGATCCTCAGCCAGCCTGCGCGCGACTGCACCGGCAACTTCTTCGTGGACGAAGAGGTGCTGCGCGCGGCTGGTGTGCGCGATTTCTCCGGCTATGCAGTGACGCCCGGCGCGCCCCTGGCTGCCGACCTGTTCCTGGACTGACCGCGGGCCAAGGCCATGAGCGAAGCGCAAGGACTTCCCCCGGGCCGCATCCCCACGCTGCGGGTGGTGCCCATGCCCTCGGACGTGAACTCGGCGGGAGACATCTTCGGCGGCTGGATCATGGCGCAGGTGGACATCGCCGGTGCCATCCCCGCGGTGCGCGAGGCTCATGGCCGGGTGGCCACCGTGGCGGTGAACTCCTTCACCTTCAAGCAGCCGGTGCTGGTGGGTGATGTGGTGAGCTTCTATTCGGAGGTGGCTCGTGTGGGGCGCACCTCCATCACGGTGAACGTAGAGGTGTTCGCCGAGCGCGGGCTGGCACGCGAGGTGGTGAAGGTCACCGAGGCAACGCTCACCTACGTGGCGGTGGGCGAGGACCGCCGGCCGCGGCCGGTGCACCCGGAATCCAGTTGAAGGTTCATCGAGCCATGGGCAACCACTCCCTGGCTGGCAACGCGCCGGTCAGCGGGTTTTCGAGAAGGAGAACGTGCATGAATCGCCACCTGCAGTTCACCCGTTTCACCCTGGGAGTGGTCTTCGCTCTGGCGGCCACCGCCGGACCGGCCGCCGCCGCCGGTTTTTTTCTGCCCTACCAGGGGGCCGCCGCCGTTGGCAACGCTCTGGCGGGGTCAGCCGCGCTCGGTGAGGACGCCAGCACGGTGTTCTGGAATCCGGCCGGCATGTCGCGCCTCGACCGCGCGCAGGTGGCCGTGGCCGGGCACTACGTATCGCCGCGGCCCGATTTCACCAATGACGGGTCGACGCTAGGCCCGTTCGCGCTGTCGGGCAACAGCGGCGCGGGTAAGGAGGCCTTCATCCCGAACGTGTTCGCCGTGATGCCGGTGGGCGCGTGGCGCCTTGGTGTCGGAATCTCCGCGCCCTGGGGCAGCATGACGGAGTATCAGTCCAACTGGGCCGGCCGCTACGCCGCCATCAAGTCGGAGATCAAGAGCACCGACATCAATCCGTCGGTTTCCTATCGCTTCAGCCCGGGCTTTTCGGCCGGTGTGGGCTTTAGCTACCAGATGTTCGAGGCAGAGTTCACGCGTGCCGTGCCCTTCGGCGCACCCACCCCCGATGGCCGCGCCACCTTCGGCGGTGACAGCCGGGCGGTGGGCTTCAACGCCGGCTTGCTGTGGGAGATTTCGCCGGCCACCCGGCTCGGACTCAGTTACCGCTCGGCCATCGACCACAAGCTGGAGGGTGACCAGACGGTGACCACGGCCACCGGCGCCACCGTGACCTCCCAAAGCGGCCCCATCACGGTGGACCTCACCACACCGGCCCTGGCGCAACTCTCCGGCGTGCAGGCGCTCAACGACCGCTGGAGCCTGCTGGGCGACGTGATGTGGACCCAGTGGAGCGAGATCCAGCGCTTGGACATCGTGCGTTCCACGGGTGTGGTGAGCGCCAGCCTGCCCCTTGCCTTGCGGGACGCCTGGCGCGTGTCCGCGGCGCTGAATTACCAGCTCAACGATGCCTGGTTGCTGCGCGCTGGCATGGCCTGGGATCAGACGCCCGTGCGCAGCCCCGAGCAGCGCGTGGCTTCGTTGCCGGACAGCGACCGCACCTGGCTGTCGTTGGGCGCGCGCTGGCAGGCGTCCGCGCGCCATCGGTTGGATGTGGCCTACGCCCATGTGTTTATCGAGGACACAACCATCAACAACACCGCCGTGGTGCAAGCGCCGATCAATACGACCGTGCGCGGCTCCTATACCACTTCCGCCGATATTCTGAGCGCCCAATACACCTTCTCGTTCTAGCAGCTTTCACTGGCGCGCCGATGCAGGCGGCCTCTTCCGGGTTCTCGCAATGACTGTCAGCCACGGCCTGTTCGTGCGTCGTGCCGCCGTGCTTGGTGCAGGCGTCATGGGCGCCCAGATTGCTGCCCACCTGGTGAACGCCGGTGTGGAAGCGGTGCTGTTCGACCTGCCCGCGGGCGGGGACGATGCCAGCGCCACGGCCCGCAAGGGCGTGGAGGCCCTGCGCCGCCTGCAGCCCAGCCCCCTGGGGGTTGCCTCGGTGGCTGATGGCATCGAAGTGGCAAACTATGACCAGCACCTGGACAGACTTGGGGAATGCGACCTGGTGATCGAGGCCATCGCCGAGCGGGTGGACCTCAAGCACGCGCTCTATGGCCGCATCGCGCCGCACCTCGCGCCCCATGCGGTGCTTGCCACCAACACCTCGGGGCTATCGCTGGCGGCGCTGGCACCCGGGCTGCCCGACGCCCTCGGGGGGCGCTTCTGCGGGGTGCATTTCTTCAATCCGCCCCGTTACATGCCCCTGGTGGAATTGATCTCCGCGCCGCACACGGAGCCCGCGGTGCTCGATGCGCTGGAGAGCTTTCTGGTGTCCACCTTGGGCAAGGGTGTGATCCGGGCGCACGACACACCCAACTTCATCGCCAACCGCCTGGGCGCCTTTTCGCTGCTGGCGTTGTTCCACCACGCCCGGGTGCTGGGGCTGGGTTTTGACGAGGTGGATGCGGTTACGGGCACGCTCCTGGGCCGCGCCAAGAGCGCCACCTTCCGAACCATGGACGTGGTGGGCCTGGACACCCTCGGTCATGTGATCGAGACCATGCGCACCCAGTTGAACGACGATCCCTGGCATCACCTGTTCGCGTTGCCCGACTGGTTGCAGGCGCTGATCGAAGGCGGTGCGCTGGGCCAGAAGGCTGGCCGTGGCGTCTACCGCAAGCAGGGGCGTGACATCCAGGTGCTCGATCCGGCCACCGGCCAGTACCGGCCGGCCGACCGCGGCGCCGACGCGCCGGTGGTGGAGATTCTCAAAGGCCGCGATACGGCCGCCCGGCTGGCGGCGCTGCGTCAGAGCGCCCGGCCCCAGGCCCGATTGCTGTGGCGCGTGACGCGCGACATGCTGCATTACGCGGCCTTCCACCTTCACGGCATTGCCGACAATGCCCGCGATGTGGACCTTGCCATGCGTTGGGGCTACGGGTGGCGCGAGGGGCCCTTCGAGCTGTGGCAGGCGGCCGGGTGGCGCGACGTGGCGCAGTGGATAACCGCCGACCTGGCGGCGGGCGAGACGCTCGCGGCCGTGTCGCTGCCCCAATGGGCCGCCGACCCCATGCGCACGGGCGTGCACGGGGCCCATGGTTCCTTCAGCCCGGCCCGCCAGACCGAGGTGCCGCGCTCGGCGCTGCCCGTGTACAGGCGCCAGGTCATGCCGGACCGGGTGCTGGGCGAAGCGCCCAGCGCGCGCCGCACGGTGTTCGAGACCGACGCGGTGCACCTGTGGAGCGGTGGCGACGACATTGCCGTGATCGGGTTTCGCAGCAAGCTGCACGCCATCGGCGAAGACGTGCTCGACGGCGTGCTACAGGCCATCGACGAGGCCGAACGCAACTTCCGCGGTCTGGTGATCTGGCAGGACGAGCCGCCCTTTTCGGTGGGCGCCAATCTGGCCGCGCCAACGGCGCCGCGCTCCGCCGCGGCCAAGCCCTCGGCCGTGGGTGCAATGATGAAGCGGCTGCGCCGCGAGGCCGAGTCCGCGCTGCTCAAGGCAGCCCATCGCCTGAAGGTGGCCGATGCGCTCATGGCGGGGCGGCTGGAGAAGGTGGAGGACGTGCTGCGCCAGTTCCAGGCCACTGCGCTTGCGTTGCGGCAGGCGCGGGTGCCGGTGGTGGCAGCGGTGGACGGCATGGCCCTGGGCGGTGGCTGCGAGTTCGTGATGCACAGCGCGCGCACCGTGGCAGCTTTCGAGAGCTACATCGGTCTGGTGGAGGTGGGCGTGGGGCTGTTGCCCGGCGCCGGCGGCCTGAAGGAACTCACGCGCCGCGCCGCGGCCGAGGCGCGGGGCGGCGACTTGTTCGCACCGCTGCGCCGTGCCTTCGAAGCCGTGGCCACGGCGCAGGTGTCGCGCAGCGCGGCCCAGGCCCGCGAACTGGGCTTTCTCACCGAGGCCGATGTGATCGTAATGAATCGCCACGAGTTGCTGCACGTGGCGCGGGCGCAGGTGGTGGCCATGACCGAGTCGGGCTGGCGGCCGCCAGCGCCTGCGGCGCGAATCGCCGTGGGCGGGCGTACCGCCATCGCCACCTTCAAGGCCCACATGACCAATCTGCTGGCCGGCGGCTTCATCTCCGAACACGATTTCCTCGTGGGCTCGAAGGTGGCGGAGGTGCTGTGCGGCGGCGACGTGGACGGCGGCAGCCTGGTGGACGAGCAGTGGCTGCTGGCAATCGCGCGCCGCGCATTCATGGAACTGCTGGCGACCGAGAAGACCCAGGCGCGTATCGAGCACATGCTCAAGGCCGGCAAACCGCTGCGCAACTGAGAAAACGCCCATGACCCGCCAAGTCCAGGAAGCCTTCATCGTCGCCGCCGCCCGCACCGCAGTGGGCAAGGCGCCACGGGGCATGTACCGCCACACCCGGCCGGATGACCTGCTGGCCCACGTGCTGCGCCAGGCCGCGGCGCGCGCGCCGGGGCTCGACCTGGCGGCGGTGGACGATGTTGTGGTGGGCTGCGCCATCCCCGAGGCCGAGCAGGGGATGAACGTGGCGCGCATCGCCCTGTTGCTGGCGGGCTATCCCGAGGCGGTGGCGGGCGTCACGGTCAACCGCTTCTGCGCCTCGGGCCTGCAGGCGGTGGCCATGGCGGCCGACCGTATCCGCCTGGGCGAGGCCGAGGTGATGGTGGCTGCCGGCACCGAGACCATGAGCCTGATTCCCATGGGTGGGCATCACATCGCCTTCAACGATGCGGTATTCGCCCGCGGCGAGCACGTGGGCATCGCCTACGGCATGGGCATGACCGCCGAGAAGGTGGCGCAGCGCTGGCGGGTGAGCCGCGAGGCCCAGGATGGCTTCGCCCTGGAGAGCCACCGCAAGGCCCTGGCTGCCATCGCAGCCGGCGAGTTTCGCGACGAGATCGCACCCTATGCCATCGAAGAGCGCCGTCCCGACCTGGCAAGCCAGTCGGTGGCGGTGCGCGCTCGCCAGGCCGACACCGACGAGGGGCCGCGTGCCGATGCCTCGGCAGAGGGGCTGGCGAAACTCAAGCCGGTGTTTGCCGCCCAGGGATCGGTGACTGCCGGCAACAGTTCTCAGACCTCGGACGGTGCCGCCGCGGTGATTCTCGTCAGCGAAGCGGCGCTGGCGCGCTTTGGCCTGAGGCCGCTGGCGCGTTTCGTGTCCTTCGCCGTGGCGGGCGTGGCGCCCGAGATCATGGGCATCGGGCCCCTGCAGGCGGTGCCCAAGGCGCTGCGCCAGGCGGGCTGGTCGCTCGGTGATCTGGACTGGATCGAACTTAACGAGGCCTTCGCTGCCCAGTCGCTGGCGGTGATGCGCGACCTGGACATGGACGCTTCCAAGGTCAACCCGCTGGGCGGGGCCATTGCTTTGGGTCATCCCCTCGGCGCCACCGGCGCCATCCGCACCGCCACGCTGGTGCACGGCTTGCGCCGCCGCGGCCTGCGCCGCGGCATGGTGACCATGTGCGTGGGCACGGGCATGGGAGCGGCGGGCTTGTTCGAGGCGGTGTAGGCTTCGCAGGCGTTCGGGCCGCCGGTGCAGGGTGCTGACGGCGCGGAGCCTCGATCAACGGCTCGTGCGGAGTGCCGCCATTGCGCCCCGCGCGGTCATCGCGTAATGACGTGCCGGCTGTGCCGGCCACCAGGAGAAGACATGAAGCGCAGCTTGCAGTGGATGTTCGCCGCCGCCCTGGCGGTGGCCTTGCCCGCCCTGGCCAACCCGGGAACCCCCGCGGGCCTATGGAAGACAATCGACGACAAGACCAAGCAAGAACGCTCGCTGGTGCGCATCGTGGAGGTCAATGGCGTGTACGAAGGCCGCATCGAAAAGATTCTCAACCGCCAGCCCGACGACGATCCTGACAACCTGTGCCGTGCCTGCACCGGCGAGCGCAAGGACAAGCCGGTGCTCGGCATGACCATACTGTGGGGCTTGAAGAAGGACGGCGAGACCTTCGACGGTGGCGAGATCCTCGACCCCAAGAACGGCAAGACCTATCGTTGCAAGATGAAGGTAAGCAGCGATGGCCGGACCCTGGATGTGCGCGGCTACATCGGCGTATCGCTCATCGGGCGCACGCAGACCTGGGTTCGCGAACAGTAGCGGCGCGGGCCCCGGGTCCGCCCTGCGATCCGCTCAGCGGTGCCCTCCGCGCCAGCCCGGCTCGTGGCGGTCGAGCAGACGCTTGAGCGCCTCGAAGTGCAGCACCGACTGCTGGCGCTCGCCCTCGATCTGGCGTGCCACCTCGGCCACCATGGGCTCGGGCACGCGCTTGAGCGGCCGGCCGGTGTTCTGGGCCAGCAACTGCACCATGCAGGAGCGCTCCAGGTAGTAGAGGTCGTCGAAGGCGTAGGCCACGGTTTCTCCGCACACCATGACGCCGTGGTGCTGCATGAACACCACGTCGTTGTCTCCAAGGGCATTGCAGATGCGGTCGCCCTCGGCGTTGTCCAGCGCCACGCCGCCGTAATCCCGGTCATAACCCACGCGGCCGAAGAATCGCATGGCGTTCTGGTTGGCGAACACGTCCAGTTCGCCGCTCTCCAGCAGCGTCAGGGCGGTGGCGTGCGGCATGTGGGTGTGCAACACGCACTTCTTGCGCTTGCCCAGGTGGATGCGGCCGTGGATGAAGAAGGCCGTGGGCTCCACCTTGTGACGGCCCTCCACCACCACGCCGCGCGCATCCACGACCATCAGGTCCTCGGGGGTGAGCTCCGACCAGTGCAGTCCTTGCGGGTTGATGAGGAAGCGGTCCGGGGCGCCGGGCATTTCGAGGCTGAAGTGATTGCAGACGCCTTCGTTCAGGCCCATGCGGGCGGCGGATCGCAGCGCGGCGGTGAGATCGATGCGCGCCTGGTGGACCGGGTCGAGGGAGGACATGGAAAAGGCTCCGGATGGATGGCGAGGAAAGATGATAGGACGGTGGCGGTGCAGCCCCGCGGTGCGTCAGGCCGGCGGGCGCACGAAATCCAGCGGTGCGTGGCGCAGACGACGCAGTAGCGCCAGGGCCAGCGGGCGCCCTTGGCGGAAGCGCATGCGGCGTGCCTTCATGGCAAGCAGCAGCGCCAGGCTGAAGCTCACCGTCAGATTCACCACCCCCACCAAAGCTACGCCAGCGGCGGTCCACAGCAGCGTGCCCCAGGGCAGCCCCTGGAGCGAGGCGGTGGCGATGCCCACGTTGGCGGCGGAAAAGGTGACGTGGCGGATGTCCAGGGGCAGACCGGTGATGAGGCCGATGCTGCCGGTCATGCCGAGCATGAATCCGAAGTAGAAATTGCCGGCCAGGCCGCCCAGGTTGTGCTCCAGGTAAGCGGCCAGCCGCGCGGCGCGCTCCGGTCCGGCCAGCCGCACCAGCCAGGGCAGCCTTGCCACCCGCTCGGGAATGCGCCCGTAGACGGTGAAGTTGTCGTGGTAGCCGGAAACAATGCCCGCCAGGAACAGGTACACGCCCGCGATGGCCGCGTGCAGCAGCGCGAGGCTCGCCAGCGGGTGGACATCGTGAAGCATGCCGGCGGCCTTGTCCGGGCTCGCCACGGCGAGGCCGCGGAAGCGCAGCGCCGCGGTGCACACCAGCCAGGCAAGGGGCAAGGCGAGCGCCACGTTGCCCACCACGGCAATGAACTGGGTGCGCGCCACCCGCACCACCAGATCGGCCAGGGCAGCCACGTCGGGGCCTCGGCGGCCGTCGCCCTCCAGCGCGGTGGCGATGCGGGCGGCGGTCATGGCGGGCTGCTTGGTGGCGAGGGAGAAATGCAGCACGTGGATCAGCATGAAGCCGCCGGCGTAGAGCAGGCTGTAGAGCAACCCCTCCACCAGCGGCGGGGCGTGCAGGCCGTGCAGGCCCAGTTTGGCCAGCGCCATGAAGGGCACGATCAGGCCCGCGCCCAGTGCCGCGCCGAGCATGGCGCGATACTCGGCCCGGTCTGTGGCGATGTAGTGCTCGCCGGTGCGGCCGGCGTGTTCGGTCACCTCGCGGGCCACCAGCTCGGTGTTGCGCGCCAGATGCTCGCCCAGGTCGTTGCGGTGGCCGGAGGCGTTCACCGCCGTGCGCAGCAGCGCCACGGCGGCGGGGCCTGCGCCGGAGGCCACCACGTCGAGCAACAGCCGCAGCCGCGCCATGTGGTCCGACAGGCGCTCCAGCAGGTAGGTGAGGGCGATGCTGATGCCTGTGGTGCCGGTGGCGTTGCGCACCTTGCGAATAGTGGCCTCGCACTGGTCCAGCATCACCAGGGCGTGGCACCCATCCGGCGGCGGCAGGCCGGCGCTCGCCAGGCGGGCGGTTCCCGCGTCTGCCACGGCGGCAACCTCCGCGGCCTGGGCGAGGAACGGCGATTCTCCTTCGGCGAGCCGCGGGTGTACCCGGCGCAGGCGGGGATCGGACCCCAGCGCTGCCACGCGGTGCGAGAGCACCTTGAGCGCGCGGTGCACGTCTCCCAGCAGGGCTCTCTGCCCGCCGCCGGCCTCGAAGCCGGGCGCCACCAGAGCGAAGAGCGCCAGCCACTCGTCCTCGGCAACGGCGTCCACCCACAGGGCATCCCCAGGGGCGTGGAACACGGCAGCCAGGGTGTCGGCAAGTTCGAGGGGATCGGGCGCGGCGGGTAGTACCCGATGGGCAAAGCGTCGCCACAGTTCGCTGTAGAAGCCGGTGCCGGGCAGCAAGCCGAGATCGGCAAACAGGCCTTGAGCATGCTGTCCGGCGAACAGCCGCGCCAGCGCATTGCCCAGGGCGGCCGCCAGGTCGGGATGGGTGCCCAGCAGTGCCAGCAACGGCCGCAGTGGCGCCGCCTGATCGTCTGCCGCGCCGGGCCGAAGGGCATCCACCAGCGCGGCGAGCCGCGCCACGAGCTGCCCATCGTCGGCCTGGGCCAGGGCTTCCAGGCAGTCTTCCAGCCGGGCGCTCACGAGCGGGTGGGGCGCGAACGTCACATGTTCGGGTAGTTGGGCCCGCCGCCGCCCTCGGGCACCACCCATCGGATGTTCTGGGTGGGGTCCTTGATGTCGCAGGTCTTGCAGTGCACGCAGTTCTGGGCGTTGATCTGCAAGCGGGGCGCGGAGCCGTCGGCCTCGCGCACGATTTCGTACACGCCCGCCGGGCAGTAGCGTTGTTCGGGCGCGTCGTAGAGGGCCAGGTTGTGGGCCACCGGAATGGACGGGTCCTTCAAGGTGAGGTGCACGCGCTGGTGCTCGGCGTGGTTGGTGTTGGAGATGAACACCGAGGAGAGCTTGTCGAAGCTCACCTTGCCATCGGGCTTGGGATAGTCGATGCGGGGTGCGTCGGCGGCGCGCCGTAACTGGTTATGGTCGTGGTGATGGCGCAGCGTCCAGGGCGCACGGCCGCGCAGCAGGTAGGTGTCGAGGGCCGAGTACGCGACGCCGCCCAGCAGCCCCCAGCGGAACGCCGGCCGGATGTTGCGCACACGGTGCAGCTCGTCCCACAGCCAGGTGGTGCGCAGACGGTCCGGGTAGGCGGCCACCTCGGCGCCCGCCTCGGCGGCCGTGAGGTGCCCGAACAGGGCTTCGGCGGCCGTCATGCCCGACTTCATGGCCGTGTGGGTGCCCTTGATCTTGGGCACGTTGAGGAAGCCCGCGGTGTCGCCCACCAGCAGCCCGCCGGGGAAGGTGAGCCGCGGGATGGACTGGAGCCCGCCCTCGGAGAGAGCGCGTGCGCCGTAGGCCACGCGCCGGCCGCCTTCGAAGGTGGGGCGGATGGCGGGGTGGGTCTTGTAGCGCTGGAATTCGTCGAAGGGGGACAGGTGAGGGTTGGTGTAGTCGAGGCCGATCACGAAGCCCACGGCCACCTGGTTGTTTTCGAGGTGGTAGAGAAACGAACCGCCGTAGGTGTTGAAGTCCATCGGCCAGCCCACGGTGTGCACCACCAGGCCGGGTTGATGCCTGGACGGGTCGATTTCCCACAGTTCCTTGATGCCGATGCCGTAGGTCTGGGGTTCGGCACCGTCGCGCAATCCGAAGCGCTCCATGAGTTCCCGCGTGAGCGAGCCGCGGCAGCCCTCGGCGAACACGGTCTGGCGCGCGCGCAATTCCATGCCGGGCTGGTAGTGGTCGGTGGGCTGGCCGTCACGGCCCACGCCCAGGTCGCCCGTGGCCACGCCCGTGACCCGGCCGTTGTCGTCGTACAGCACCTCGGCGGCGGCGAAGCCGGGATAGATTTCCACGCCCAGGGTCTCTGCCTGCTCGCCCAGCCAGCGGCACAGGTTGCCGAGGCTGACGATGTAGTTGCCGTGGTTGTGCATCTGGGGCGGCGTGGGCAGCTTCCAGGAGCCCTGGGCGGTGAGGAACAGGAAGCGGTCTTCGCGCGCCGGGGTGTGCAGCGGCGCACCGCGTTCGCGCCAATCGGGAATGAGTTCGTCGAGGGCGCGTGGTTCCACCACCGCGCCCGACAGGATGTGGGCGCCGACCTCGGAGCCCTTTTCGAGCACGCACACCGACAACTCGTTGCCATGCTGGGCGGCCAGTTGCCGCAGGCGGATGGCGCAGGCGAGCCCTGAAGGCCCTGCGCCAACGATCACCACGTCGTATTCCATGAATTCCCGTTGCGCCACCGTCATCTCCCGCGAGCGGGCGGCTAGAATGCGCCGCATCCGCGATACAAAAAGGTTGCCGATGATACCGCCAAGCCCCGCGCCGGCCCGAAGCCAGAGACCCCGCCCATGAGCATCGAGCGCTCACCCATCCACGTGGAACGCATGCGGTTGCGCTGGGGCGAGCTCGACGCCCTGCGGCACCTCAACAACGTTTCCTATTTCCGCTATTTCGAGCAGGCGCGTCTGTCTTGGTTCGAGCGCCTGGGTTTCGATTACGTCAGGGACGAGGAGGGCGCCCTGCTGGGCAGCATCGACTGCCGCTTCATCCGGCCGGTGCTCTACCCGGCTGATCTGGCCATCGAGTTGCGGCCAGGCCGCGTGGGCAGCGCGAGTTTCGTGCTCGAGCACCGCATGCGCCTGGACACGGCGGACTCGCCGGTGTTCGCCGAGGGTGCCGCCACGCTGGTGTGGGTGAATCTGGCAGAGGGGCGCTCGCGGCCGCTGCCGGCCCACATGCGGGCGCTGCTGGCGGGCTGAATCAACCCTGTGCGCGGATCACCTGGCCGGTGGTGCCGCGGCTGTCGGGGCCCATCAGCCAGCAGCATGCCGGCACCACGGCTTGCGGCGGTGGCAGGCTGGAGGGGTGTTGGCCTGGATGGGTGAAGGCCCGCGCCGGCGAGCCCATGGCGCCGGGCAGCAGGGCATTGACCCGCGGTCCGGCGCGCGCCTGCCATTCCTGCGCCTGGGCGCCCATGGCAGCCAGCAGCGCGGCCCGCGGTGCAGCCACGCCGCCCCACCACGCGCCGGGTGACAGCACGTGCTCGTCCATGACGTAGGCCACCGAGCCATCGGGCGCGCGTGACAACAGATGCAGGCAGGCGTTGGTCAAGGCCAGAGGGGCGAGGAAATTCACCCGTAGCAACCGGTTCCAGGCGTCGAAATCCAGGTCCTGCACGGCGGCCAGTTTTTCCAGGTGCACGGCGCAGTGCAGCAGGCCGTCGAGCCGTTCGAAGGCCTGTTCCACCGCGCCGGCCACGCCGTCGTAGTCGCGCCGGGTTGCGGCTTCGAAGTCGATGCCTATGGCCGCCGGAGGCGCGTTGCCGGCGCGTTCGATGCTCTCGCAGGCGCGCTCCAGTTGCTCGGGGTTGCGGCCGGTGATCACCACCCGAGCACCGAGGGCAGCGAAGGCCTGCGCGCAGGCTAGGCCCAGGCCGCGGCTGCCACCAGTCACCAGGATGACGCGATCGCGCAGCGACTGCGGCGAGGGGGTGTAGGGTTTGGGGAGGCTCATTAGGATTCCAATATGGCGTGGGCGCAGGCGATGCCGCTGCGCACGGCGGCCTCCAGGGTGGCGGGGTAGTCGCCAGCGGTGTAGTCACCGGCCAGCAGCAGTCCGGGCAGGGCGGTGCGTGGCGCCGGCCGGTCGATCCCGGGCACACAGGCGAAGGTGGCGCGCCGCTCGGAGATGACGCTCTGCCAGCGCGGTGGCTCCAGGTCGGGCAGCAGCGCCGACAGTTGAGCGTGGGCGGCCGCCGCGATGCGATCGCGGCCCCAGGAATCGAAATGGCTGGCGGCGCTTGCCACGCAGGCCAGCAGGCCATGTTGCCCGCACAGCGCACCGCGGTCGAAGGCCCACTGCAGCGGCCCGTCGGGCAAACCCAGCATGGGCGCGGGGAGGGTGCGCTGGGGTTCGTACTGCAGGTACACCGATGTGATGGGCAGGTGGCGCAGCCCCTTCAAGCGCTGCGCCAGCGCGCCCAGGGCAGGCAGTTCCTCCACCAGGCCGGCGGCACGCGCCGGGTCGGTGGCGCATATCACCTGGCTGGCGCCATGGTTGCCGGAGCGGCATTCGAGGGTAAAGCCGCTGCCCCGCACGCGGATGGCTCGTACCGGGTCGGCCAGATGCACGCCGCAGCCGCGCGCCTCGAGCCACCGGCAGGCAGGCTCGGGAAACAGGCTACCCAGGTCGCTGGCGGGCAGCAGTAGATCGCTGGCGCGCCCGCCGTTGGCCATTCCATCGCGCACCACGTTTAGAAACACCTGGGCATCGGCCTCGGCGGGCGCGGTGTTGAGGGCTGCGACGCACAGCGGTTCCCAGAGCCAGGTGCGGGCGGCGCCGAGCTGGCCGAAGCGATCCAGCAGTCCGGCCACGGTTTCGCCGGGCAGCGCGCGGAAGCGCGCCAGACGCAGCCGCAGCATGAAGCCCACGGTGGCCAGGCGTTGCGAGGCGGTCAGTCCTTCGGCGCGCAGCAGGCCAATGAGAAGATCGAAGGGCGGCGGCGCGGCGGCGCTGCGCAGCGACAGGCGTCCGGCCACCTCGATGCGCAGCGGCAGGCGCCGCAGGCCCGCGAGGCCTGGCGAGACCGTGTGCAGCAGCTGCAGGGTGCTGTCGTAGGCGCCCAGCAGAATGTGCAGGCCGTTGTCCACGCCGACGCCGTCCAGCAGCACGCGCCGCGCCCGGCCGCCGGGTGCAGAGGCCGCTTCGTGCACTGCCACGCTCACCCCGTGGCGGGCCAGTGTGACGGCCGCGGCAAGCCCCGCCCAGCCGGCGCCGATCACCCGCACGCGCGCGGTCGAGACGCCAGGCGGCGTGCGTGTCTCAGCCACGGCGCCAGGTTCTCCAGGCGATCCAGAGCTTGCGCAGCGGCGTGAGGGAGACGCGCCGGTTCAGCACACCGGCGCCCTCGGCAGCCACTTCCTCCAGCAGCCGGGCGTAGATCGCGCCCATGATCAATCCGGGGCGCTGGGCGGTGCGGTCCGCGGCGGGCAGCTGGGCGCGGGCGCGGGCGTGGTAGTGGCGGGCACGGGCCACGTTGTGCGCCAGCAGCGCCGCCACGGCGGGCGTTTCGCGAAACAGCAGGATGTCATCGGCGCTCACGCCGAAGCGCGCCAGTTCGTCGAGCGGCAGGTAGATGCGGTTGCGGCGCGCATCCTCGCCCACGTCGCGGGCGATGTTGGTGAGTTGCAGCGCGATGCCTAGGTCGCGGGCATAGCCGAGCGTGGCGGGATCGGTGTACCCGAAAATGGAGGCCGACAGCATGCCCACCACGCCCGCCACGCGGTGGCAATACACCTCGAGTGTGGGGAAATCCGGATAGCGGTTCCACTCCAGGTCCATGCCCATGCCGTCGATGATGTCCAGCAGGCGAGGCTGTTCGAGACCGTGGGCGGCAAGGGCTGGTTGCAGGGCGCGCGTCACCGGGTGGCTGGGGTTGCCGTCATACAGCGCGCCCACCTCGCGCCGCCACCACTGAAGCGTGGTGCGGGCCACCTGGGCGTCGGCGCATTCGTCCACCACATCGTCCACCTCGCGGCAAAAGGCATACAGGGCCGTGATGGCGCGCCGCCGGGGCGGCGGCAGGAAGCGGAACGAATAATAGAAGCTCGAGCCGCTGGCAGCGGCCTTTTGCTGGCAATACTGATCGGGCGTCACGGCTGTCTCGCCCGCTCAGCGCGTTAGCGCACGCCAGGCCATGAGCGGCCAGTCGCCCGTTTCCAGCACGGGCCGGCGGCGGAACACATCGCCGTCAGCCTTGAGGATTTTCTCCAGGATGCGATCACCGCCGATGACCACCATGCGCAGTTCCATCCCCAGGCGCCCGCCCACCTGGCGGGCCAGCGGCGCGCCCGCCTGCAGCAGGCGCCGGGTGCGTTCAACCTGAAAGCGCATCATCCGGCCCCAGGCGGCGCCAGCGTCGCCGGCGGCGATGCTGGCCTCGGTGATGCCGAAGCGCGCGAGTTCGTCCTGGGGCAGATAGACCCGGCCTTTGCGCCAGTCCACGGCAACGTCCTGGAGGAAGTTGATGAGCTGCAGGCTCGAACAGATGCCATCGGAAAGCGCCAGGTTGCGCGGTGTGGCGGCGCCTGCCAGGGTTAGCACCAGTCGGCCCACGGGGTTGGCAGAGCGGCGGCAGTAATTCATGAGTTCGCCGAAGTCGGTGTAACGGGTCTGGTGGGTGTCTTGCCGGAAGGCGTCAAGCAGGTCGCGAAAGGGCTGAACGGGCAGCCGGTGCTCGAGGATCAGGCGGGCCACGCCCTCGTAGTGCGGAAGCAGCGGGTTTTCGCCGCGTTCGATGCGATCCAGATCATGGCGGCGCGCATCCAGGGCCGCCTGTCGCACCTCGGGTGCGTCATCACCCTCGTCGGCGATGTCGTCGGCCTCTCGACAGAAACGATACAGCGCCACCACCGGGGCGCGCAGACGCTTCGGAAGCAGTACCGAGGCAACCGGAAAATTCTCGTAGTGATCAACGCCCATGAACTGCCGCCCGACCCGAAAAATGCATTCCCATCAGTGGGTTGCCGTGGTGATGGCAGCGGGCGTATGGGTGCGGCGGGTGCGAGGGGAAGCGCATTGTAATAGAATGAGGCATCGCGAAAGTGGCGGAATTGGCAGACGCACCGGATTTAGGTTCCGGCGCCGCAAGGCTTGGGGGTTCGAGTCCCCCCTTTCGCACCAGCGACCCCGGCGGGCCAGCACCTCGCCGTCCTCAAACCCCGTCCCCTCGATCCTGAGAACGAGTTGACCGGACCGCCGGGCACGGCCCGCCGGGGTCGCTGCCGTGGCAACCCTGAAACCTGAGAGATCCCGCGATGCAAGCTTCCATCGAGACCCTCGGCACGCTGGAGCGGCGCCTGAAGGTCGCTGTTCCCCTCGACCAGATCAATGCAGAGGTGGACAACCGCCTCAAGCGCCTGCAACGCACGGTGAAGTTGGCCGGCTTTCGGCCAGGCAAGGTGCCCATCAAGGTGGTGGAGCGCCAGTTCGGGCCACAGGTGCGCCAGGAGGTGCTTGGCGACATGGTGGAGCGCACGTTCGGCGAAGCGGTGCGCGAGAAAAACCTGAGGGTCGCGGGCCTGCCGCGCATCGAGGCCAAGCCAGCGGCGGAAGCCCAGGAGCAATTCGAGTTCACCGCCACCTTCGAGGTGTTCCCCGAAATCGAACTGGGAGACTTGGCCGCCCATTCCATTGCCAGGCCCATGGTGACGGTGGGCGAGGCTGACGTGGACAGGACCGTGGAGGTGTTGCGCCGTCAGCGCACCAGCTATGAAGCTGTGGATCGCGCCGCCCTCAAGGGCGATCTTGTGGTCATCGACTACCAGGGCCGGATCGACGGCGTGCCCTTCGAAGGCGGCGAGGCCAAGGGGCAGGCCGTGACGCTGGGGGAGGGGCGTCTTCTTCCCGAGTTCGAGGCTGCCCTTGAAGGCGTATCCGCAGGGGAGGCGCGCACGTTTGAACTGACCTTCCCAGCGGACTATCATGGGCAGGACGTTGCCGGAAAGAAGGCGGAGTTCACCGTGACACTGCACAAGGTCCAGGAAGCTAAGATTCCGGCGGTAGACGCGGAATTCGCGCGCGCGCTTGGCATTGCCGACGGTGATCTTGATCGCATGCGGGCCGACGTCAAAGGGAACCTTGAGCGCGAGGTGAAACGCCGAGTGCGTCAGAACACCAAGGATCAAGCTCTCAAGGTTCTGCTCGACGCGTCGAAATTCGACGTACCGAAGGCGCTCATCGAAGCGGAGACCGATCGACTTGCCGCAGGCATGATGGAAAACCTGCGGGGGCGGGGAATGAATGCGGAAAACGTCAACATTCCGCGGGACGCCTTCGAGCCTGAGGCAAGGCGTCGTGTCAGCATTGGGTTGGTGCTCAACGAGTTGGTGAGGCGCGAGGGAATCAAGGCGGAACCCGAACAGATTCGTACCCTGATCGACGAATATGCCCAAAGCTATGAGGAGCCGGAGGAAGTGGTGCGGTGGTACTACCAGTCGCCGGAACGCGTGCGCGAAGTGGAAGCGGTGGTCCTTGAGAACAATGTTGTCGACTGGGTGCTCGGCCGGGTGAGTCTCACGGACCGCGATACGCCCTTCGATGAACTCATGGGAGGGGCGTCATGAACTGGGGCGGATCTCGGTGGGATCGCGAACCCGAGGGGCTCGGCCTGATCCCCATGGTTATCGAGCAGAGCGGGCGGGGCGAGAGGGCCTATGACATCTACAGCCGCCTGCTCAAGGAGCGGGTCGTTTTTCTGGTGGGCCCGGTTACAGAGTCCACGGCAAACCTGATTGTCGCCCAGTTGCTGTTTCTGGAGTCCGAGAATCCCGACAAGGACATTTTTTTCTACATCAATTCTCCGGGAGGTTCGGTGTCTGCCGGTCTTGCCATCTACGACACCATGCAGTTCGTCAAGCCGGACGTTTCAACCCTCTGTATCGGGCAGGCGGCCAGCATGGGCGCTTTCTTGCTCGCTGCCGGCGCGAAAGGCAAGCGCTTCGTCCTGCCCAATTCCCGGGTGATGATCCACCAGCCCATGGGCGGTTTTCAGGGGCAGGCCTCGGACATCGAGATTCACGCCCGCGAAATCCTGTACCTGCGAGAGAAGCTCAATGCCATCATGTCCAGCCATACCGGGCAGGATATCAAGACCATCGAGAAGGACACCGACAGAGACAACTTCATGAGCGCAGAAGAATCGGTGCAATACGGCCTCGTGGACAAGGTCCTCGTGAGCCGCACCGAGGGCGTCTGAACCAGGCCCGAATCCCAACCACGCCAACGCCGGGAGCCATTCAAAGCGATGTCGGAAAAGTCCTCCGGAGAAAAACTGCTCTATTGCTCATTCTGCGGCAAGAGCCAGCACGAGGTCCGCAAGTTGATCGCGGGTCCCTCCGTTTTCATCTGCGATGAGTGTATCGAGCTTTGCAACGACATCATCCGCGAGGAGACCAGTGGGGATGCGGCCGCCAAGGGCAACCGTTCGGACCTTCCTGTCCCATCGGAGATCCGCGCGATACTTGATCAGTACGTGATTGGCCAGGATAAGGCGAAGAAGATTCTTGCGGTGGCGGTTTACAACCACTACAAGCGCCTCAAGACCGTCTCCAAGAAAGATGATGTAGAACTCTCCAAGAGCAACATTCTCTTGGTGGGGCCTACCGGGTCGGGCAAGACGCTGCTCGCCCAGACGCTCGCGCGATTGCTCAACGTGCCCTTCGTGATGGCAGACGCCACCACGCTGACGGAGGCGGGGTATGTGGGCGAGGACGTGGAAAACATCATCCAGAAGCTTTTGCAGAAATGTGACTACGATGTGGACAAGGCGCAGCGTGGCATCGTCTACATCGACGAAATCGACAAGATTTCGCGCAAGTCCGACAACCCCTCCATAACCCGCGACGTTTCGGGTGAGGGCGTGCAGCAGGCGCTGCTCAAGCTCATCGAGGGCACCATCGCGTCGGTGCCTCCCCAGGGAGGGCGCAAGCACCCCAACCAGGAGTTCGTGCAGGTTGACACCACGAACATCCTGTTCATCTGTGGCGGCGCCTTTGACGGCCTGGACAAGGTCATCCGCTCCAGGTCGGAGAAGGGTGGAATTGGCTTCGGCGCGGAGGTGAAGAGCAGAGATAACCGCAAGGACATCTCATCGGTGCTGCGTGACGTGGAGCCGGAAGACCTGATCAAGTATGGGTTGATTCCGGAGTTCGTGGGGCGGTTGCCAGTCGTGGCGACCCTCGAGGAACTCGACGAAAAGGCGCTCATCCAGATTCTCACGGAGCCGAAAAACGCCTTGATCAAGCAATACCAGCGGATGTTCCAAATGGAGGGGGTGGAGCTGGAGATTCGCGACGATGCGCTGCTTGCAATCACGCGCAAGGCGCTTCAGCGCAAGACCGGCGCACGCGGGTTGCGTTCCATCTTGGAGCACGTGCTCCTGGACACGATGTTCGACCTGCCCTCGACGAAGAATGTCCAGAAGGCGGTGATCGACGAAGGCACGATCACGGGTGACGTCAAACCGATCCTCATTTACTCGGATCAACCCAAGCTTGCCGGTTCCGCTTGATTCGCGAGCCGGCCGAGTTGGGCGACAGCGTGGTCGTTCCAGGCACCGGGGTTTGGTGTTGAGCATTCGCCTCGCGCCGGAACGACTTGAAATGCGCTCGCTGGCGCCCCACCTCCTCAAGGCAAAGAAATCAATTCGAAGGTGAGTTCCATGAGCCAGTTTTCCGAAGCCGCCGAGAACCTGTTGTCGCTTCCGCTGCTTCCGCTGCGCGACGTAGTGGTGTTCCCGCACATGGTGATCCCGCTGTTCGTGGGGCGCCCGAAGTCCATCAAGGCCCTGGAGAGCGCCATGGAGGCGGGCAAGAGCATCCTGCTCGTGGCGCAAAAATCGGCGGCGAAAGACGAACCTGGCGAGGAAGACCTTTACCGCGTGGGCAGCGTCGCCAACATCCTGCAGATGCTTAAGCTGCCCGATGGCACGGTCAAGGTGCTGGTGGAAGGCGTGCAGCGTGCCAACGTGTTGCAGGTGGAGGATTTGCACACGCACTTTGCTGCCGAGGCTGCGGTGGTGCCGCATGACACGCTGTCGCCTGAACAGAGGCATGAAAGCGAAGGCATGCGCCGAGCCATGATTGCCCAGTTCGACCAGTATGTGAAGCTCAACAAGAAAATCCCTCCTGAGATTCTCACCTCCCTCGCGGGTATTGACGAAGCAGGGCGCCTCGCTGACACCATCGCAGCCCACTTGCCCCTCAAGCTTGAGCAGAAGCAAGCCGTGCTGGAGATGATCGACGTGCGGCGCCGGCTCGAGCACCTGTTGTCGCTTCTGGAGGCCGAGCTTGACATCCTGCAGGTGGAGAAGCGCATCCGCGGCCGGGTCAAGCGTCAAATGGAGAAGAGCCAGCGCGAGTACTACCTCAACGAGCAGGTCAAGGCGATCCAGAAGGAGCTCGGCGACCTTGACGAGGGTCAGGATCTCGACGAAATTGAAAAACGCATAAAGGGTGCGCACATGCCCAAGGAGGCGCGCGCCAAGGCCGAGGCGGAATTGAAGAAGCTGCGTCTCATGTCGCCCATGTCTGCCGAGGCGACCGTGGTCCGTAATTACATCGACGCCTTGGTGGGGTTGCCCTGGAAGAAAAAGAGCAAGATTTCAAAGAATCTTGCGGCGGCCGAGGCGGTGCTCGAAGAGGATCACTACGGGCTCGAGAAGGTCAAGGAACGCATCCTCGAGTACCTGGCGGTCCAGCAGCGGGTGGACAAGGTCAAGGCGCCTATCCTTTGCCTGGTGGGCCCGCCCGGCGTTGGCAAGACCTCTCTTGGGCAGTCCATTGCCCGCGCCACCAACCGCAAGTTCGTGCGGATGTCTTTGGGCGGTGTGCGCGACGAGGCAGAGGTCCGAGGGCATCGGCGCACCTACATCGGTTCAATGCCAGGCAAGATTCTGCAGAACATGACCAAGGTCGGCGTGCGTAACCCGCTCTTCCTGCTGGACGAAGTGGACAAGATGGGCATGGACTTTCGCGGCGACCCTGCGTCGGCATTGCTCGAGGTGCTGGACCCGGAGCAAAACCACACGTTCGTGGATCACTACGTTGAGGTGGATTACGACCTCTCGGACGTGATGTTCGTCGCCACGGCCAACACCATGAATATCCCGGCGCCTTTGCTCGATCGCATGGAAGTCATCCGCTTGTCCGGCTATACGGAGGACGAGAAGGTAAACATCGCCATGCGGTATCTCCTGCCGAAGCAGATGAAGAATCATGGTCTCAAGGAACAGGAATGCAATGTGTCGGAGAGTGCCATCCGAGACATCATCCGTTACTACACTCGCGAGGCGGGTGTGAGGGCCCTTGAGCGAGAAATCTCGAAGATCTCTCGCAAGGTGGTCAAGTCGCTATTGCTCAAGAAGCGCGAGTCGGCGCTTCAGGTAACTGCGCGCAATCTCGACAAGTTTCTGGGGGTGCGCCGCTACAGCTTCGGGATGGCCGAGAAGCAAAACCAGGTGGGTCAAGTCACCGGTCTTGCATGGACCGAGGTTGGAGGGGAACTTCTCACCATTGAAAGTGCGGTGATGCCAGGCAAGGGCAAGATGGTCACCACAGGCAAACTGGGTGAGGTGATGCAGGAGTCCATTCAGGCGGCGCTGACGGTGGTGCGTAGTCGATCCCATAAACTGGGGATCAAGGAAGATTTCTACCAGAACAGCGACATCCACATCCACCTGCCCGAGGGCGCTACGCCAAAGGACGGGCCAAGCGCTGGTATTGCCATCTGCACCGCCATGGTGTCTTTGCTTACGGGCATCCCGGTGCGGGCCGACGTGGCCATGACTGGAGAAATCACGCTGCGCGGCGAAGTCCTTCCCATCGGGGGGTTGAAAGAGAAACTGCTGGCGGCCACCCGCGGCGGCATCAAACTGGTGCTGATCCCGGAGGAGAACGCCAAGGACCTCGCGGAGATTCCGGAAAACATCAAGAATCGTCTCGATATTCATCCCGTGAAGTGGATCGATCAAGTGCTGGAGCGTGCCCTCGAACGAATGCCCGAACCGCTTCCGGAGAAAACGGAGGCGGTGGTGGCGCCGCTGCCGGTGGAATCTAATCCTGCGACGGCAAACACCATCAAGCACTGATGGCGGATGTTGCGCCCCGCGGCTGTTTCGTCAGGTCGTTCTCCTTTCAATGAGCCTTCCTTGACACCTTTTCCAACGGCGCGATATAAAACCGAACGAACGGGCCAGGTGCGGTACTTGCGTGGTTTTGAGCCGAACAGGTAGCCTCCTGTGGCTGTCTGGCACCATCCGGCGCAAGGTTCGGTGTTCACTCGTGCCGGGGCGCGCATCACGTCATGCGCTGGTCAACTTTCACACCTGAAGGAAAGACGAGGGAGTCCAAGTGAACAAGCTCGAACTGATTGACGCCATTGCGAAGCACGCCGACATATCCAAAGCTGCGGCAGGCCGGGCACTGGATGCCACGGTTTCCTCCATCAGGACGTCGCTTCGCAAGGGCGGCACCGTGACGCTGGTGGGGTTTGGCACCTTCTACGTAGGAAAGCGTGCCGCGCGCAGCGGGCGTAATCCGCGAACGGGCGCGGCCATCAAGATCAAGGCTGCCAAGGTGCCCAAGTTTCGTGCTGGAAAGGCGTTGAAGGACGCGCTAAAATAAGCGGCTTCAGGTAACGGTTGCCCGTTACGTGCATTGCGTTGTAGTGGTTTATTTCTCGTGCACCCTCAGGGGTGCTTAGCTCAGCTGGTAGAGCGTCGCCCTTACAAGGCGAATGTCGGCGGTTCGATCCCGTCAGCACCCACCACTGGTGGCAGTTGTAGTTGTCCTGGGTTTTCGATCCAAACGGGAAACCACGGATGTCGGGAGTGGTAGTTCAGTTGGTTAGAATACCGGCCTGTCACGCCGGGGGTCGCGGGTTCGAGTCCCGTCCACTCCGCCAATCAAGGTGAAAAAGGCGAACGCGAGTTCGCCTTTTTCGTTTGTGCGCTTGTCGTTCAGGGTTCGCCGGAATCGCCCTGCACGTAGCCTTCCAAGGATGCGTTAAAGCCATGTTCGATTGGGTCAACAAGCACAAGCGCTGGCTTCAGTTGGTCTTGCTGGTGCTGATCGTGCCGCCGTTTGCCTTGTTTGGCATCAACTACTATTTTCAGGATAGCGGTACAGGTGCCGCAGTGGCCAAGGTTGCCGGGACCCGCATTTCCGCCCCGGAGTTCGAGGGTGCATTGCGGGAGCGTCAGGATCAATTACGGCAGATGATGCAGGGCAAGGCCGACGAGCCGATGCTCAACAGCAGCGAAGTCCGCAACGGTGTGGTCAACACGCTGGTGGAGAACCGTGCCATGCTCGCCCACGCCCTGGGTCAGGGAATGACGGCCACTGACGCGCAACTTGCGAAGGTCATCACTGAGATCCCGGCTTTCCAGGACCGCGCCACGGGCAAGTTTTCCGAGCAGCGCTACCAGGAAATCCTCAAGGGGCAGGGGCTGACACCGGCAGGCTTCGAGGAGCGGGTTCGCCGCGATCTCGCGCTGTCCCAGCTTCGAGAAACGGTCACCCGCACGAACTTTGTTGCTTCTTCCGTCACCGAGCGTCTTGGCCGCATTCGGGAACAGCAACGGGAGGTAAGCCAACTGGTCTTCGCGCCGGCGCGTTTCATGGGCGGGGATTCGCCCGCCGAGGCTGAGTTGAATAAGTATTACGAAGAAAAACGGCAGCAGTTCTCCATCCCGGAGCGGGCGCGCGTGGAGTATGTGGTGCTTGCAGCGCAGGCGCTGGAAAACAGCGTGGAGGTTACTGCGGATGAAGTGAGAGCTTTCTACGACAGCCATTCGTCCCAATACTCGAAGCCCGAAGAGCGTCGCGCCAGCCACATTCTCCTGACAGTCTCGAAAGACGCCACTGCCGAAGCCAAGGCCACTGCCAGAGCCAAGGCGGAGGCGTTGGTTCAGGAAGCGCGAAAAGCGCCGCAGCGGTTTTCCGAGCTGGCCCGCGCCAATTCCCAGGATCCCGGGTCTGCAGCCAGCGGTGGCGACCTGGGTTTTGTGGCGCGTGGCGCCATGGTCAAGCCCTTTGAAGACGCGTTGTTCGGACTGAAGCCGGGCGAAATCGCCGGGCCAGTGGAGACCCAGTACGGTTTTCACGTGATACGACTCGACGGGATCAAAGCCGGTGAAGCCACTCCGCTCGAAAAGGTGCGCCGCGAGATAGAGCAGGAGGTGCGCAAGCCAAAAATTGGAAAGCTGTTCGCCGAGGCGGTGGAGAGCTTTCAAAACATCGTCTATGAGCAACCCGATAGCTTGAAGCCAGCTGCCGATGCGCTGAAGCTGACCATTCAGACCAGCGATTGGATTACCCGAAACGGTGGGGGAAATCCTCAACTGTCCAAGCCAGCGCTGCTGGGCAAGATTTTTTCCGAGGACGCGATCAAGAACAAGCGCAACACCGAGGCCGTGGACATGGGCGACGGCACCTTCGTGGCCGCCCGCGTGCTGGAACACAAGGCCGCGGACTTCCTGCCCTTTGATCAGGTCAAGTCGGACATCACGGTGGTTTTGATGGGCGAGCGCGCCCGCAAGCGGGCTGCCGAAGAGGGCAAGGCCGCCCTCGAGCGGTTGCGAAAGGGAGACACCGCAGGCGCCACCTTCGAGGCACCGCAATTGGTGTCATTGCAGGCGCCTGGCTCTCTGTTGGTGGAGGCTGCGCGCGAGGTTTTCAGTGCCGATGCAGCGAAGCTGCCCGCCTACATAGGCGCCACCGCCGCCGATGGGCGCTACGTTGTCTACCGCGTGAGCAAGGTGCTCGACGGCAAGCCTGTGAGTGCGGAGGAGGCCAAGTCTCTCCAGCGGCAGATCGCGCAACTGGCAGCCCAGCAGCAGTTGGAGGCCTACACCGCCGTGGTCAAGGCAGGCGCGGGTGTGGAGATCGACGCTTCCAAGGTGGAGCGCAAGGGCCCCTGAGGGGGCGGGACTGCCCTCGCCATGGCGAGGGAGGGGAACTCTCCCGCCGATGGCCTACTCCAGCGAGGCCAACGCCGTGGTGCTGAAGCCCGCGTCCACGTGCAGCACTTCGCCGGTAATGCCGGCTGCCAGCGGGCTCAGCAGGAAAGCGGCGGCGTTGCCCACCTCCTCGATGCTGACGTTGCGGCGTAGCGGCGCGGTCCTTTCGTTGAAGGACAGGATCTTGCCAAAGTTGCCGATGCCCGCGGCGGCGAGTGTCTTGATGGGGCCGGCTGATATGGCGTTGACGCGAATGCCCTGGGGCCCAAGGCTCTGAGCCATGTAGCGTACGGAGGCTTCCAGGCTTGCCTTGGCGAGGCCCATGACGTTGTAATTGGGCAGCGAGCGTTCGGCGCCCAGGTAGCTCAGAGTGAGCAAGGCGCCCTGGCGCCCGAGCAGCATGGGACGTGCCGCCTTGGCCAGGGCCGCAAAGCTGTAGGCGCTGATGTCGTGGGATATGCGGAAGGCTTCGCGGCTGACGCTGTCGAGGAAGTCTCCCGACAGGGCCTCCCGCGGCGCGAAGGCGATGGAATGCACCAGGCCATCGAGCCCGTCCCAGGCGGCACCCAGTTGGTTGAACAGTGCGGAGATTTCCTCGTCCGACGACACATCGCAGCCGAACACAAGCGAACTGTCGAACTCGCCCGCCAAAGCCATCACCCGCTCGCGCACCCGCTCACCCTGAAAGGTGAAGGCCAGTTCCGCGCCCTCGCGCCGCGCGGCCCGGGCAATGCCGTAGGCGATGGACCGGTTGCTCAACAGACCGGTCACCAGGATCCTCTTACCCTGCAGAAAGCCCATGCGTTTTCCTCACCGAAATCGTAGACGCAGCGTTCGTCGCGTGTGCCCGATGAATGCGCAACCCCTACGGCGGCTATTATAGGTGCCGTCGACTGGAACGATGCCTTACGCTGGCGCCTTCGGTCTGCTGCCTTTTTCGGAAAACTCATGCACCGCGCGATTTCCTCCACTGCCCTTGCCACCATGCGGCTGTTTGCCGTCTGCGGGGCAGGACTGTTGCTGGGCGGTTGCGATCACCCTTGGAACGATCCCTATCCGCCCGCCGAGCGCGCCAGCAATACGCTGTATTCGTCCTTTACCGAGCGACCCAAGCACCTGGATCCGGTGCAGTCCTACAGTTCCAATGAAATCGTGTTCACGGCGCAGGTCTACACCCCGCCGCTGCAATACCACTACCTGCGCCGGCCCTTTGAACTGACGCCCTTCGCCGCTGCCGCGCTGCCGGAAGTGCGCTACCTGGACGCCCAGGGGCGGCAGCTTGCAGACGGCACGCCCGCCGAGCGTGTAGCCTTCAGTGTCTACGAGGTGAAACTGCGGCCGGACCTGCGCTACCAGCCCCATCCGGCCTTCGCGCTGGGCGCCAATGGCAACCCGCGCTACGTGCCCATCGCTGCCGCCGAGGCGGGGCGGCTGCGATCACCCATGGAACTGGCCGAGCACGGCACACGAGCCGTGCGTGCGGAGGACTTCGTCTACCAGATCAAGCGCCTCGCCCACCCGAAGCTGCATTCGCCCATCTTCGGGCTGATGAGCGACTACATCGTGGGCCTGAAGGAATACGGCGACACCCTCAAGCGTGCCCAGGAGGAACTCGACCGCACCGCCGGCCGTGGCGCCTGGCTGGACCTGCGCCGCTTCCCCCTGGAGGGTGTGGAAGTGGTGGATGAGTTCACCTACCGGGTGAAGCTCAAGGGCCGCTACCCGCAGTTCGTCTACTGGCTGGCCATGCCGTTCTTCGCGCCGCTGCCCTTCGAGGCGGAGCGCTTCTATGCTCAGCCGGCGTTGTCGGCGCGCAACGTCACACTCGACTGGTTTCCCGTGGGCGCCGGCCCCTACATGCTGGTGGTCAACGATCCAAACCGGCGCATGGTGCTGGAGCGGAACCCCAACTTCTTCGGCGAAAGCTATCCCGCCGACGGTGAACCCGACGACATCGAGGCCGGACTGCTCGCCGACGCCGGCAAGCCGATCCCCTTCATCGACCGTGCCGTCTTCAGTCTGGAGAAGGAGGCCATCCCCTACTGGAACAAGTTCCTGCAGGGCTGGTACGACGCCTCGGGCATCACCTCCGATGCCTTCGACCAGGCGGTGCAGGTGGGCAGCGGCGGGCAGGTGACCCTCACCGAGGAAATGCAGGCCAAGGGCATCCAGCTCAAGACGGCAGTGGCGCCGTCCACCTTCTACATGGGCTTCAACATGCTCGATGCAGTGGTGGGTGGTGATTCGGAACGGGCGCGCAAGCTGCGTCAGGCCATCTCCATCGCCGTGGATTACGAGGAATACATCACCATCTTTGCCAATGGCCGTGGCATCCCGGCCATGGGGCCGCTACCGCCGGGCATCTTCGGATATCGCGAGGGCGAGGCGGGCATCAACCCGGTTGTGTACGACTGGGTGGACGGCGCGGCGCGGCGCAAGCCCATCGAGGCGGCGCGGCGGCTGCTGGCAGAGGCGGGTTATCCCGGCGGCACCGACTCGGCCACGGGCGCGCCGCTCACCCTTTACCTGGACAGTACCGCCCGCGGTCCCGACGACAAGGCGCGCCTGGACTGGCTGCGCAAGCAGTTCGCCAAGCTCGACATCAACCTGGTGGTGCGCGCCACCGACTACAATCGTTTCCAGGAGAAGATTCGCAAGGGCAATGCGCAGATTTTCCAGTGGGGCTGGAACGCCGACTATCCCGACCCGGAGAACTTCCTGTTCCTGCTGCATGGTGCCCAGGGCAAGGTGGAGACCCAGGGCGAGAACGCGGCCAACTGGAAGAACCCGGCCTTCGACCGGCTGTTCGAACGCATGAAAGCCATGGACAACGGCCCCGAGCGCCAGGCCCTCATCGACGAGATGGCCGACATCGCGCGCCGTGATGCGCCCTGGCTGTGGGGCCTGCATCCCAAGGAGTACGGCCTGGCCCACGGCTGGGTGGGCAACCGCAAGCCCAACCAGATCGCCAACAACCTGCTCAAGTATCAGCGCATCCACGTGGCGAAGCGCGAGTCGCAGCGCGCCGCCTGGAACCGCCCGGTGCTCTGGCCGCTGGTGGCGGGTACGATGGCACTGGCGGCCGTGGCGCTGCCCGCCGTGGTGTCGTGGCGGCGGCGCGAACGTCGCACCGAGCGGCTTGCCGCAGCGGGCGAGGGCTGAAGGCGATGCTCGGCTATCTCGCGCGGCGCCTGCTTTATGCCATTCCGATCCTGGTCGGTGTGAATCTGCTCACCTTCGCCTTGTTCTTCGTGGTCAATACGCCCGATGACATGGCGCGCATGCAGCTGGGCATGAAGCGCGTCACGCCCGAGGCCATCGAGCGCTGGAAGCGCGAGCGCGGCTATGACCGGCCGGTGCTCTGGAACGGCGCGGCACACGGGGCGGCGAAGGCCACCGACACCATTTTCTTCGACCACTCGGTGAAGTTGTTCGCCTTCGAGTTCGGCAAGGCCGAGTCGGACGGCCGCGACATCCGCGAAGAGATCGGCAGGCGCATGGGCCCGAGCCTTGCAATCGCCCTGCCGGTGTTCCTGGTGGGCCTGGCAGCCTATGTGAGCTTCGCGCTGCTCATGGCCCTGTTCCGTGCCACAACCCTGGACTTCGCTGGCGTGGTGCTGTGTGTGGTGGCCATGTCCATTTCCGGGATGTTCTACATCATCGGCGGTCAGTACCTGGTGAGCAAGTTGTGGAACCTGGCACCCATCTCGGGTTTCGCCGACGGGCTGGCGGCGTGGCGCTTCATGCTGTTGCCCGTGGCCGTGGCCTTGGTGGCCGGGTTTGGCGAGAGCAGCCGCTGGTACCGCACCATCTTCCTCGAGGAGATGGGACGCGACTACGTGCGCACCGCGCGGGCCCGTGGTTTGAGCGAGGCACGGGTGATGTTCCGCCACGTGCTGCGCAACGCCCTCATCCCCATCCTCACGGGCGTGGTGGTGGTGATCCCGTCGCTGTTCCTGGGCAGCCTGGTGATGGAGTCGTTCTTCGGTATTCCGGGGTTGGGCAGCTACACCATCGACGCCATCAACGCCCAGGACTTCGCGGTGGTGCGCAGCATGGTGTTCCTGGGCTCGGTGCTGTACATCGTCGGCCTCGTGCTCACCGACCTGTCCTACACGCTCGTGGACCCGCGCATCCGGTTCGAATGATGCCCATCCTGCCCGTGATCCTCTGGACCGATGCGCTGGTGTTTGCGCTGCTCGGTTGCGTGGTGGCGTTCGTTTGGCTGACGGTCTCGCGCGAGCACCTGCGCGCCCCCTGGAGAAAGGTGGCGCGATCCACCGGCGGCATGGTGGCCGCCACGGTGCTGGCCTGTTTCGTGGCGGTGGGGCTGCTCGACTGCCTGCATTACCGCAAGGCGCTGCCCCCCGAGCCCGGCAAGGCGGAGCAACGCTGGTCGCCGGAGGTGCTGTCGACGCTGGATGCCCTGGCGGCGCCGCTGCGTCAACGCCAGGAGCGCACCTTTTCCGCGCCCTTCGCCGCCTACGGCCACTCGAAGGAATCCATCACCCGGCCCGACGGGGCAATGGCGCGGGAGTACCCGCGCCTGAAGCACGGCGGCGCGCACCTGAAGGACCCGGCCCGCGAGCGTGGTGCCGACATCGCCGCCGGCGCATCGCGCGGCGCAGCCGCTGCGGCGCTTGCCTGGGTGCTGCTGGCCTCGCTGCTCACCGGGGTGGTGGCGGCGGCGCGGGGCAGCAGCTTCGCGGCGGTATCGGGTGCAGCGTGGCGCGGCGAATTGGACGTGCCGCTACGCGCCGTGCTGCTCACCGCTGCCGTCATCTTTCTCACGGCGGGGCCGCTGATCGTGCTGTCGGGCCGCTACCATGTGTTCGGCACCGACAAGGTGGGCCAGGATGTGCTCTACCTCACCCTCAAGAGCATCCGCACCGGCCTGGTGATCGGCACCGTCACCACGCTGGTGATGCTGCCCTTCGCCCTGGCGCTCGGGCTGATGGCGGGCTACTTCAAGGGGTGGGTGGACGATGTCATCCAATATCTCTACACCACCCTGAGTTCCATTCCGGGTGTGCTGCTGATTGCCGCGGCGGTGCTGATGATGCAGGTGTACATGGACGCGCGGCCCGAGACCTTCGACTCCGTCACGCGGCGCGCCGACTTTCGCCTGCTGTTCCTGTGCGTGATCCTGGGCGTCACCAGCTGGACGGGGCTGTGCCGCCTGCTGCGCGGCGAGACTCTCAAGCTGCGCGAACTGGAGTTCGTTCAGGCGGCGCGCGCCTTCGGCGTGGGACCCTGGCGCATCCTGGCGCGGCACGTGCTGCCCAACGTGTTGCACATCGTCATCATTTCTACGGTGCTGGGCTTCAGCTCGCTGGTGCTGGCCGAGGCGGTGCTGTCCTACGTGGGCGTGGGTGTGGACCCGGCCATGAACAGCTTCGGCACCATGATCAACGCGGCGCGCCTGGAGCTTGCCCGAGAGCCGGTGGTGTGGTGGTCCTTGGGCGCCGCCTTCGGTTGCATGCTGCTGCTGGTGCTGGCGGCCAACCTGTTCGCCGACGCGGTGCGCGATGCCCTCGACCCGCGGGTGCGTGCCGATTTCGTGCGCGCCTCCTCTTGGCGCCACCTGGCCGCCCGCACCCGGTCTGCCACCAAGGCGACGGCATGAGCGTACCGTTGCTGGAGATTCGCGACCTGCGCACCTGGATCGCTGCAGGCGATCGGGTGATCCGGGCCGTGGATGGCGTATCCCTCGCGCTCGATCGCGGCGAAACCTTCGCGCTGCTGGGCGAGTCGGGAAGCGGCAAATCGCTCACGGCGCTGTCGGTGATGCGCCTGTTGCCCGACTCCGGCCGGGTGGTGGGTGGCGAAGTGCGGCTGGAGGGCAAGGATCTGCTGGCGCTGCCGGAGCGCGCCATGCGCGATGTGCGCGGCCGGCGCATCGGCATGATTTTCCAGGAGCCCGGGTCAAGCCTCGATCCGGTGATGACCGTGGGCGACCAGGTGCGCGAGGTGCTCGACCGCCACCTGGGCCTGCGTGGCAGTGCCGCCGACCGGCGAGTGCTGGAGTTGTTCGAGGCGGTGGGTATCCCGGATCCGCGCCGGCGCATGGACGAATACCCCTTCCAGCTCTCGGGGGGGCTGAAGCAGCGCGTCATGATCGCTGGCGCGCTGGCCTGCGAGCCGGAGCTGTTGATCGCCGACGAACCCACCACTGCCCTGGATGTGACCATCCAGGCCCAGGTGCTTGGCCTGTTGCGCGACTTGCAGAAGCGCACCGGCATGGCCGTGCTGCTGATCACCCACGATCTGGGCGTGGTGGCCGAGATGGCCCATCGCGTGGCGGTGATGTACGCGGGCGAACTGGTGGAGACCGCTCCGCGCGAGCGTTTGTTTACCGCGCCGGCCCATCCCTACACTCGAAAGCTGTTCGGCTCCGTGCCGGGGCGACAGCTGCGCGATGCGCCATTGGCGGCCATCGGTGGCCAGGTGCCGGCCCTGTGGCGCGAGTTTTCCGGGTGCCGCTTCGCGGAGCGCTGCGACCACGCGTTCGAGGCATGCAGCAACACGCAGCCTGCCATCCTCCAACTGGAAGTCGGCCAGGCGGCACGCTGCCACCTGCACGACCCGCGCTTTGCGGGGCGGGCTGCCCGGGCCGCGGTCACGATGCCCGCGCCGTTGGCGGTGGCGCGAGAGCCGATGGTTGCCGCGCCCTTGCTGGAGGTACGCGATCTCGCGGTGCATTTCCCCATCCGCCGCGGTGTGCTCAAGCGGGTGGTGGGTAAGGTGCGCGCGGTGGATGGACTGTCGCTGGACCTGCACGCCGGGCGCACGCTGGCGCTGGTGGGTGAATCGGGCTGCGGCAAGACCACCGCCGGCAAGGCCATGGTGCGGCTGCTGGAGCCCACCCGGGGGCGCGTGCTGCTGCAGGGCGAGGACCTCACCGCGCTGGACGGCGCAGCACTGCGCAACCGCAGGCGCGATTTCCAGATCATCTTCCAGGACCCCTTCGCTTCCCTCAACCCGCGCATGCGGCTGGCGGAAATCGTCAGCGAGGGCATGCTGGCGTTGGGTG
>JBIIUM010000085.1:0-12263 GCA_044339985.1 Burkholderiales bacterium | reverse complement strand
TCGCCCCCGGCGAGCGCCTGGGCAACGAAGTGATCGAGTTCAAGGACGTTTCCAAGGGCTTCGGCGACCGGCTGCTCATCGACAAGCTGTCCTTCAAGGTCCCGCCCGGCGCCATCGTGGGCATCATCGGCCCCAACGGCGCGGGCAAGTCCACGCTGTTCCGCATGATCCTGGGCACCGAGAAGCCCGACTCGGGCGAGATCAAGGTCGGCCACACCGTGAAGCTGGTGGCCGTGGAGCAGGTGCGCGATGCCCTGCCCAACGACAAGACCGTGTGGGAGGCCGTCTCCAACGGCCAGGACATTCTCACCGTGGGCAAGTTCGAGATGCCCTCGCGGGCCTACATCGGCCGCTTCAACTTCAAGGGCTCGGACCAGCAGAAGATCGTGGGCAACCTCTCCGGCGGAGAGCGCGGCCGGCTGCACCTGGCCAAGACGCTGGTGCAGGGCGGCAACGTGCTGCTGCTGGACGAGCCCTCCAACGACCTGGACGTGGAGACGCTGCGGGCGCTGGAGGATGCGCTGCTCGAGTTCGCGGGCTGCGTGCTGTGCATCTCCCACGACCGCTGGTTCCTGGACCGCATCGCCACCCACATCCTGGCCTGCGAGGGCGACTCGCAGTGGGTGTTCTTCGACGGCAACTACCAGGAATACGAAGCCGACAAGCGCAAGAGGCTGGGCGAGGAGGGCGCGAAGCCCCACCGCATCCGCTTCAAGGCATTGAAGTAACTTCCGTCGCGCAGCCGGGTGCCAAGGCGCCCGGCGTTTTCGGGTGAGGTGGGTGGTCGTTCAACCGCGCCCGATGAAGGGCATCTTCGTGGCCATGATGGTCATGAACTGTACGTTGGCCTCTGGGGGCAGGCTGGCCATGTGCAGCACTGCGCGGCCCACATGGTCCACGTCCATGAGCGGTTCCACCGCGATCTCGCCGTTCGCCTGGGGCACGCCCTTGGCGGCGCGGGCGATCATTTCCGTGGCGGCGTTGCCGATGTCGATCTGGCCGCAGGCGATGTCGTACTTGCGGCCGTCCAGCGCGGTGGACTTGGTGAGCCCCGTGATGGCGTGCTTCGTCGAGGTGTAAGGCGCCGAGTTGGGGCGCGGCGCGTGGGCCGAGATGGAGCCGTTGTTGATGATGCGGCCGCCGCGCGGCGCCTGGTCCTTCATCAGCCGGAAGGCCTGCTGGGTGCACAGGAAAGCGCCCGTCAGGTTGATGTCCACCACGCTCTTCCACTGCTCGAAGGTGAGGTCTTCCAGCGCAATGCCGGGTGCGTTGACTCCGGCGTTGTTGAACAGCACATCGAGCCGGCCGAAGGCGGATTTCACCGCATCGAACAGCGCTCTCACCGAAGCCGGGTCGGCCACGTCGGTGGGCACGGGCAGCGCGCGCGCACCGGCGCCGGACTGCGCCGCCACCTGCTCCAGCGCCTCGCGCCGCCGGCCCGCCAGCGCCACGCTGTAGCCGTCGGCCAGGAATGCGAGCGCCACCGACTTGCCGATGCCCGTGCCCGCGCCGGTGATGACGGCAACCTTGCCCTTGGAATTCATGTGGCTTCCCCCTGTGTTGTACGGCCCGCACGGCGCCAGGCGTGTCCGGCCGCGATCAGGCGACGGATGTTAGCGCAGCGCCACGGCGGCCACGCGCCGGTTGTTTCAGGGAATGTGCCAGTGCTCGGGTCGTCCGGCATCAGGCCCGTCACCGCACGCGGGTGGAAAGGTCTTGCCACCCACGCGCACCAGCCAAGCGAAACGTTGCGCGCGCCGTGGCATCCATGGCGCGATGGTAGGCTTACGCCGGCCGGACCCGTGAGCCGTTGTCGCGACGCTGTGCGACAGACCAGGGCACCCCGGGACGTCACTGACCATTGCCGAAGGAGCATTCCCGATGATCTGGCACACGGTCCCCGACCTGGCGACCCTCGCGCGTGCGCACGAAAACTCTGCCGTGGCGACACTCGGCATCGCGTTCACCGCGGTGGGTGATGACTTCCTCGAGGGCCGCATGCCCGTGGATGGGCGCACCGTCCAGCCCATGGGCATCCTCCACGGTGGCGCTTCGGTGCTGTTGGCCGAGACGCTGGGCAGTTGCGCGGCGAGTCACTGCGTGGATCCGGCGCGGGAGGTTTGCGTCGGCCTCGACATCAACGCAAACCACCTAAGGGCGGTCCGGTCGGGGGCGGTAACGGGGCGCGCAACACCGCTTCACCTGGGCCGGTCGACGCAGGTCTGGTCCATCGACATTCGCAACCCGCAGGAACGCCGCGTGTGCATCGCCCGGCTCACCATGGCGGTGATTGCGAAGGAGCGTGCGCCGTGAGCAGCGCGGTGATCATCGTCGGCGGAGGCATCGGCGGCCTGGCCGCCGCGCTGGCGCTGCATCGCGGCGGTGTCGCGGTGCAGGTGCACGAGGCTGCGCGCGAGGTGAAGCCCCTCGGGGTTGGCATCAACGTCCAGCCCCACGCGATTGCCATCCTCCACGAGCTGGGACTGGCGCGTGCCCTGGAGGAGACGGGCATCCAGACCGCCGAGTTGCGGTACGTGAACAAGTTCGGGCAGCGCATCTGGGAGGAGCCGCGTGGCCTCGCCGCGGGGTACTCGGTTCCCCAATACTCCATCCACCGTGGCGCCCTGCAGATGCTCCTGTGGAAGGCGGTGATGCAGGCGCTGCCGCCCGGAGCCGTGCACACAGGACATGAGCTGGTGGGTTTCGAAGTCTCGCCCAATGGCGTGCGTGCCCGTTTCGCCGATCGTCTGCAGGGTGGCCGGGAGATTGCCGTGGACGGCGCCGCGCTCGTCGCGGCCGACGGTATCCACTCGTTCGTGCGCCGGCACTTCTACCCGAGAGAGGGCGATCCGCGCTTCTCGGGCCGCATCCTGTGGCGCGCCACCAGCGAGACCTCGCCGCTGCTCGGCGGGCGGTCCATGGTATGGGCCGGGCACGACAGCCAGAAGTTCGTGTGCTATCCCATCTCCGAACACGCGCGGCGCGAGGGGCGTGCCGTGCTCAACTGGATTGCCGAGTTGCGCGTGCCGCTGGATTCCACGCCGCCGCGCAGCGACTGGAACCGGCGCGTGGAAGCGGAGGTGTTCCGCGGCGCCTTCGCGTCGTGGGACTTCGGCTGGTTGAGTGTGCCCGGGCTGATCGACCGGGCCGAGTCGATCTACGAGTTCCCCATGGTGGACAGGGATCCCCTGCCGCGGTGGACGCATGGCCGCGTGACGCTGCTCGGAGACGCAGCGCATCCCATGTATCCCGTCGGCTCCAACGGCGCCTCGCAGGCGATTCTCGATGCCGATGCCCTGGCGTCAACCTGGGGCAAGGCCGATTCCGTCGAGGCGGCCTTCGCCGCATACGAAGCACAGCGGCGCCCGGCCACTGCGGCCGTGGTGCTCGCCAATCGCCAGGGCGGGCCGGATCGAGTGCTGCAACTGGCCGAGGAACGCGCGCCGAATGGGTTCACGCACATCGAGACTGTGATCCCTCGCGCCGAACTCGAAGCCATCGCCCAGAGCTACAAACAAACCGCGGGCTTCGATCGTGACACGGTGAATCGCAGGGGCGCTGCAGGCGGCGGCGCGGCGGCTGCAGCCGATCGATCCACCAGATAGCCATCTGCGTTCAGAGCGTTGCGGGGTCGTGGTGGCAGTTCACCATGTCAAGACGGCGTGAGCGGGTGTCCGATATCACATCTCCTGGCACAGGGATTCTTTCAGCCGACTACAACGCGGTTGCGTCCTTCAGCCTTGGCGCGGTACAGCGCCCGGTCGGCGCGGTCGAGCAGTTCACCGATTGGCTCATCGTCGCGCCACGAGGCTAGCCCCACCGAGACCGTGAACCGGGCGCCGCCGCCTTCCGGCATGGCGATCTCCAATCCGGCGGCGCAACAGCGCAGGCGTTCGGCGGCCATGGCGGCAACCGCGGCACCATCGGCCCCGAAGACGATCAGGAACTCCTCACCGCCCCAGCGCGCCAGCGTGTCGGTTGTTCGCAACTCGCGCTGCATGGCGGTGGCGAAGGCGCGCAGCGCTGCATCCCCGCCGAGGTGGCCGTGACGGTCGTTGATGGCTTTGAAGAAATCGATGTCCACCATTGCGACTGCAAATGAGCCGCCGTTGCGGAGCGCGCGAGCCTGGTTTACGAACAGTTCTTCCATGCCTCGGCGGCGATTGAACAGCCCGGTGAGTTCATCGCGCCCAGCCAGTTCGCGGATGCGTGCCAGCGCAGCCTCCAGTTCCGCCCTCTGACGGCCGAGTTTCGCGCGAAGCTCGCTCATCCGCGACGCCAGCAGGGCCATCACCGGGACCGACAGCATCAGAACGGCGAAGAGGATCCCTTCGTCCGCCGGCGGGTAGCGCGCTGGTTGCAGGTTTGACATCAGCAGCATCACCAGGCCGTAGATGGACAGCGTCCAGCCCGCCAACCAGAGCACAGTCCTGGTGGGAAGCGCGAAGATACCGAACAGAAGCGCCAGCGCCACCATCGGCAGTGCCACGCCACGCAGCGGGCCGAGCATCGCGTAGCAGGCCGCGGTCGAGGTGATCGACCAGGCCACCTGGGGCGCCGTAAGGGCCGGATCGCGTAAGTGTTGTGTCCACCCGAAACGCAGCGCCGTCCAGGCGAAAAGATTCATGGCCATCGACAGCGGCGCCCAGATCAGCACGAGAAGCCAGGGAGCATGACCGATGGCGGCGGCCGCGATCATCGGGGGAATGGCTGCCGCGATGGCAGCGGTCGCAAGAACAAGCTGCCTTCGACCGGCACGATCGCGCGGCGCGGGGGCGGGCCCGCCGCTGGCTACCGCAGGCGCGACGCCGTCGGCTGACAATGCTTCGCCGGGAGAGTCGATCGGCATCGGGCGATCTTCACACCAATAGCATTTTTTGCATACCGACAGGATAAAAAGGTACAAGACGCGTTGGCAAGGTTTTGCCCCTTGGGTAAGGCGCGCAGAGGCCGGCGTGCACACACGGAAGCCTCCGTGCATACTCGCGCCGGGCCGCAGGGGTCGAGTACTTCCACGGATTCAAACGGGCGCCTGACGGCGCTGGCGCCGCCGCAGGCCCCGGCCGGGGTGCCGTCGCTCAACCACGCACCCTCACGCGAACGCCCGGCGACAGGTCCGCGGCAGAACCGACAGGCATGCCGGCCCGCGACGGCGTGACGGCGTTGGGGTGACGCGGGTGAAGGCTGGTCTGGGTGCACGCCTCGCTGGCATCGCTACCGCAAGGCGGCGTTTTCCTCCAGTAAGCCTGCGGGTGATTTCCCGAAGCCAGGCAGATGCAGACCCAGCGTACGGACGACGCGGTGTGCAATGCCCATCGGCACACCGGGGCTCAGGGCACCCGGCCCTCCACGTAGAACAGGGCGCAGTAGGAATAAACGTCGGGCCGGCTGAAGCGCTCCACGAGGCGGTCGCGGAACGCCACCGCGGCCTCGTGGGAACCAAACACCCTGGCGCTGAAACCCAGCAGACTCGTGAACTGGGTCTCCCAGTTCCAGCGCTTCTCGGGATCGCCGCCCAGGCCGCTGAAGCTGGCGTCGGGGATGAAGGTCACGCGCAGGTCGGTGAGTCCGGCCTGCGCAAAAAGATGTGGCAGCTTGCGTCCCATGCGGTTGTCGAAGCCCATCTCCGCCTGCGCGGCCGAAAACCAGCGCTCCATGTCGGCGGTGAACTGCGGGTCCTCGGGGTACTGCACCACCCCGAAGTGATCGAAGTTGCAGGCGACGACTCGCCCGCCCGGCCGGCACACCCGGCGGAACTCTGCGAGGGCTCGCTCGCGGTCCTTCACCCATTGCAGAAGATGCTTCGACCAGACCACATCGAAGGAGCCATCCGCGAAAGGCAGCGCCGTCACGTCGCCCACCTCGAAACGGGCGTTGCCAACGCCTTCACCCGCGGCTGCGCGGCGCGCGAAAGCGATGTACGGAGCGCTTCGGTCGACCCCGGTGGCCCCGCCGTTTGGGACAGCACCTGCGATCGCACGCGTGTAGGCACCCGACCCGCACCCGGCGTCCAGCACCTGGTCTGCCGCCCCCAGCGACAGGAAGCGCAGATCGTCCTCGAACCCGTAGATGCGGGCCTGGCGCTCCAGCCGCAGCGGCTCCACGTCGCTGTCGAGAAGGTAGTCGCGGTTATAGATGCCGGTGGCGGTCATGGCAGTGCCTTGGGAAAGTGCGCGAAGGCGCCAAGCTTGCACGCCTTCTCGAGGGAAATAAACAGCACGCGGCGCGTCGTCCCGCCAGGGGGCCGCAACCCGGCGCGGCCGCCGTATTGTCCCTGGCATTTGCGCGCGTGGCGGCGTGCGGGCGTGGCGGGTGGACGCTGATCCGGGCTGAAGGCACCACCGCCTCGTCCTTGCGAGGAGCGTCAGGGAGCGCATGGTCGATCGCGGTTGACCGCCCTTCCTGGTCTGCGCCAGGGCAGCAGGATCAACCGCTGAGGACGGTCACGCCGGCAAATCCGTTCAGAACGAATCCGCTGCGCGTCTCGCTGGTCGCGGTGGCGGCGCTGGTGATCGGCGGCGCCGAGTTCGCCCCCGGCTTGCTCCTGCGCTGGTACGACGGTTCTGGCCGCGCCAGTGGGCCATCGCCCGAGAGCACCGCGCAGGCGGTCGATGTTGCGTGGAAGCACTTCGCCTTTGCCTGGCCAGCCCGCGGAGAAGAGCGCCCGGCGCCCGGGCTGTTGCTGCGCGTGCCGCCCACCGACTGGTACGCCTTGTGGTCATGGCAGTCCGGCAGCAGGGTGCGCAAGCTGCCGTCCGACGGGCCTGGCGGGCTCGGGTACCAGCGTAACCTTGTGCACACGAGCTGTACCGACCATGACGTTTGCGAGACGCAATTCCTGTTCGCGCAGCGGCTGGTGCGGCTCGATTTCGTCAATCTCTTGCCGTCCAGGGACCGCGAGCTGACCCGCTTGCGCCTGCTGCTGTCCACGTGGGAGATGCTCAACCGGCAACGCGCCGATGCTGCCATCGCGCCCCAAGCCATCGCCGCGCTGGCTGAAGCCCGTGCTCAGCTCTCCAGGTGCGGGAGTGCCGCCGCCGCGTTCATGCGCCTCGGCGAGCAGCAGCACCGCGAGATGACGGATTCGCGGTGCCACAACGGTTGTACGACCTGTCGATCTTCTTTGAGCAGGCGGCCAACATCGCCATCAGGTTGATGGCCACCGGCAGGGAACCAGTCCGAACCCGTGCTCGGTCGGGCAATGCGTGGCCTGGCCGGCCTGGAACTCCTGCGCAGCGGTGCACGGGGATTGTTCGACGCCTGGTTTGCCGCGATCGAGACCAAGGGCCAGAGCGAGAGCATCGAGGCGCTGCAAGCCTCCCTGTTCTATCCGCGCGCGGGATCCAGGCGATGCGATCGATCCTGGGCGATACCGATCCCTTCGTGCGGGCTGTGCAGTTCCACCAGTGCGAGGTGGTCATAGGCTGCGCCGCCAGGGGTTCGCCGGTCGGCGGCGGCTTCCTGCCGGACCAGTATTGAGGCAGCGGCGGGCTTTTCTTCCAAGGCTCGGGCGGCGAGGCAAGCGGCGCGGATCGAGGCAAGCGGCTCGAGGGTTGTGTCGAACCACCGCCCGAACTGCCGGGGAGGCAAGCACTGCGCACCCGCGGACGCGGGAGCGCCGCTCCAGCCAGTCAGTCGATGGCCTGATAGATGACCGACTGGATTTCCAGCACGTCTTCGCCCGCCGGTGTGCGCAGCACCACGCTGTCGCCCTCGCGCGCCTTGATGAGGGCACGGGCCAGGGGCGAGATCCAGCTGATGCGTCCGGTGGCGGCGTCGGCCTCGTCGATGCCCACGATGGCGTAGGTGGCTTCGTGGCCGTCGCCGTGCGCCACGGTGACGGTGGCGCCGAAGAACACCTGGTCGGTGGGTTCCCGCGAGGCGGGGTCCACCACCTCCGCGGCGTCCAGGCGGCGGGAGAGGAAGCGGATGCGCCGGTCGATCTCGCGCAGCCGTCGCTTGCCATAGATGTAGTCGGCGTTTTCGGAGCGGTCGCCGTTGGAGGCGGCCCAGGCGATCACCTTGGTGAGTTCGGGGCGCTCCTTGTCCAGCAGGTGCAACGCCTCGGCCTTCAAACGCGCGTAGCCCGTGGGCGTGATGTAGTTCTTGGTGCCCGCGGGCAGGGGCGAGGGTTCGTCAAGCGCCTCGTCTTCCTGCTCGGTCTCGCGGGTGAAGGCCTTGCTCATGGCGTGCGCTAGTGGGGTGCGGTCGTCCAGGGCGCAGGAGTATAGCGGCGCTCCCGCGGGGTAGAATCCGCGCCTTCCCCCGAAACCAACCAGGAGCAATGCCATGACCGTTCAAGTGGGTGACCGGCTGCCGGCCGGCACGCTGTGGGAGTACATCGAAGTGGCCACCGAGGGATGTCCCGTGGGGCCCGCCGCCGTGGAGGTGGAGAAGGCCGTGGCAGGCAAGAAGATTGCCCTGTTCGGCCTGCCGGGCGCCTTCACGCCCACCTGTTCGGCCAAGCACCTGCCGGGCTACATCGAGCACTACGACGCGCTGCGCAAGGCCGGCTTCGACGAAATCTGGTGCCTGTCGGTCAATGACGCCTTCGTCATGGGCGCATGGGGCCGCGACCAGGGCACCCAGGGCAAGGTGCGCATGCTGGGCGATGGTTCGGCCGCCTTCACCAGGGCGCTGGGTCTGGTCCTGGACCTGGAGTCGCGTGGTTTCGGCACGCGCATGCAGCGCTTCTCCGCCATCGTGGTGGACGGCGTGGTGAGGGCGCTGAACGTGGAGGCGGGCGGCAAGTTCGAGGTCTCCGACGCCGAGACCCTGCTCAAGCAGGCGGAGAAGGCCATCAACTACCTGCCGTGAGGCCCACCCGGGGGCGCACACCCCGGGGATGTCACAGAAACGCGCGCATGGCGTCCAGAACCTCGTCGGGCTTCTCGGCCATGAGCGCGTGGCCGCTGCCGGCGATCTCCACGGTGCGCACCGCGGGCAGGGCGGCGGCGATGGCCTGGGTGGCGCGCGGCGGCGTCATCACATCGCGCCGGCCCACGATCAGCAGCGCCGGGCACTTCACCGCCTTGGCCGCCGCTTCGCCGTTGGCGTAGGCGTTGCAGGCGGCGAAGTCCACGTGCATCACGCCCGGACGCTGGCGCTGCATCAGCCGCAGCCCCTCGCCCATCACCCAGAAGCCCGGGCCCGGGTTGCTGGGGTAGTGGGCGATGGCGGCGTGGGACCAGATGTTCACCATGTCCTGGGCGCGGGCCTCGTCGTCGCGGGTGGCGGCAAGCAGGTCGTCGGACACTTTCATTGGGAAGGCCGAGCCCAGCAGTGCGATCTTCGTCACCCGCGCCGCGTGGCGCGCGGCGCACTCGAGGGCCACCAGCGAACCCATGCTGTGGCCCACCAGCGCGGCGGCCTGCACGCCAGCGGCGTCCAGCACGGCGGGGATCCAGTCCGCAATGCCCTCAACGCTGGGCAGCGGGGTCCCGCCCGAGCGGCCGTGGCCCGGCAGGTCCAGCGCCAGCACGCCGAACCCGTGGTGGGCCAGGTAGCGGCTCTGCAGCACCCAAACGCTGTGGTCGTTCTCGGCGCCGTGGATGAACACCACGCAGGGCAGCGCCGCATCGAAGGCCTTGCCGCCGGAGTAGGCGTAGACGGCGGCGCCGTTGACGTCGAGTTCCATGAGTTCTACGCCTTCTGGGAGGCGCGCAGGGCGCCAGAGAGGTCGTCCATCAGGTCTTGCGGATCTTCCAGGCCCACCGACAGGCGGATGGTGCCCGCGCCGATCCCGGCGGCGCGCAGGGCCTCATCGTCCATTCGGAAGTGGGTGGTGCTGGCGGGGTGGATCACCAGCGACTTGGCGTCGCCCACGTTGGCCAGGTGCGAGAACACCTTGAGAGATTCGATCAGCCTGCGCCCCGCCGGCCGTCCGCCCTTGATCTCGAAGGTGAACACCGCGCCGCAGCCGCGCGGCAGCAGCCGCTTCGCCAGCGCGTGGTCAGGGTGCGAGGGCAGTTCGGGATAGCCCACCGCCTGCACCGCCGGGTGCGCGGCCAGGAACTCCACCACCTTGCGGGTGTTGGCCACGTGGCGCTCCATGCGCACGCCGAGCGTTTCCACGCCCTGCAGGATCTGGAACGCCGTGGCTGGCGCCATGCAGGCGCCGAAGTCGCGCAGTCCCTCGCGGCGCGCGCGCAGCGAGAAAGCCGCCACGGTGGACTCCTCCTGGAAGTCCATGCCGTGGAAGCCCTCGTAGGGCTCGGTGAGTTCGGGGAAGCGGCCCGAGGCCTCCCAGTCGAAGCGCCCGCCGTCCACCAGCACCCCGCCGATGGCCACGCCGTGGCCGCCGAGGAACTTGGTGGCCGAATGCATGAGCAGGTCGGCGCCCAGGTCGAAGGGCCGCATGAGCCAGGGCGTGGTGAAGGTGGAGTCGAGGAACAGCGGCAACCCGGCGGCGTGGGCGATGTCGGCCACGGCCGGCACGTCCAGCACGTCGAGACCTGGGTTGCCGAGTGTCTCGGCGTACAGCACCCGCGTGGTCGGGCGGATGGCGGCGCGCCAGGCGTCCAGATCGCGCGGATTCACGAAAGTGGTGTCGATGCCGAAGCGCCGCAGGGTGTAGTGCAGCAGGTTGTGCGAGCCCCCGTACAGGGAACGGCTGGCCACCACGTGGCAGCCGGCGCCCGCGATGGTGGCCAGGCCCAGGTGCAGCGCCGCCTGGCCGCTGGCCGTGGCCAGTCCTGCCACGCCGCCCTCCAGGGCCGCCATGCGCTCTTCGAGCACCGCCACGGTGGGGTTGGAGATGCGCGAATACACGTGACCGGCGCGCTCCATGTTGAACAGCGCCGCCGCATGGTCGGTGTCGCGGAACACGAAGGAGGTGCTCTGGAACACGGGCACGGCGCGCGCGCCGGTGGTGGGGTCGGGCTGCTGCCCGGCATGCAGGGCGAGGGTGTCGAAGCCGGGGTAGCGCGGGCCTGCCATGGGATGTCCTGGGTGCGGGGTTGAAGACGGGTCAGAAAAACGCGCCGCGGGCATCCACGGGCCAGACGCATTCCACCATGCCGCCGCGCACGCCCACGATCCACTCGTGCAGGTTCACGGTGGGGTCGCAGTGGCCGGGCACGAGGCGGAGGCGGGCGCCCAGGGGCAGTTCGGTACCGGGGGCCAGTTCCACCACGCCATGTTCGTCCGAGGCGCGGGTGTAGCGCGCGCCGGCAATGTCGGCCACCAGCGGCATGCCGGAATCCACCGAATGGGCCTTCAGCCCCACGTCCACCACGGCGCGCCCGGGCTGTGGCCGGCTCATCACCGTGGCGAGCAGGTGCAGGCTCTGGCGGAAGGTGGATAGGGGTGCGCCACCGGCGTCCAGGTTGCGCTGGTAGTCGGCATCCATGAACACATAGGAGCCGGGCTGAATCTCGGTGTACACGCCACTGGAGGCTTCCAGTGGATAGGTGCCCGTGCCGGCGCCCGTCACCACTGCCGCGTGCAGGCCGGCGGCCGCCAGCGCTGCCTGGGTGGCGCGCACGCCCACCACGGCGGTGTCGATGGCGGCGGCACGCGTCTCCTGCGTGCGCAGGTGTTGCGCTGCACCTTGATAGGCGTGCAGGCCGGCGAAGTGCAGGCCCGGTTGCCGCGCCACCAGGGCGGCCAGCGCGGCGGCGGGTTCGCCCGGCGCCACGCCGCAGCGCCCGGCACCCACGTCCACTTCCACATACACGTCCAGGCGGGTGCCGGCCGCCGCCACGGCGGCAGCGAGGGTTGCCACGCCCTGCGGATCGTCCACCAGCACGCCCAGTTGCGCGCGCCCGGCCAGTGCCGCCAGGCGCGCGAGCTTGCGTTCACCGATGATCTCGTTGCTCACCAGCACGTTGCCCACGCCGCCGTCCACCAGCGCCTCGGCCTCGCTCACCTTCTGGCAGCACACGCCCACCGCGCCGCGCGCCATCTGCGCTCGGGCGATGGCGGCGCACTTGTGGCTCTTGGCATGGGGGCGTACCCGTACCGTACGGCCGGCGAGGGAACGGTCCAGGGCATCCAGGTTGAACTCGAAGGCATCCAGGTCGAGCAGCAGAGCCGGTGTGTCCACGGCCTGCACGGGCATGCCGGATTCGGCGGGCGGGTTCATCCGTGCACCCGAGCCAGGTAGCCGTAGTAGAAGGCCGCAAGCCCCGCCAGTCCGGCCGTGAACCACGCCGCGCCGGCAACGAAGCGCAGCGGCGCCTTGGGGTCGGCGGGCGCTGGCGCGGTGCGTTGGCCGGCCCCCGGATCGCCCACGATGCCCTCCGCGGCCAGCCAGGCGCGCG
>JBIIUM010000084.1:0-12276 GCA_044339985.1 Burkholderiales bacterium | reverse complement strand
CTGGCGGGGGCCCGGGGCGTGCTGGTGAACATCACAGCCTCGCCGAACCTGCGCATGAAGGAGGTGCACGAGGTGATGAACACCATCCGCGCCTTCACCGCCGAGGACGCCACGGTGATCGTTGGCACGGTCATCGACGAGGCGATGGGAGACGAACTGCGCGTCACCATGGTGGCCACGGGACTGGGCAATCCGTTGTCGCGACAGCAACCGCGGCCGCTTCAGGTGGTCAAGACCGGCACCGATCCAATGCCGCTTCCGGTGCTGGCGCCTGCACAGGCTGCGCCACTCCAGGAACCTGACTACGTCTCGCTCGATACGCCTGCCGTCATCCGCCGGCGAAATCGGGATACCGTGGAAGCCATGAAGCAGTCGGGCATCGAAATGCTCGATATTCCGGCATTCCTGCGCAAGCAGGCCGATTGAACGTGTCGGCTGTTGGAGGTCGAGGCTGCCAAGGCTTTCCCGGCCCGGCCTCGGCCCGACCATGGAGGACGTGATACCTTTTCAACATCAGTCTCTTTCCGAACGCGCCGGATGACATGATCCAGCAACGAACCCTCAGAAACCTAGTTCGCGCTACCGGCGTGGGGCTGCACACGGGCGAGAAGGTCGAACTCACCCTGAAGCCAGCCGCTCCCGATACCGGGATCGTGTTCCGTCGCACTGACCTTCCGGTGCCGGTGGACATCCCCGCGTCGCCCTATGTGGTCAAGGATACGAGGCTGTCATCCTGCATCGAGAACGAGGGGGCGAGGATTTCCACCGTGGAACATCTCATGTCGGCGCTGGCCGGCCTGGGCATCGACAACGTGTACGCCGAAGTGACCGCGGGCGAAATCCCGATCATGGACGGCTCAGCCGGCCCGTTCGTGTTCTTGCTCCAGTCTGCCGGCATCGAGGAACAGCCCGCGGCCAAGAAGTTCATCCGGGTGCGAGAAGCCGTGGAAGTGCACCACGGTGACAAGTGGGCACGCCTCGAGCCCCACGAGGGCTTTCGGCTCGAGTTCGGCATCGATTTCCGGCATCCCGCGTTCGCCGATTCCGGTAACCGGGTGGTGGTCGACTTTGCCACGGCATCCTATGCGCGCGAAGTGGCGCGCGCCCGCACCTTTGGCTTCATGCACGAAGTGGAGATGATGCGGGCCCAGGGCTTGGCCCTGGGCGGTAGCCTCGACAACGCGATCGTCATGGACGAGTACCGCGTATTGAACAGCGACGGCCTGCGTTACGAAGACGAGTTCGTGAAGCACAAAGTCCTGGACGCGGTGGGAGACCTGTACTTGCTCGGCCATCCGCTAGTGGGCGGCTACCGCGCCTTCAAGTCGGGACATGCGCTGAACAATGCGCTCCTGCGACGACTGCTGGAGACCGACAGCGCCTGGGAAACTGTCACGTTCGCCCAGGATCAGGCCCCGCCGGCCTTCGCACGTTTACAGCTTCAGAGCGCCTGAGGGCGGGCGGCCCGACGTGGCCCCGGCGGCATGCTGGTCCTGCGCATCGTCGTATTCCTGCTGCTGCTCCTGATCGGAGCTGCCCTCGCCACGGCGTTTGTCACCCGGAATCGACGCTGGTTGAATTTCGCAGCCCAGATTACTCGCTGGGGCGTCATCTTCGTGCTGGTATTTCTGGCCTTCTATCTGTTCGAGCGCCTGGTGATGGTGGTTTAGGCCCAGTATGGGCGTTATCCGCGGTGCCGCTTTGCGAAACGGTCCAGGGCCGATCGCAGGGAGGCGTCAGCCATGTTGGCGGCCAGGTCCTCGATCGCAGCCACGGCTTGCGGAGGAAGGTGCGCGCGTTTGGGGGGGGGCGGGCCGGGCTCGGCAAGCCTTCCTTGCACCCCCACTTCTATTCGATTAACCTCTTGCCCCCTTTCGCGGAATTGAACCGCGAGGCGTGATGCAAGTTGCTTTAGTTTTGCAGCGATGGCGCCGTTAGTTGCGACAATCTGCACCGTGTCTCCTCGAAATGCAGCCACGTAGCTTAAAGTTGCAACCGCGGGTGGAACGATCTGTTCGTACGTCCGCTGCAAGGCCAGATGGCGAGCCGCCAGCCGCACCAAATGGCTGGTTTCAGGGCCCTGGAGCAGCCACTCGGCGACGGGTTTTCCGCTCATTGCAAGCCTCCGTATCAGGACGTGCCATGGACATCATCATCGTATCAAGCCGGCTTTCAAAGGCCAGGACTTTCACAGTCTCGCGTGGACAGCTTGCGGGGGTGGTATTGCTGAGCGGGGTTGTTCTGCTCGCCTTTGCCATGTTGCTCAACACGCTGCTGCTGCATCATGCGGTCCGGACCGACAACCCGATGCTGCGCGCCTATCTTGAGGCTGCTCAAGCCCAGCAAAACCTCAAGGCCCAGTCTTATCTTCGGGATAGCCTGAACGCCATGTCCGCAAGGCTGGGAGAAATGCAGGCGCGGCTCATGCAACTCAATTCCCTCGGCGAGCGGGTATCCAAGCTGGCGGGGGTCAAGCCACAGGACATGGAACGCGATCGCCCCGGCGGGCGCGGCGGCGCTTTGGTCACGAGCGCACCTCAAGAACTTTCCCTGGACGAATTGAGGGGGCGCATCGAGCAGCTTGCCCGCGAGGTAAACGCGGGCGCAGACATGTTCGGGATGCTTGAGGAGGTCCTGACGGAAGCTCACGCCCGCAAGCAACTGCTACCCACGGCTTTGCCCCTTGCCGGCAGCGCCATGAGTTCCAATTACGGCTGGCGTATCGACCCGTTTACGGGGGGGCAGGCGTTCCACGAAGGCGTGGACTTCATGGCGGAGCCCGGCACGCCCATCCTGGCGGCCGCTGGCGGAGTGATAGTCGCCTCTGAGGAACATCCTCAATATGGTAGTATGGTCGAAATCGATCACGGCAACGGCCTGATCACGCGATATGGCCACGCATCTCGACGTCTGGTCAGGTTGGGCGATGTGGTGGTGCGCGGCGCCAAGATCGCGGAGGTCGGTTCCACCGGCCGCTCCACCGGTCCTCACTTGCATTTTGAGGTGCGCATCAACGGGGCAGCCCAAAATCCGGCAAGGTTTTTCCAGCCACCTGGCTGAAGGATCTTTCTCCGGCACCGATGTTGGAGGGGTGGGTGCGATCGCTCGCACGCCACCCCTCTTCGTTTTGATCGTGGCTTGCCTGGCAGCATCGCGCTACGTGCCATTTAATCGCTCCGGATTCTCATGATATCCACCGTCCTAAAGAAGCTCTTCGGTAGCCGTAACGACCGGTTGCTCAAGCGCTATGGTCATGCGGTTCGCGCCATCAACGCCCTCGAACCGGCGCTGCAAAAGCTCGACGACGAGGCCCTTCGGGCCCGCACTGACGCCTTCAAGGCGAGAGTCGCTGCGGGGGAGAGTCTCGAAAACATTCTTCCCGAGGCGTTCGCTACGGTACGCGAGGCGAGCCACCGGGTGCTGGGGATGCGTCATTTCGACGCGCAGTTACTGGGCGGGATCGCGCTGCACCACGGCAAGATCGCCGAGATGCGTACCGGCGAAGGGAAGACGCTCATGGCCACCCTCCCGGCTTACCTGAACGCTCTCACGGGCGCAGGCGTGCACGTGGTGACTGTGAACGACTATCTCGCCGGCCGTGATGCCGCTTGGATGGGTAAGGTGTACCGGGCGCTTGGCTTATCGGTGGGCGTGAACCTCACCCAGATGGAACACGGCCTCAAGCAGCAGGCCTACGCGGCGGACATCACCTATGGCACCAACAACGAGCTTGGCTTTGATTACCTGCGCGACAACATGGTCTACCAGACCGCCGAACGCGTGCAGCGCCGCTTGGCCTACGCCATTGTGGACGAGGTGGATTCCATACTGATCGACGAGGCGCGCACCCCGCTCATCATTTCCGGCCAGGCCGAGGAGCACACCGACCTGTACGTGAAGGTCAACGCCCTAGTGCCGTTGCTTGAGCGACAGAAAGAAGAAAATGGTCCTGGCGACTTCAGCGTCGACGAGAAGGCCCATCAGGTGTTGCTCACCGAAGCGGGCCACGAAAAGGCCGAGGAATTGCTCAATCGCGGCGGTTTGTTACCCGAGGGCGGCAGCCTATACGACGCCAGCAACATTCTGCTCATGCACCACGTCTATGCAGCGTTGCGCGCCCACGCGCTGTTCCACCGCGACCAGCATTATGTGGTGCAAAATGGCGAGATCGTCATCGTGGACGAGTTTACCGGGCGTCTCATGGCGGGCCGGCGCTGGTCAGACGGTCTGCATCAAGCCGTGGAGGCCAAGGAAGGCGTGGCGATTCAAAAAGAAAATCAGACGCTCGCCTCCATCACCTTCCAGAACTACTTCCGCATGTACCGCAAGCTCGCGGGCATGACCGGCACGGCCGACACCGAGGCCTATGAGTTTCAGCACATCTACAACCTCGAGACGGTAATCATTCCCACTCATCGGCCCATGATCCGCCAGGATCGCATGGACCAGGTGTTTCGCACCGCGCGCGAGAAGCACCAGGCAATCCTCAATGACATCAAGGATTGCCGAGAGCGAGGACAACCCGTGCTGGTGGGTACCACCTCCATCGAGAATTCGGAGCTGCTCTCGGGCATGCTTGACAAGGAGCGGCTGCCCCATCAGGTGTTGAACGCCAAACAACACGCCCGCGAGGCGGAAATTGTGGCCCAGGCGGGCCGTCCCGGGATGATCACCATTGCCACCAACATGGCCGGTCGGGGCACCGACATCGTGCTGGGCGGCAACCCCGAACCGGAGATCGCCCAGATCCAGGCAGACGAGTCCTTGCCCACGGAGCAAAAGGTGCAGCGCGAGCAGGCTGTACGCGCCGAATGGCAGAGGCTGCACGATCAGGTGGTGTCGGTGGGCGGCCTGCATATCGTGGGCACCGAGCGCCACGAGTCGCGGCGTGTGGACAACCAGCTTCGCGGACGCTCGGGCCGTCAGGGTGATCCGGGTTCGAGCCGTTTCTACCTGTCGCTGGAGGACCCGCTGCTGCGCATTTTTGCTTCCGACCGCGTGGCTGCCATCATGGATCGCCTCAAGATGCCCGAAGGCGAGGCGATCGAGCATCCCTGGGTCACCCGGGCCATCGAGAACGCCCAACGCAAGGTGGAGGCTCGCAACTTCGACATCCGCAAGCAGCTGCTCGAGTACGACGATGTGTCCAACGACCAGCGCAAGGTGATTTACCAGCAGCGCAACGAACTGCTCGAATCCGACGACGTGGGCGAGTCCGTCAAAGGCCTGCGCCACGGCGCCATCGAGGCCATGGTGGAGGCCCATGTGCCGCCCGAGAGCGTGGAGGATCAGTGGGACGTGCCAGGCTTGCGCAAGTCTTTGTTGCTGGAATTCAATTTCGACCCGCCGCTTGAGCAGTGGCTTGGCGAGGATGAAAACCTGGATGCAGGAGCCCTGAAGGCGCGCGTGGTGGAGGCTGCCGATGCGGCCTATGCCGCCAAGATCGCACAGGTGGATTCCGAGGCCTGGCAGCACTATGAGCGCGCCATCATGCTGCAGAGCGTGGACCAGCACTGGCGCGAGCACCTGGCGGCGCTGGACCATCTTCGCCAGGGCATTCACCTGCGCGGTTACGCGCAGAAGAACCCCAAGCAGGAATACAAGCGCGAGGCCTTCGAATTGTTTTCCCTGCTCTTGTCCACGGTGCGCGATGAAGTGACACGGGTGCTCATGACGGTGCAGGTGCGTACCGAGGCCGAACTCGAAAAGGCCGAGGAACCCGTCAACCTCACCAACGTGCGTTTTCAGCACATGGATCAGGACGAAGCACTTGCCGAGGCCAATGCCGAGGAGAAGCCTGCTCCGGTGCGCGTAGCGGGGAAAGTGGGCCGCAACGATCCCTGCCCGTGCGGATCGGGCAAGAAGTACAAGCAATGCCACGGCAGGCTCGCCTGATGCCATGGCAGTGAACCTGCTGCCGCCCGAGCCCTCGGACCTTCACTCCGTGGCGGGAGTGGAGCTGGGTTTTGCAGAAGCCGGCATCCGCAAGGCCAACCGGCGTGATCTCATGCTCATGCGCTTGGCGCCAGGCACCCGCGTAGCCGGGGTGTTCACGCGCAACGCCTTTGCCGCTGCGCCGGTGCAGTTGTGCCGCCGCCATTTGCTTGCTGGCGACGATATCCGTGCCCTGGTGGTGAACGCCGGCAATGCCAATTGCGGCACCGGCGAGCGCGGCCTTCAGGCTGCCATGGCCACCTGCGAGGCGGCGGCGGCGCTGCTTGGATGCGAGCCGCGCCAGGTGTTGCCCTTCTCTACCGGGGTGATTCTCGAGCACTTGCCGTTGGAGCGCATCGCAGCGGCTCTCCCGCGATGCGCCGAGTCCCTGGGCGCAGCCCACTGGGGCGACGCTGCCGGTGCCATCATGACCACCGACACGGTTCCCAAGGCGGCCTCCTGTCGCACCAGTGTCGCGGGCTGCACCATCACCGTCACCGGCATGGCCAAGGGTGTTGGCATGCTGCAGCCGGATATGGCCACCATGCTTGCCTTCATCGCCACAGACGCATGCGTGGGAACAGCGGCGCTGCGGGTGCTGGTGCGCGAGGTAGCCGACCGGTCCTTCAACCGCGTCACCGTGGACGGCGACACCTCCACCAACGACTCCTTCGTGCTGATAGCCACTGGCGCTGCTGGGGGCGCCGCGGTGGAAGCAGGCACGCCAGCCTATACGGCGCTGCGCGATGCGCTTCTGAAGGTGGCCGTGCCCTTGGCGCAAGCCATCGCCCGCGATGGCGAAGGTGCCACCAAGTTCATCACCGTGGAGGTGGAGCAGGCCGCCAGCGAGGCCGAGGCGCTGGCCGTGGCCCGCCGCATTGCCAACTCGCCACTCGTGAAAACGGCTTTCTTCGCCTCCGACCCCAACCTCGGGAGGCTGCTGATGGCAATCGGCAATGCCGGCGTGGACGGTCTCGATACCAGCGGCGTGAGCCTTTGGCTGGGCGGGGTGCAGGTGATCGAGCGCGGTGGCCGCGCGGCCGGTTATCGCGAGGAAGACGGCGCACGCGTCATGCAGCCCGCCGAGATTGCGCTGCGCGTGTGTCTTGGCCGGGGTGGCGCCAGCACTGCCGTGTGGACCTGTGATTTTTCTTACGATTACGTGAAGATCAATGCCGAGTACCGCACCTGAGGCGGCGGCCACGTCTCTGGGAGCGCTGTTGGAGCGTGCCGAACGGGTATTGGAGCGGGTCGAGGGCCTGTTCGCGGCCAGCGCGCCGCCGCCCGACTTCTCGGCTCACGTGGCGTTCCGCTGGCGGCGGCGCGGCTCCCAGCGTGCACTCGAACCCGTACTGCATCCGCATCGCATCTCTCTGTCCGATCTGCGGGGCATCGAGGCGCAGGCCAAGCTCGTCGATGCGAACACCCGCCATTTCGTGCAGGGCTTGCCTGCCAATAACGTGTTGCTTACCGGGGCGCGTGGCACGGGCAAGTCCTCGCTGGTGAAGGCGGTGCTTGCGCGCCATGCCCCCCGCGGCTTGCGCCTGGTGGAGGTGGACAAGCAGGATCTGCTGGATTTGCCCGACCTGGTGGACATGGTGGGCGGCGCGTCGCAGCGCTTCATCGTGTTCTGCGATGACTTGTCCTTCGAAGCGGATGAGCCTTCGTACAAGGCGCTCAAGGCGATGCTGGACGGCTCGATCGCGGCGCCCACCGACAATGTGCTCATCTACGCCACCTCCAACCGGCGCCACCTCATGCCCGAGTACATGAGCGAAAACCTGGAGACCCGCTACTTGGGCGAAGAGATCCATCCGGGCGAGACGGTGGAGGAAAAGATCTCCTTGTCCGAGCGCTTCGGCCTGTGGATATCGTTTCACCCCTTTGATCAGGACCGCTATCTCGAGATTGCCAGCCACTGGGTGGAGCGGCTCGGCGTGCAGGTGAGAGACCGTGCCGCCCTGGAGCGAGAGGCGCTGCAATGGGCGCTGGCGCGCGGTTCGCGCAGTGGTCGCGTGGCCTGGCACTTCGCCCGCGATTTCGCCGGCCGTGCCCTGCTGGCACAACGCGCCCCGGCACGCGCCTCGCGCCGACGGTGAGTGGCACGGGCGGCCGCGTCATTGACGTGGCGGCAGCAGTTGTCGAACGCCCGGACGGGTGTTTCCTGCTTGCCCAGCGGCCTGCCGGCAAGGTGTACGCCGGTTGGTGGGAGTTTCCCGGCGGCAAAGTGGAAGCTGGCGAATCGGTGCAGCAGGCTCTGGCGCGCGAGTTGTACGAGGAATTGGGCCTGGTGGTGGAGCGTTCCTGGCCCTGGATTACGCGTGAGCATCAGTACGAGCATGGCCATGTGAGACTCCATTTTCACCGGGTGGATCGCTGGCGAGGAGAGCCGCGTGGTCGCGAGGGCCAGCGCTTTTCGTGGCAGGCATGCGCTGACCGGCCAACAGTGGCCCCCTTGTTGCCAGCGAATGGACCAGTACTCTCTGCGCTTTCAGTCCCAGTCACCATGGGGGTCAGCGATGCCAGTGGGATGGGGGAGACCGCTTTCCTGGCAGCGCTCGACCGCGCGTTGGCGCACGGCCTACGCCTGGTGCAGTTCCGCGAAAAGACCATGCCGCCGATGGCAGCGCGTTCGCTTCTCGGAAAGGTGCAGACGAGAGTTGCGGCGGTCGGAGGACGGGTCGTCGTGAACGCCGACGGCACTGCCATTGCCCGAGGGGCACAGGCAATCCACCTGCCGGACCGGCTGCTTGCCCCAATGGCATGTCGGCCCGATGCCGAGTTGGTGGGCGCATCCTGCCACGATGCGGCGGGGCTCAGTCACGCCCGGCGGCTTGCACTCGACTATGTGCTGCTTGGCCCCGTGCTGGCGACACTGTCCCACCCGGGCGCCCCGGCAATGGGCTGGTCGCGATTTGCTGCACTCGTGGCGGGAATGCCCATGCCCGTTTTTGCCATCGGTGGCCTCAGTCCCATGGACCTGGATAAGGCTCGGGCTGCCGGTGCCCACGGCGTGGCTGGCATCAGAGGGTTCTGGCCCGGGCGCTGATTTCTTGCCCCCCTCAGTTGCGCTCGTCTGTTATCCCCTCGTCGCACGCCGGCACGGGAATTCGGTATGTTTCTGAGGCCCAGGCACCAAGATCGACAGTCTTGCAACGCTCTGAACAAAAGGGGCGCCATGGGTTTGCGGGAGACCACGGGGCGGTCTTGCCGCAACAGGGACACGGAACGAGGCGGCCTGAGCTTTCCGTACCCATCAGGCGACGTTGCAGAACACGAGTTCGAAATCCACGTCTTGGTCGAAGGTCTTGCCCCGCTCGCTGCCCTGCGCGTGGGTGAAGCGAACATTCAAGGCGTACTTGTTGGCGCTGACTTCGGGCACGCAGGGCAAATCCTTTGGCACCAGCACGCGAAGCATGGGCACGAGCTTGCCGCCCATCATCTGCTGGAACACCCCGCCCGAAGCATGGCAGGAGGTTCTTTTGCCGCTTTCGCGCAAAAACCGCAGCACGATCCGCAAGCCTTCGCGGAGGGGAGAAAAGTGGCCAAGCCACTTCAGAAGTTCTTCCCGCCGGACGGCTGGGTCCAGGTGCAGCCAGTAGTGATACGACGGCAGGTCGAACTCGCAGGCCCCGCCAGGGATCGCCGTGCGCTGGCGGATGGCCATGAGCCAATCGTTTTCGCGCAGTTCCTGCCCGGTCTTGCCCGAAGCCTGGTAGAGACTCCCATTAGCTTGATCGATTTCGCCGAGGACCCGATCGAGAGCTTCCGTGGAGACGGCGGGGCTATTGCGTAGCGATTCGAGATGCTGGCGCTGGCGCTCAAGCTCTTGCATGAGCTCGGACTTCAGGTCAGCGCGGCTTGCCACATCAAGGATTTCGAACAGCGCAATGATGGCTGCGTGGTGAGGCCGAGGGTCCTCGCTAGCCATGAAGTATTCCGCCTTGTCGTGGAGGTCCTCCAGGCGCAGCAACGTGCGAACGCGCTCGTTAAGGGGAAACTCGTAGCTGATCACGGTGCGCGGCCCGGAAACTGGCGATAGTCCTGCGAAGTATCGGCTAAACCCTGCTGGAGGGCAAACGCCCCAGGACAAGGCACGAAAGCCTACACCGGCAACGCATGGGCTGCAGCCAAGTAGCGGGCATGCAGTGCCGCAACGGCGGAGTCGAGCCGTGAAAGGGGGCCGTCATTCAAGATCACATCGTCTGCCACCGACAGTCGCTCGGCACGGCTGGCCTGAACGGCGAGAATCTGGTGAATTGCTTCGGGGCTGAGGCCGCTGCGCGCCATCACCCGAGCCACCTGGGTCGCTGGTTCGCAGTCAACCACCAGGATCCGGTCGAACCGCCCTCGAGGATCGCTGCTCTCCACCAGCAGTGGGATCACCATCACCACGTAGGGGGCCCGGCTGGCTGCCCGTCGTGCGTCGGCTTCTGTCCGTATCATCGGGTGAAGAATGCTTTCCAGGCGACGGCGCTCGTTTGGATGGGCAAACACATGATTACGCATGCGGGCGCGGTCGAGACTGCCGTCGGCGGTCCGGAAACTTGCTCCGAATGCGGTCGCTATGGCGTCCATGGCGGCACCGCCGGGGCCGGTGAGACCATGGGCAATTGCATCGGTGTCCACCACCTCCGCACCCAGCGCCGCGAAACGCTCTGCCACAGCGCTTTTGCCCGAGCCGATTCCGCCCGTGAGCGCTACCGTAAACGTGTGGCGATCAGCGGCCAATGGCTTGCGTCCAGCAGCCCTGCAAACAGCGGCAGGTATGTTCCCGAACACAGGAACAAGATGGCTGAGCCCGCCAGGAACGGGCCAAAAGCAATGGCGTACTTCGAGTCCCGCCCATGGCGCACCATGAGGATGATGCCCACGGCTGAACCGACGAACGCCGCCACCACCACCACCTGCAGGAGATTGCCCATTCCCACCCACGCTCCGATGGCGGCCAGCAGCTTGAAATCTCCATAGCCCATACCGTCGCGCAAGGTAAGAATCTTGTAGGCCCAGTTGAGCAGCCACAGGCAGAGATAACCGAATGCAGCGCCCAGCAGAGTGTCTTCGGGCGTCAGGGGTCTTGGTGGAAGGCCTGCCATGAGCCCTGGCGGCGCCACGAGCGCAAGCGGGGACACCAGCGCGGACACCAGACCGCAGTTCACCACTAGACCCGCCCACAGAAGCGGGAGGGTGAGATCGTCGGGCAGGTATTTGCTGTCCAGATCCACGAGGGCGGCGACGCCCATGAAGTAAACCACCGCTGCAACCACCACAGCCTGGGACGGGGCATAGTCAGATTGGCCCAGTAACCAGCCGCACAGGGCCGCAAGCACGCCAACCCATAGCAGGCGCGTGCGCGTCACCTGGGGCGCCAGGGACGCAATCTCACTGGCCGCACGCAGCACGGGGACGGTGTTGATCCGAGAAGGCGCCGGCTCCGCTCTGGTGGGCAGGGGTTTCTCACGCGAAAGCTCTACCAGGGCGGGAAGCCAGTCTGGGTCTTGCCGGCCGAGTTCGCGAGTCCAGCGCACCAGTTCCGCCGTGTCCTCGGCGCTAGTGCGCTCGATCGGTACCGAGGTCTCGCCCGCCGCCGGGACAGGCGGGACGAAGTAGTCACGCATGGAGGCCAGCCAGTCGGTGGCAGTGGCGCGCAGTTTCCAGTGAGCGGTCAGTGCAAGCAAAAGGCCCAGGGGGAAGGCGGCGATGGCGCAGGCGATGGCAACGGTCATGGCGGTGAATCCTCAGCCGGCGGCCGGCAGCGCCGCAGGCCAATGCCACGCCAGCAGCGACAGGCTGGCGATGGCGAAGCAAAGTCCCACAGGAAGAGGCCCGCGGCGCAGGATCAGACGGCCCGTGAGCACCAGTATCGCCCAAAAAGCCAGGAGCCACGGCAGGGGCGCCAATCCAAAGAACGCCCCCGCGGCTGAACCGAGCAACGGGCTGCCTCGCCCCAGCGAATCGTACCCGGCACGGCGCGCCGCGAGCAATCGAATGGCCCCCAGAATCACCCAGCCGGCCATGGCCCCGAGTGCCGCCTGGCCAGGCTGTGCGAAGCACCCCCCAAGGTTGAAGGCCAACCCGGCCAACACCAGCGGCAATGTAATGGCACTGGGCAACTCGCCGGTGTCGAAGTGAATGAAGGCAAGCGAAACGACCGCCCAAGTGAAAACAAGCGCCGCAGCCAGCGCGAGGCCCCATCCAAACTGCCACGCCATTAACCCGCTCAGCATGCCGGTGAGGACCTCAACGGCGGGATAACGTGCGGAGATGGGGGCCCTGCAGCCTCGGCAACGGCCACGGAGCACCAGCCAACTCAAGACCGGCACGTTCTCCGGCGCTGCGATG
>JBIIUM010000083.1:0-12320 GCA_044339985.1 Burkholderiales bacterium | reverse complement strand
TGACTTTGACGAACTGTTCTCCACTGGGGCGGGTATCGATGGATATCTTCAGGTTGGAAACAAAGGTGGTGAGGGGTACATCCGCCTGCCTGAAAGCCTCCGGCGAGGCCAACCGGACATTGAGAAGTCCCTGTTCTTCTTTGGTGACCGAAACCAAGTCGATTTCGCCGCGAAAGGGCTGCCCGAGCGCGGATATGACCGTGAGCTTGCCCAAGCCCGCCGCCGTAGCGATGGATGCGCTCAACAACAAATACAGCGCCGCAGCGCACCGGGAAAAAAAGGTTTTAGCCACCAAGCCACCCATACATTTTGGGATTTATAACGAAAGTAACATCATGGGGTTACCGGCGCAAGCTAATCTTTCCTCTTACCAACGCTCCGGGCGCAGGGGGCGTTTCACAGTCCATGGACGCGAGCGTGGTCAGGCGGGAGAGCGCAACCTCACAAACGCTCCACAAGAATTCGAAGCATACGACGCAGTGGCTCAGCAGCGCCCCACAGCAATTGGTCGCCTACCGTGAAGGCGGACAGATACTGGGACCCCATGGGCAGTTTGCGCAGCCTGCCCACGGGGACCTCAAGCCTTCCTGAAACCGCCGCAGGGGTAAGTTCACGCAGGCTGTCCTCGCGCCGATTGGGAACCACCTTGGCCCACGGGTGGGCCGAACCGAGCATGTCCTCGATATCGGCAAGCGGCACGTCGCGCTTGAGCTTGATCGTGAGCGCCTGGCTATGGCATCGCATGGCACCAATGCGCACGCAAACGCCGTCCACGGGAATGGTTGCATCGGGGAGCCCGAGGATCCGGTTGGTCTCGGCCATGCCCTTCCATTCTTCGCGGCTCTGGCCATTGCCGAGATCCTTGTCGATCCAGGGCAGCAGGCTGCCTGCCAGGGGGTGGCCGAATTGCTCCACGGGGAAATCGTTACTGTTGAGCGCCTGGGCCACTGCGCGGTCGATGTCCATGATGGTGGCGCCGGGCAGCGCGAGAAGGCTTGCGGCTGCGCCATGGGCGCTGCCCATCTGCTGTACCAGTTCCCGCATATGCTGAGCCCCCGCGCCCGAGGCCGCCTGATACGTCATGGAGGTGATCCACTCCACCAGGCCGGCGCGAAAAAGCCCCGCGAGCGCCATGAGCATCAGGCTGACGGTGCAATTACCGCCGATGAAGTTCTTGACGCCGCCAGTGAGCGCGCGGTCGATGACGTCCCGGTTCACGGGGTCGAGGACGATCACTGCATCGCCCTGCATGCGCAAGGTGGAGGCGGCGTCGACCCAGTAGCCCGTCCACCCCCCATCGCGCAGCTTCGGGTAAACGTCTGCCGTGTAGTCCCCCCCCTGGCAGGAAACGATCACGGGCAGGGCGCTCAACGCCTTGAGATCGTTCGCATCTTTCAGGGGCCCCACTTCCCGGCCGATGACCGGCCCGTCGCCACCAGCGTTGGACGTGCTGAAGAAAACCGGCTCCACATCCAGGAAGTCACGCTCCCACACCATGCGCTGCAGAAGCACCGAACCCACCATGCCTCTCCAGCCCACGAACCCCACTTGCATGTTGGCCATCTTGATTTCTCCGCTTGACCCGTCTGGCGTCAGGACTTGTGGCGCGCCAGCGCCGAAACGACGGCGTCTCCCATCCGCGCCGTGCCGATCACCGGTTCTCCCGGTTGTGCGATGTCGGGGGTGCGAAGCCCTGCGGCGAGCACGTCCCGGACAGCCGATTCGATACGGGCAGCGAAGGTTTCATTCCGGCCGCTGTGCCGCAGCAGCATGGCCACGGAGAGAATGGTGGCCAGCGGATTGGCCACGCCCTTGCCGGCGATGTCCGGCGCCGAGCCGTGGATGGGCTCATACAACCCCTTGCCGTGCTCATCGAGCGACGCCGAGGGCAGCATGCCGATGGAACCCGTCAGCATGGACGCCTCGTCCGAGAGGATGTCGCCAAACATGTTGCCCGTCACCATCACGTCGAACTGCCGCGGCGCGCGCACCAGTTGCATGGCGGCATTGTCCACGTACATGTGGGTAAGCACCACGTCCGGGAAGTCGCGGGCCAGCTCCTCCATCACCTGCCGCCACAGGATGCTGGTGTCCAGCACGTTGGCCTTGTCCACCGAGCACAGCTTCTTGGCGCGCCCGCGGGCGATCTCGAACCCGGCACGGCCGATGCGGCGGATCTCCGACTCCGAGTACTTCATGGTGTCGAAACCCTCGCGTTGTCCGTCATCAAGGCGGCGCTGGCCGCGCGGCTGCCCGAAATAGATGTCGCCGGTGAGCTCCCGAAGGATCATCAGGTCGAGCCCTGCCACCAGTTCGGGCTTGAGCGATGAGGCTGCCGCGAGCTCCGGGTAAACGATGGCTGGGCGCAGATTCGCGAACACCCCCAGCGCCTGACGGATGCGCAGCAGTCCTTGCTCCGGGCGCTTGTCGCGCGGCAATGCGTCGTACTTGGGCCCCCCTACGGCACCGAGCAGCACTGCATCGGCCTGCCGGGCGAGCGCGAGGGTCGCATCGGGCAACGGATCTCCAGCAGCATCGAACCCCGCGCCGCCAATGGGGGCAGTCTCCATCTCGACCTTCAAGCCGTCTCGCCGAAGGGTATCGAGGACCTTGATGGCCTCGGCAACGATCTCTGGCCCGATGCCATCGCCGGGCAGGACTGCGATCTTCATGGTATGTCGTCTCAGTCGAATAGCCAGGGTTGGGACGCCCGGTGGCGCGCCTCGAAGGCGCGGATCTCCTCGGCGTGGCGCAGCGTCAGGCCGATTTCGTCCAGGCCCTCCAGCAGGCAGTGCTTGCGGAACCCATCCACCTCGAAGCCGAAGGCGCGGCCCTCGGGCGTGACCACCTTTTGCGCTGCGAGGTCGATGGTGAGCCGGTAACCAGGCGTTGCCACCGTATGCCGGAACAGCTCGTCCACCATCGCCGCCGGAAGCACCACCGGCAGCAGTCCGTTCTTGTAACTGTTGTTGTGAAAGATGTCAGCGTAACTGGGTGCAATCACCGCGCGGAAGCCGAAGTCCATCAGCGCCCAGGGGGCATGCTCCCGGGACGAGCCACAGCCGAAGTTGTCGCGCGCCAGCAGAATGCGCGCGCCGCGGTAACGGGGCTGATTAAGCACGAATTCGGGGTTCAGCGGCCGCCTAGCGTTGTCCATGCCCGGTTCGCCGTGATCCAGGTAGCGCCACTCGTCAAACAGGTTTGGTCCGAAGCCGGTGCGCTTGATTGACTTCAGGAACTGCTTCGGGATGATGGCGTCGGTATCCACGTTGGGACGGTCGAGGGGCGCCACCAGGCCATCGAGAATGGTGAATTTCTCCATGGCGGCCTCCTAGAGCGCGCGAACGTCGACGAAACGGCCCGCCACGGCAGCGGCCGCAGCCATGGCAGGGCTCACCAGGTGGGTGCGTCCGCCCGTTCCCTGCCGCCCCTCGAAATTGCGGTTCGAGGTGGAGGCGCAGCGCTCACCCGGTTCGAGACGATCATCATTCATGGCCAGGCACATGGAGCAACCCGGCTCGCGCCACTGGAACCCCGCAGCGCGAAACACCTGATCCAGCCCCTCCGCCTCGGCCTGCCGCTTCACCGGCCCCGAGCCGGGCACCACCAGGGCAAGCTTGACGTTCCCGGCCACCGAGCGCCCTTTCACCACCTCGGCCGCGGCGCGCAAATCCTCGATACGCGAGTTGGTGCACGAACCGATGAACACCTTGTCGATGGCAATGTCCACGATGGGTGTGTCCGGCTGCAGGCCCATGTAGTGCAATGCCCGCTCAAGCGAAGCACGGCGCACCGGGTCATCCAGCGCGGCAGGATTGGGCACACGCCCGCTCACGGGGCCCACCATTTCCGGCGACGTGCCCCAGGTGACCTGGGGCTCGATGGCGGCAGCCTCCACGTCCACCACCACGTCGAAGCGCGCGCCCGCGTCGCTCGCAAGCAAACGCCAGGCGGCACTTGCGCGCTCGAACAGCGGTCCCTGGGGCGCGAAGGCTCGCCCGCGCAAGTAGTCGATGGTGGTGTCGTCCACGGCCACCATGCCGGCCCGGGCGCCTGCTTCGATGGCCATGTTGCACAGGGTCATGCGGCCCTCCATGGACAGGGCGCGGATGGCCGACCCGGCAAACTCGATGGCGCAGCCCGTGCCGCCCGCCGTGCCGATGCGGCCAATGAGCGCCAGTACGATGTCCTTGGCGGTGACGCCGCGGCCCAGGCGGCCCTCCACCCTCACCAGCATGCTCCTGGCCTTTTTCATGTTTAGGGTCTGCGTGGCCAGCACGTGCTCCACTTCCGAGGTGCCGATGCCGAAGGCCAGCGCGGCAAAGGCGCCGTGGGTGCTGGTGTGGGAGTCGCCGCACACCACCGTCATGCCCGGCAGGGTGGCACCCTGCTCCGGACCGATCACATGCACGATGCCCTGCCGGCTGTCGAGGAAGGGAAAATACGCCTTGGCTCCGAACTCGCGGATGTTGGCGTCGAGGGTTTCCACCTGCAATCGCGATATGGGATCGCGAATGCCCTGGTCCCAGTCGCGCGTGGGCGTGTTGTGATCCGCGGTGGCCACGATGGAGCCCGGCCGCCAGGGCTTGCGGCCCGCCAGCTTGAGGCCCTCGAAAGCCTGTGGGCTGGTGACCTCGTGCACCAGATGGCGGTCGATGTAAACCAGCGCCGTGCCATCGGGCTCCTGGCGCACCACATGAGAATCCCAGAGCTTGTCGTAGAGGGTCCGGGCGATGGTGGACTGCGACTGCATGAACGTGCCTCCAGAGAGCGGCGGATTATGTCACAAGGCCTTCAGCCGGCCGCCCCCTGGGAGGGCAGGCGCAGCCAGCGGGCGGTCACTGCGAAGGCCACCGCTGCCATGACCGCACCGGCGGTGAAGGTCCAGGCGCCGCCGGCTGGTTCCCACAGGATGCCGGCCAGCAACCCGCCGGCGGCGCCGCCCGCACCGAAGCCCACTCCCGAGTAGAGCGCCTGGCCCTTGGACTGGTGCCGGCCGCGGAAGAAACGGTGCGTGAGAGCCACCGCTGCCCCGTGGAAAAATCCAAAGGTGGCCGCATGCGCCACCTGCGCCAGGATGACCGCCGTCAGCGAAAACGGCAGCCAGCCGATGGCCAGGAAGCGCAGCGTCGTCACGCCGTAGGCACCCAGCAGCAGCGCCCGCAGGGACCAGCGGCTCGCCAGCGGGGTCCAGGCCATGAACACCACGATCTCCGCCACCACCCCGAGCGCCCACAGCAAGCCCACGTCGGCCTTGCGATAACCGTGCTCCACCAGCCAGATGGAATAGAAGGTGTGGTAGGGCCCGTTGGAAACCGCCAGCAGGAAGCAGCCCCCGAACAGCGCCAGCACTTCAGGCCGCCGCAGGATGTCCCAGACGGGGGCATGTTCCGCGCTGTGGGAATACCCGGGCGCCTCGGGCACCGTGAAGGCGCTCGCCAGGTGCAGCGCCAGCAGTCCGGCGATCACCCATGGCAGGGCGCCGATGCCCTGCACATCCAGCAATTGGCCTGCGCCCACCACCACTGCCACGAAGCCCACCGACCCCCAGGCGCGGATACGCCCATAGCGCGACACGCCATCGCCCAGGTGTCCCATGGTGGTGGCCTCCACCAGCGGCAGCGAGCCCGACCAGAACAGGTTCATCACCAGCATCACCGCGAACAGCCATGCAAACCCGCTGTCCGCAAACACGCCACAGAAGCTCACCAGCGTAGCCGCGGTGGTGAGGCGGATCACACCGGCGCGCCGGCCGCGCCGGTCCGCCATCCAGCCCCAGAACGTAGGCCCAAAAACCCGCGTCACGGGCACCAGCGCCAGCAACACCGCGATCTGCGCCGCCGTCAGCCCCTGGGACTGCAGGTACAGCGCCCAAAAGGGCGCGAACGCGCCGAGGAAAGCGAAATAGCAGAAGTAAAAGGCGGACAGCTGCAGCGCTGGCACGCCGCCGCTGCCGCCATGGGGCACCGGCGCTCCATCGGATGACCGCGTGTTCGAGCCGCGCCGCGGCCGGAGAATCTTGAAGCGGCCAGGCCCGCTCATGACCACTGCCGGTCGGAGCGCCAGCGCCAGGTGAGCCAGCCCACTACCGCCAGCATGCCCGCCCAGCCCCCCAGCCGCAGCCACCCGGCCAAGGCGGTGTCCAGATGCAGCACGCCCCATCGGGTGAGGATTTCGGTCCAGTCATGCTCGCCACCGCCCACCAGCGGCAGCTCGCGGGCGCGCGCATCGGCCATGTAGCGCGCGATGTTCCACAGGTTTTCGTTCAGCCACACCACCGCGGTGGCGAAGGAGCACGCCTCCCGCCGCCCCCAGAAGGCCACCGCCGCCACCACGGGGAACACCAGTTGCCCGAGTGTGCCGCCATACACGGTGATGCTCTCACCGAGCAGCAGGCCGAAGATGGGATGACCGGCCTCGTGGAAGGCCAGGTTGGCACCGTCCAGCACGTGTACCCAGCGCTCACCGGTGTGGCCGAAGTACATGCAGAAGGCGGCGAAAGCCGCCACCGCCACCACACCGGCACCGGAAATGTCCTGCCAGTCCGCCGCGGCGATTTCGCGCAGCCGCTCAATCCCCGCCATGGGTCAGCGAGGCGTACGGGAGAAGCGTCGCCGCGGGAAAGACGCCACGGACCGGTCAGCTCTCGTGGGGATCGGTGGAAGCCCGGCTGGGCTGCAGCGGAAAGCGCGCACGGGCGCCCTCCGGCGCCTGGGCGGCAATGCGCGGCGTGGACACCGTCACGTCGGCGTTCTGGGCCCGGTGGCGCAGCGCATGGTCCATGAGCACGCACGCCAGCATGGCCTCGGCAATGGGCGTTGCGCGAATGCCCACGCACGGATCATGGCGCCCGAAGGTCTCCACGCTCACGGGATTGCCGGCCTTGTCGATGGAACGGCGCGCCAGCCGGATGCTCGAGGTGGGCTTGATGGCCACGTGCACCACGATGTCCTGACCGGTGGAGATGCCACCGAGGATGCCGCCGGCATTGTTGGACAGGAAACCCTCGGGCGTCATTTCGTCGCCGTGCTCCGTGCCCTTCTGCGCCACGGCCGCGAAGCCCACGCCAATCTCCACGCCTTTGACGGCGTTGATGCCCATCATGGCGTAGGCGATGTCCGCATCGAGCTTGTCGTCCACCGGCTCGCCCCAGCCAGGCGGCACACCCGTGGCCACCACGGTAACGCGCGCCCCTGCCGAGTCGCCGGACTTGCGCAGCGCATCCATGAAGTCTTCGAGCGCAGGCACCGCCGTGGGATCGGCACTGAAGAACGGATTGGCATGCACCGCCGACCAATCGCGCACCGCGAGGGGAATCGGCCCGAGTTGCGACAGGCAACCCTTCACCTCCACGCCATGACGGCTGCGCAGCCACTTCTTCGCCACCGCGCCCGCTGCCACGCGCACGGCGGTTTCCCGGGCCGACTGGCGGCCCCCGCCGCGATGGTCGCGGATGCCGTACTTCTGCCAGTAGGTGTAGTCGGCGTGCCCGGGCCGGAACGACTCCGCGATGTTGCCGTAATCCTGGCTGCGCTGGTCGGTGTTGCGGATCAGCATGGCAATCGGCGTTCCGGTGGTGCGGCCTTCGAACACCCCGGACAGAATCTCCACGGTGTCGCTTTCCTTGCGCTGGGTGACGAAGCGCGACGTGCCGGGCTTGCGCCGGTCCAGTTCGGGCTGAATGTCGTCCTCCGACAGTTCCATGCCGGGCGGGCAGCCATCCACCACGCAGCCGATCGCGGGTCCGTGGCTTTCACCGAAGGAGGTGACGCAGAACAAACGCCCGAAGGTGTTGCCGGACATCGTTTGGAATCCTTGAAAAACGGCCTTCGATGCTAGCACGCTCGCCGCGGCCGGGAGGGCGCCCGGCAGGGCCCGTCACAGCGCATAGAATCCCGGCAATCCCCGTCCCGAGCACGCCCGCCATGGAGCAATACCACGACCTGATGCGCCGCATCCTCGACACCGGCGCGCGCAAGACCGACCGCACCGGCACGGGCACCCTCAGCATCTTCGGCGCCCAATTGCGCTTCGATCTGGCCCAGGGGTTTCCCCTGGTCACCACCAAGAAGCTGCACGTGAAATCCATCATTCACGAACTTCTGTGGTTCCTGAAGGGCGATACCAACGTCGCCTACCTGCGCGAGCACGGCGTCACTATCTGGGATGAGTGGGCCGACGCCAACGGGGATCTGGGGCCGGTGTACGGTCATCAGTGGCGCTCCTGGCCCACCCCCGGGGGCGGACATGTGGATCAGATCGCCCAATTGGTACAGGAACTCCGCCGCAACCCGGACTCTCGCCGCCTGCTGGTGAGCGCCTGGAACCCCGCCGACATTCCGCGCATGGCGCTGGCGCCGTGCCACGCGCTGTTCCAGTTCTACGTGGCCGACGGCCGGTTGTCGTGCCAGCTCTACCAGCGCAGCGCCGACGTTTTTCTGGGCGTGCCCTTCAACATCGCCTCCTATGCGCTGCTCACGCTGATGGTGGCGCAGGTGTGCGATCTGCGCGCCGGCGAGTTCGTGCATACCTTCGGCGACGCGCACCTGTACCTCAATCACCTCGACCAGGCCCGCGAGCAGCTGGCGCGCGTCCCGCGACCACTGCCGCAAATGCGCATCAACCCGGCGGTGCGCGATCTGTTCGGCTTTCGTTTCGAGGACTTCACGCTGGTGGGCTACGACCCCCACCCGCACATCAAGGCGCCGGTGGCGGTGTGACGGGGATGTCTCGGCGCATCAGCCTGATTGCCGCCTTGGCCAGCAACCGGGTCATCGGACGCCAGGGCGCACTTCCCTGGCACCTGCCCGAGGACCTGCGGCGCTTCAAGGCGCTCACCCTTGGCCACCCGGTGCTGATGGGACGGCGCACCTGGGAATCCATCGGCCGGCCGCTTCCCGGAAGGCGAAACATCGTCATCACGCGCCAGGCCGACTACCGGCCCTCTGGTGCCGAGGTGTTCCCCGACCTGGGCAGCGCGCTGGAGGCGCTGGCTGGCGCCCCGGAGGTGTTCGTGATCGGCGGGGGCGAGCTGTATGCGGCCGCCCTGCCCCTGGCCCACCGGTTGCAGCTCACCGAGCTGCACCAGGAGGTGGAGGGCGACGCCCACTTCCCGCCCCGCGATCCGGCGCATTGGACGGAAACGTGGCGCGAGCCCCACACCTCGCCCGACGGCATGCGATACGACTTCGTGGTGTACGAGCGGCGCGCCTGAGACCCGCCGCGGCCGCGGTGCGCCCCTATCGAACGCAGTCCACGAAGTAGCGCAACTGGCCGTCCACCACCTCGTCCACCAAGCCGTGGATCTCGGTCTCGAAACCCGGGAACGCGCTGTTGAACTCGCGGGCGAACTGCAGGTACCGCACGATGGTGGTGTTGAAACGCTCCCCGGGGATCAGCAGCGGGATGCCCGGCGGATAGGGGGTGAGCAGAACCGCCGTGACCCTTCCCTCGAGCTGATCCACGGGCACGCGCTCGATCTCGCGATGGGCCATTCTGGCAAAGGCGTCGGCCGGCTTCATGGCCGGCTCCATGCTCGACAGATACATCTCGGTGGTGAGGCGCGCCACGTCGTTGCGCCGGTACACGTCGTGGATGCTGGTGCACAGGTCTCGCAGGCCCACGCGCTCGTAGCGCGAGTGACGCTGGACGAACTCCGGAAGAACGCGCCATAGCGGCTGATTGCGGTCGTAATCGTCCTTGAACTGCTGCAACTCGGTGAGCAGGGAATTCCACCGGCCCTTGGTGATGCCGATGGTGAACATGATGAAGAACGAGTACAGACCGGTCTTCTCCACGATGATGCCGTGCTCGGAGAGGTACTTGGTGACGATGGCGGCAGGGATGCCGGGCTCGGTGAAGGCACCGTCCACCGCCAGGCCTGGCGTGATGATGGTCGCCTTGATGGGATCGAGCATGTTGAAGCCTGGCGCGAGATCGCCGAAGCCGTGCCAGCGATCGCCCGAGCGCAGCACCCAGTCATCGCGTTCGCCGATACCCTCGCCGGCGAGGTAGTCCGGGCCCCACACCTTGAACCACCAAGCCTCGCCGTACTCTTCGTCCACCTTGCGCATGGCGCGGCGGAAGTCGAGCGCCTCGAGGATCGATTCCTCCACCAGCGCCGTGCCCCCGGGCGGCTCCATCATGGCCGCCGCCACATCGCACGAGGCGATGATGGCGTACTGCGGCGACGTGGAGGTGTGCATGAGGTAGGCTTCGTTGAAGACATCGCGGTCGAGGGCGCGTTGATCGGAGTCCTGCACCAGAATCTGCGAGGCCTGCGACAGGCCGGCCAGCAGCTTGTGGGTGGACTGGGTGGAGAAGATCATCGACTCGCGGCAGCGCGGCCTCTCGGCGCCGATGGCGTGGTAGTCGCCGTAGAAGTCGTGGAAGGCGGCGTGCGGCAGCCAGGCTTCGTCGAACAGCAGCGTATCCACCTTGCCGTCGAGCATCTGCTTGATCGTCTCCACGTTGTAGATCACGCCGTCATAGGTGCTCTGGGTGAGCGTGAGGATGCGGGGACGCTTGTTCTTGCCGCGCACGAAGGGGTTCGCCTCGATCTTGCGCTCGATGGATTCCTCGGAGAACTCCGCCAGCGGGATGGGCCCGATGATGCCGTAGTGATTTCGGGTGGGCATCAGGAACACGGGGATCGCGCCCGTCATGGTGATCGCGTGCAGGATGGACTTGTGGCAGTTGCGGTCCACCAGAACCACGTCGCCGGGAGCGACGCACGAGTGCCAGACGATCTTGTTCGAAGTGGAGGTGCCGTTGGTGACGAAGAACAGGTGATCGGCATGGCAGATGCGCGCGGCGTTTCGCTCCGAGGCCGCCACCGGCCCGGTGTGGTCGAGCAACGCGCCCAGTTCGTCCACCGAGTTGCATACGTCCGCCCTGAGCAGATTCTCGCCGAAGAACTGGTGGAACATCTGCCCCACGGGGCTCTTGAGGAAGGCCACCCCGCCGGAGTGCCCGGGGCAGTGCCACGAATAGGAGCCATCCGCGGCGTAGTGCGTGAGTGCGCGGAAGAACGGCGGCGGCAGCGAGTCGAGGTAGGCGCGCGCTTCCCGCGCCACGTGGCGCGCGATGAATTCCGGCGTGTCCTCGAACATGTGGATGAAGCCGTGCAGCTCGCGCAACACGTCGTTGGGGATGTGCCGCGAGGTGCGCGTCTCGCCGTACAGAAAGATCGGGATGTCCAGGTTGCGGAACCGGATTTCCGCCACGAAGGCGCGCAGCTCGGAGATGGCCTTCTCGGCATCCTCCGCCGAGGTGAACTGTTCATCGTCGATGGACAGAATGAAAACCGAGGCTCGCGACTGCTGCTGGGCGAAAGAGGAAAGGTCGCCGTAACTGGTGACCCCCAGCACCTCGATGCCCTCCTCCTCGATGGCCTTGGCCAGCGCGCGCACACCGAGGCCGGAGGCGTTCTCGGAACGGAAGTCCTCGTCGATGATCACGACGGGAAAGCGGAATCTCATCGCAGTGTTCTCCCCGTCGCGGCGGCCGTGCCGGCGACGGCAGCTAGATCTTCGGAAGGGTGACGCCGCTTTGACCTTGATACTTTCCGCCGCGGTCGCGGTAGGAGGTCTCGCAAACGTCGTCGGGGTCGGATTCGAGGAACAGCACCTGCGCCACGCCCTCGTTGGCGTAGATCCGGGCGGGTAACGGCGTGGTGTTGGAGAACTCCAGCGTCACGTGGCCTTCCCATTCGGGCTCCAGCGGCGTGACGTTGACGATGATGCCGCAACGCGCATATGTGCTCTTCCCCAGGCACACCACCAGCACGTTGCGCGGGATGCGGAAGTATTCCACGGTGCGCGCCAGCGCGAAGGAGTTGGGCGGGATGATGCAGTACGGGCCCTTGAAGTCCACGAAGGACTTCGGGTCGAAGGCCTTGGGGTCGACGATGGTGGTGTTGATGTCGGTGAACAGCTTGAATTCGTCGGAGCAGCGCACATCGTAACCATAGCTCGAGGTGCCGTAGGACACGATGCGGCTACCGCCGGCCTCCTTCACCTGGCGCGGTTCGAAGGGTTCGATCATGCGGTGCTGCTCGGCCATGCGCCGGATCCAGCGGTCGCTCTTGATGCTCATGGCGCCTCGGTCGTCAGGTGTTCTGGATGGCGATGCGCGGCATGGCGCCGGCACCGGTGGCCGCGAGGCGTGCCATGCGCGCCGCCGCGCGTCGGGCGATGTCGCGGTAAATACGGGCCACGGGGCTGTCGGGCTCGGCGGCCACGGTGGGCTTGCCCGAGTCCGCCTGCAGCCGGATCTTCAGGTCCAGCGGCAACGCGCCCAGCAACGGCACGCCGTAGTCG